>JAHCJQ010000037.1 GCA_026126215.1 Alphaproteobacteria bacterium
AGCCGCGACATGACCTCGAAGATGGTCGTGCCATAGCCGGACAGGATGCGGTTGAAGGGCTTCACGGGAGGGGGCCGGACTTGTGGAAGAAGAGGGCCGCACAATGCCGTAAAGCCCGGCCCGCCGGCAAGGGCCGAACCTTGCCCCGGCGCGGCGGCGGCGCAGGGGGAGGGACAGGCCGGCCCGGCTGTGGCATAAACCGCAGGTCGCGACGGCACGCGCGCCAAACAAGGGGGATTTCTTGCTCAGAATCGCCAGCCGCATGGCCCTGCTCGGCACGGAAAGCGCCTTCGAGGTGCTGGCGCGCGCCGGGGAACTCGCAAGGCAGGGGCGCTCCATCATCAATCTCGGCATCGGCCAGCCGGACTTTCCGACACCGCCCTATATCGTCGAGGCCGGGCGCAAGGCGCTCTCCGACGGCCATCACGGCTACACGCCCGCCAACGGCATCCTGCCGCTGCGCGAGGCGGTGGCCGCCGACATCGCCGCCCGCCGCGGCGTCGAGGTCAGCCCCGAGGACATCGTGATCGTGCCGGGCGGCAAGGTGACCATGGCCTTCGCCATGCTGATGTTCGGCGAGGCGGGGGCGGAGATCCTTTGCCCCGATCCGGGCTTTCCCATCTATCAGTCGGTGGTGCGCTTCTCCGGCGCGACGCCGGTGCCCTATCCGCTGCACGAGGCGAACGGCTTCTCCTTCTCGGCGGAAGAGGTCCTGGAAAAGATCACGCCGCGCACGCGCCTGCTGATCGTCAATTCGCCGGCCAATCCGACCGGCGGCGTGGTGCCGAAGGCGGAACTCGACCGGCTCGTGGCCGGGCTCGAACGCCATCCGCAGGTGGCGGTCCTGTCCGACGAGATCTATGCCCGCATGGTCTATGGCAACCAGGCGCATGCGAGCCTGCTGCCCTACGAGGCGATCCGCGACCGACTGATCCTGCTGGATGGCTGGTCCAAGACCTACGCCATGACCGGCTGGCGGCTCGGCTGGGGGCTATGGCCGAAGGGCCTGGCGGAACTGGCCACGAGGCTTGCCATCAACGTCCATTCCTGCGTCAACGCCCCGACCCAGTTCGCCGGCCTTGCCGCCCTCACCGGGCCGCAGGATTCGGTGGACCGCATGATGCGGGCGTTCGAGGAGCGGCGGCGGCTGATCGTCGGTGCCCTCAACCGCCTGCCAGGCTTTCGCTGCGTCGATCCCGGCGGCGCCTTCTATGCCTTCCCGAACATCGCGGCGACCGGTTTCGCCGCCCGCGAAATGCAGGACCGCCTGCTGGAGGAAGTGGGGGTGGCGACGATCGCCGGCACCAGCTTCGGCGAAATGGGAGAAGGCTATATCCGCTTCTCCTATGCCAACTCCTCCGAGAATATCTCAGAAGCAATACGCCGAATTGGAGAGTGGCTCGGCGGCGGAGTTCGCCCCCATCGCCCAACAATCATGCAGACTGCCTAAAATGCGGTCATTCCTGGCACCAATTCGCTGCCCGGGCGGCCTCGGAATGCCCCGAAGCCGGGGAAGCGGCCCCTCGCCGCCCTTGGCACAAACCATGCTTCTGGACAGGTCGCGGCCCACGGGCCGCGTTGGCATTACTCGCACGAGAAGTGACAAGCTGATGAAGAAGATCGAAGCCATCATCAAGCCGTTCAAGCTGGACGAAGTGAAGGAGGCCCTGCACGAGATCGGGTTGCAGGGCATCACGGTCACCGAGGCCAAGGGCTTCGGCCGGCAGAAGGGCCATACCGAGCTCTATCGCGGGGCCGAGTACGTGGTCGATTTCCTGCCCAAGGTGAAGATCGAGGTCGTCCTGGAGGACAACCAGGTCGAACGCGCCGTCGAGGCCATCCAGCAGGCCGCGCGGACGGGGCGGATCGGCGACGGCAAGATCTTTGTCACCAATGTCGAGGAAGCCATCCGCATCCGCACCGGGGAGCGGGGCGGCGAGGCAATCTGATCTCACCCCGCCCCACCGGAACGGCGCGGGTCCGGAGGCACATCACCAATCGAGCAACGAGCAGACCAGGAACACGAAAATGTCCGATGCGAAAAGCGTTCTGAAGATGATCAAGGAGAAGGACGTCAAGTACGTGGATCTCCGCTTCACCGACATGCGCGGCAAGTGGCAGCACTTGGCCATGGATGCCGGAATGATCGAGGAGGAGACCTTCGAGGAAGGCATCATGTTCGATGGTTCCTCGATCGCCGGCTGGAAGGTGATCAACGAGTCGGACATGATGCTGATGCCCGATCCGGCGACGGCGACCATGGACCCCTTCTCGGCGCAGTCGATGATGGTCCTGTTCTGCGACGTGCTCGAACCCGCCACCAAGGAAGGCTACAGCCGCGATCCGCGCTCGCTCGCCAAGCGCGCCGAAGCCTACGTCAAGTACACAGGCATTGCCGACACCGCCTATTTCGGCCCGGAGGCCGAGTTCTTCGTGTTTGACGATGTCCGCTACAAGGTTTCGATGAACGAGACCTCGGTGATGCTCGACGACATCGAAGGGCCCTACAACACCGGCAAGGTCTACGAGGGCGGCAATTTCGGCCACCGCGCGCCGGTCAAGGGCGGCTATTTCCCCGTCGCTCCGCTCGACCAGGGCAATGACCTGCGCGGCGAGATGCTATCCGTCATGGCCGACATGGGCGTGCCGGTCGAGAAGCATCACCACGAGGTGGCGCCGTCCCAGCATGAACTCGGCGTCAAGTTCGGCACCTTGCTGCGCTGTGCCGACGTCATGCAGATCTACAAGTACGTGGTCCACAACGTGGCCCATTCCTACGGCAAGACGGCGACCTTCATGCCGAAGCCGATCAAGGGCGACAACGGCTCGGGCATGCATGTGCACCAGTCGCTGTGGAAGGCGAGCAAGCCGCTCTTCGCCGGCAAAGGCTATGCCGACCTGTCGGATCTGGCGCTCTACTATATCGGCGGCATCATCAAGCACGCCAAGGCGATCAATGCCTTCACCAACCCGACCACGAACAGCTACAAGCGGCTGATTCCGGGCTTCGAGGCGCCGGTGCTGCTCGCCTATTCCTCGCGCAACCGCTCGGCCTCCTGCCGCATCCCCTTCGCCACCTCGCCGAAGGCCAAGCGCGTCGAGATCCGCTTCCCCGATCCGGCGGCCAATCCCTACTTCGCCTATGCGGCCATGCTGATGGCCGGCCTCGACGGGATCGAGAACAAGATCCATCCGGGCGATCCGATGGACAAGAACCTCTACGACCTGCCGCCCGAGGAGCTGCAGAACGTGCCGCAGGTCTGCGGCAGCCTGCGCGAGGCGCTGGAAAGCCTGGACAAGAATCGCGCCTTCCTCAAGAAGGGCGGCGTCTTCTCCGACGACCTGATCGATGCCTATATCGAACTCAAGATGGAAGAGGTCTATGCCTTCGAGCATACGCCCCATCCGATCGAGTTCCAGATGTACTACAGCGTCTGAAGCCACCCTCACCCCGACCCTCTCCCGCGAAGCGGGAGAGGGAGATAAAGAGTGAGCCCTCGCCCTTTGGGAGAGGGTTGGGTGAGGGAGAAGAAAGTGAGCCCTCGCCCTTTGGGAGAGGGTTGGGTAAGGGAGAAGAAAGTGAGCCCTCGCCCTTTGGGAGAGGGTTGGGTGAGGGAGAAGAAAGTGAGCCCTCGCCCTTTGGGAGAGGGTTGGGTGACGGAGAAGAAAGTGAGCCCTCGCCCTTTGGGAGAGGGTTGGGTGAGGGCGCGAAAGCCTATTCCTTCACGCACCCGAGCTTGAGAAAGTCCGTTTCCCTCCGTCCGGGTGGATGATCCTCCGCCAAGGTGGCAAAGCCCGCCCGCTCGCGAACCATGGCTTCCAGTCGCGCCATGTCGAAATAACGCCCAAGCGACGGATCGCTGCGCGCCATGTCCAGCGACAGCCTGGCATAGGTCACGACACCGCCGTGCATGCCATCGATGAATTCGCAAGCGTCTGAACCATAGCGCGTGGGGTCCGTATATTCCGCAAGCGGCCACCCCTCTGCTCTGATGAGTTCGATGAGCCGATCGAGCCCGCGGCGGGCTTCGGGCATATGATTCGTCAGAACAGGTTCGGCGACCGGCGGCAGCAGCACGATGACTTGTCCCGCGAGTTCGCCAAGCTTGCGCATGGCGGTGCTCAGCTCGTGGAACTCCTCTTCACTGAAGGTGAAATCGAGCGTGAATTTCGATTTTGGTCCTGTCGAGCGCCGCAAGGTTCGCCTGAATTGCGGATCAGGACTGGGGGTCGCGCCATGCGTGGTCGCGCCGTAGATATATGAACCGTCCTTCTGAAAACCTGCGCCGAGAAATTTCGCGGCAAAGCCGACGCCGAGCGGCGCCTCGCCAAGACTCTTGAGGAGATCAGTGAGATCGGCCATTCGAAGCTTTCTCTCCCAGAGCCACACGGCCGGTTGCACCAGATCCTTGAGGGTCAGGTTGGCTGAATCGGCGATATCGTCCAGCGCGTCGTCATCATCGCGCCGAACATTGAACCACCAATAGTCGACGCCAACGATGGCCAGTGAAGGCCTCCCTCGCTCACGCAGTCGACTCACGACCGCATCAAGGGTCTCGACGCTCTTTACCGCGCCGCCGAAATTCAGCATCGGCCGGCTGAAGAATTCCTGCCGGAACATCATCACGCGGGAGGAACCGAGAACGACGATCTCGGGCTTCTCGCGCTCGAGCATCGCCAGCTTGAAGGGATAGGGACGATAGCGCAGCACCGAGCCGTAGCGCCCGCCTTCGCGCGCGACGATCTCTGCCGCTTCGCTCGGCCGCAGGGTCTCGCGCGTCAGGACCAGCGTCAGGTAGCTGGCGCCCCAGAAGGCGAGCGAGAGCAGCACCATCCCGCCCATCACCAGCAAGTACCTGCGCATGCCCCGCCTGCCCCGCATTCGCGCCCTCAGAACTGGAAGTAGAGAAACTCAGATTGCCAACCGAAAATGGCGGCGACGGCGAAGGAGGCAGCGCCCCCCACCGCCACGGCCCAGGGCAGGCTCGGCCGCCAGACGAGCCATCGGAAGAGACGGCCTCCGGCCGGGCGGCTGCCACGCAGCGTTTCGAGCAACGCCGGGCGATATCGTCGCATGATTTCCGCCGTGTTGGGTGCAAGGAAGGCAATCGCGGCGGCAGCGGCGAGCGCTAGGGCGCAAAACACGATGTCTCCGGTTCCAGGCAACAGTCGACGGCCCTCCGCCAGACCGCCGAGGCCGATCATGCCGCGCAGGATGGCGAGCGCGCCATCCAGCGTCTCGGCGCGGAAAAAGACCCAGGCGAAGACCACGAGCAGGAAGGTGAGCAGGCCGGCGATGAGCGGCGGCAGGCGGCGCAGCCCCGAGGCCACCCAGAGCTGGTTGACGACGAGCGCCACGCCATGGATCGCACCCCACAGCACGAAGTTCCAGCCCGCCCCGTGCCAGAGGCCACCGAGCAGCATGGTCACCAGCACGTTGCGGTAGCGCAGCCCCGCGCCGCCCCGGTTGCCGCCGAGCGGGATATAGAGATAGTCGCGCAGGAAGCGGGAAAGCGTCATGTGCCAGCGGCGCCAGAACTCGACGATGCTGGTGGATTTGTAGGGCGAGAAGAAATTGAGCGGCAGGCGGACGCCGAACAGGCGGGCAAGGCCGATCGCCATGTCGGAATAGCCGGAGAAGTCGAAATAGAGCTGGAACGTATAGGCAAGCGCGCCGCTCCAGGCCTCCAGCATCGTCACGTTGCCGCCCTGGTCGGCCAGCGCGAAGACCGGCGTGGCATAGAAGGCGAGCCCGTCGGCGATGACCGTCTTCTTGAACAGACCGATGGCGAAGATGGTGAGGCCGACCGCGAAGTTGTTGAGGCGCGGGCGGAAGGTTCGCCCGTCGCGGAACTGCGGGATGGTGTCCTTGTGATGGACGATGGGGCCGGCGATGAGCTGCGGGAAGAACGTGACGAAGAGGGCATATTCCGCGAGGCTGCTGCGTTCCGCCTGATGGCGGTAGGCATCGACCAGATAAGCGATCTGCTGGAAGGTGAAGAAGGAGATGCCGAGCGGCAGGATGATCCGGCCGACATCCCAATCCGTTCCGAACAGGAAGTTCAGGTTGCCGGCGACGAACATCGCATACTTGAAATAGCCGAGCAGCGCTAGGTTCGCCGCGACCCCGCCTGCGAGCAGCGCCCGGCGATAGCCGCCCTGCCCGCGCCGCGCCAGATCGTTGCCGAGCGCATAGTTGAACAGCACCGTGAGCACGATCAGGCCCACATAGCGCCAGTCCCACCAGCCGTAGAAGAACAGCGATGCGAACACCAGCCACCAGATGGCCGCCAACCGGTTCCCGCCCCGCGAAAGGAGCAGGAATCCTGCCAGTGTTACGGGCAGAAAGGCGAAAATGAAGGGGAACGAGTTGAACAGCATCCTGGCTGGCGATCCGCGACGTTTCCCCTCCGGCGCCAGGAGCCCCCCGGCAGCAAAACCGCTTCAGGCCACCGCGTTCCGGCGCTGGAGCTTGACCAGGCAGCGGTCGATCCACAGCGCCGTCAGCTTCTCCTGCAGCGAGTTCTGCTTCAGCCGCTGTTCCAGCCCGCCGAAATCCACGCGATCGAGCGGCTGGTCCTGGTTGAAGCAGGAGAAGACATAGGACCTCTCCCCGGTCACCGGGTCAAGATGCGGCTGCAGGCACTGGGCGCAGATTTCCTTCATCATGCACTGCATCGGCGAATTGATCGAGCCGATGGCGAAATGATGCGGCTTGAGATGGGGTTGCAGCACGCCATGGCGCGCCATGGCCACCGCTGCCATCATGCGGTCCGAACCGATGGCCACGATCCGGTCCGTTTCCGCAAAGGCGATGGCCTGCTCGCCGAGCTTGCCGCTGGCATAGGCTTCCATGGCCTGCACGATGTTGCCGACGAAGGTCCGGTCCTGCGGGCGGCCGGGCGCGAAGCCCGGCGCCTCGTCGCAGCACCAGACGATGACGTCGGCCGCCGCCTCGATCTCCGCCACCTTGTAGCGGTCCACCATCTTCTTGTAGCCGGCGAAATAGAGGACGCGGGAGCCGGCCCGGCGCAGCGCCTGGCCGATGGAGAAGAGCACCGCGTTGCCGAGCCCGCCGCCCACCAGGGTCACGGTCTCGCCGGACGGGATTTCGGTCGGCGCCCCGGTCGGCCCCATCAGCACGATCGGTTCGCCCGGTTCCAAGGTCAGGCAGAGGTCGGAGGAGCCGCCCATCTCCAGCACGATGGTGGAGATCAGGCCCTGCCCGCGATCCACCCAGGCCCCGGTCAGCGCCAGCCCTTCCATGGCGAGCCGCGTGCCCTCGGCCACCAACGCCCGGGTCTCGAAATTCTGCAGCCGGTAGAACTGGCCCGGCTGGAAACGGCGGGCGGCGAGCGGGGCGCGGACAACCACCTCGACGATGGTCGGCGTCAGCCGAATCACCTCATGCACGCGCGCGCGCAGCAGGTCGTTCAAGGTGGCGAAGAAGTCCGCGTTGCTGCGCGGACTCTTCGGTTCCACCTTCGCCAGCACGCCGCTCACCACCGGGTAGCCCTGCTTGGCGCCGCCCATCGCCTTGACCACGTTGCCGAAGTAGGAGGGATGCAGATCGCCGAAGAAGCTGATGAAGCGCCCGTCCGGCCGCCGGGAGAGCAGCACCCGCGCCTGATTCGGCTTGGAGATGGCCCGTTCCGGCCGGACCGGGTTGCCCGCCTCGTCGCAGGCCTGGAAATAGCGCCCGTCGAGGCGGAAATTGCTATCATCCTCGCGCGCCAGGATCGTGTTGGGCTGGGTGCCCGCCGCCACCAGTATGCTGCGCGCGGGCAAGCTCACCTCGCCCACCTCCGACCAGGTGCCGTCCTCGGCCCTGACCTGACGCGCCATGACGATGGCGTTGGCATGGCCGTAGCGGTCGATCTCGACCCGCACCGGGCTCAGCCCCTCGGCGAAGGCGATGCCTTCCTCGAGCGCTTTTTCCACTTCCTCGTGGTTGAGCGTGTAGGACGGGCTGTCCACCAGACGCTTGCGATAGGCGAGCACGACGCCGCCCCAGCCCTGGATCAGTTCGAGGATGCGGGCCGCCCGCCCCTCGCGCGCCGCCGCCTCGCGTTCGGCACGGATGGCCCTGGCGTGGGCGATGAACTCATCGGCGATCTCGCGTTCCTCCGCGCTCCAGCGCTGGCGCACGGTCTCGACGCCGCGCTCGGCGACCAGGATCTCGTAGCGGGCCAGGAACTTCTCCACCTGGAGCGGATAATAGGCGAGCGATTCCGTCGCCGTGTCGATGGCGGTGAGGCCGCCGCCGATCACCACCACGGGCAGGCGGATCTGCATGTTGGCGATGGAATCCGCCTTGGCCGCGCCGGTGAGCTGCAGCGCCATCAGGAAGTCCGACGCCGTGCGCACGCCGCGCGCCAGCCCGTTCGGCATCTCGAGCACGGTCGGACGCCCGGCGCCGGCCGCCAGCGCGATATGGTCGAAGCCGAGCGCGAAGGCATCGTCGGCGGTCAGCGTGCCGCCGAAGCGCACGCCGCCAAAGAGCTGGAACTCCGCCCGCCGCTCCAGCAGCAGGCGCACCAGCTTGAGGAAGTTCTTGTCCCAGCGCACGGTGATGCCGTACTCGGCGACGCCGCCGAAGCCGGCCATGATCCGCTCGCCCAGCGGCTCGCGCAACTCCGCCAGGTCGCGGATCGGCCGGAACGCCACGCGGTTGCCGAAGGCATCGACGCCGCCGATCTCGGGTGCCAGCGGCTCGATCTTGAGGCCGTCGATGGCAACGACCGTGTGGCCATCGTTCATCAGGTGATGGGAGAGGGTGAAACCGGCCGGGCCGAGGCCGGCAATGAGGACGCGCCGACCGGTGGCGGGCCGGGGTAGCGGACGGCGGAGATTGAGCGGGTTCCAACGGGTGAGCAGGCTGTAGATCTCGAAGCCCCAGGGCAGTTCCAGCACGTCCTTGAGCGTTCGGGTTTCGGCCTGCGGTATGTCGACCGGGGTCTGCTTCTGGTAGATGCAGGCCTTCATGCAATCGTTGCAAATGCGATGGCCGGTCGCCGCCACCATCGGATTGTCGACGCAGATCATGGCCAGCGCGGCGAGCGACAGGCCCTCCACCTTGATCGTGTGGAATTCGGAGATTTTCTCTTCCAGCGGGCAGCCGGCCAAGGTGACGCCGAAGGGGCTCTTCTTGAAGCCCTCGGTCGGCGCCTTCTCGCGCAGGCCCCTCGAGCAGCTATCCTTACCCTGGTTGTGGCACCAGATGCAGTAGTTCATCTGGTCGAGCGCGCCCGCCAGGTCGGTGCCATGATCGGTCAGCGCGAACCCCTCGCGTCGGCGCAGGTGATGTTCGTTCAGGTGATAGGCGGCATACCCGCCATGATCACGGGATTCGATCGGCACGAGGTGGTCGAAGTCGAGCTTGGCAGGCACACGGAACAGGATGCCGCTGCCATGGCGCGCGCGGCCGGCCTCGCTCAGCACCGCCCAGGCCGCGTAACGGGCGGCAAGGCTTAGTGCCTCGGCATGGGCCGCCTCGTCGCGCTCCCACTCGGTGACCGCGCGGGCGAAGGCCAGTTCGGTGAGGGGCGCGCCGATCAGCACCTCGATGCGTCGGCCAAGTTCCTCGCCATCGATGCCGGCCGCCTCCGCCGGCTTGACCTGCTTCATGGCGCGGCGCTGCACGAAGAGCCGCTTCACCATGTAGAGCGGCGCCAGTTCGTGGTGGCGCGCGGCGAGTGCCTGCGCTTCGGACCGGATGCCGAACAGCTCCGCCAGGAAATCCTCGAGATGGGGCGCCAGGGCGATGAGAAGCGCGCTCTCTTCCTTGTCGCAGGCCTCGCCCGGCTCGGCCCGCGCCGCCTCGAGCCGTGCCCGCAGCGTTTCATCGGCCGCGCCGAGATGGGCCAGGAAAGCCGCATCCACTTTCTGCAGGCCGTCTCGGCAGTAGAGGTCCTGGAAGTTCAGACCGTGCGCCAGGGTGAGCATTGGCAGGTATCCCGAGAGTGTCAGTTCAGGGCGGGCCAAGGAAATTGTATGTATACATACAAAAGCCCGTTCCGCCAAGAGGCCAGCCGACCCGCTGGCGAAACGACGCGGAACATAAAGCGCATAGCTCCGCACTCAAAGCGGCAAATTCAGGTCAACACGCGGCCGTGATGTAAATTGCGCGCCGCCTCGGCACGCCGTGCTCAGGAAATGCGGGAGAGCAATGCCAGCAGCGTCTTGCGTTCCTGCTCGTTCAAGGGCTTGAGCGTCTCGTCGGAGATCAGCGGCCCGTTGACCATGAGCCGGCCGATCAGTTCCCGGCCCTTCGGCGAGAGGCTCAGCAAGGTCCGGCGCTTGTCGTCGGGATCGCTGCGGGCGGCGATGAGGTCGCGGTCGAGCAGACGGCGCATCACGCCCTGGGTGGTGGCCGGGTCCATGGCGGTGAGCCGGCCCAGATGGTTCTGCGAAAGTTCTCCCAGATCATGCAGCTTGACCATGGCGGCATACTGGGTCGGCGTGACCTGCTCGTCGCCAATCATGGCCTGGAAGATGGCGCTGGCGCGCTGGTGGGCTCGGCGCAAGAGATGTCCCACCTGCTCTTCCAGCCGGTATGGCGTTTCCTCCGCGCGCCCGTCCGCGTCAGTTTCGGTCATGTCGCCTGGAACCCATTGCTCCGGATCCTCTCGTATGGGCCCTCACCCCCGCCCTCTCCCAGAGGGAGAGGGAGTAGAGCGGAAGCCCTCTCCCCCTCGGAGAGGGTTGGGTGAAGGAGAAACAGCAGGCCCTCTCCCCCTCGGAGAGGGAGTAGAGCGGAAGCCCTCTCCCCCTGGGAGAGGGTTGGGTGAGGGAATGCCGTGCCATGATTCCGGCGGACGCCTGGCGCATCTATTCATCGAAGATCGCCACGGCGCGCGTCCAGCCGGCAGAGGCGCCGCGGATCTTCATCGGAAAGCAGGCGATGGTGAAGCCATCGCCCGGCAGCGCCTCGAGATTGTGCAGCTTCTCGAGATGGCAATAGCCGATATCGCGTCCGGCCTTGTGCCCTTCCCAGATGATGCTGGGATCCAGCGTCTCCTTGTACTTCTCGGCGGTATAGACGAAGGGCGCATCCCAGCTCCAGGCATCGGTGCCGGTAAGGCGGACGCCGCGCTCGAGCAGATACATCGTTGCCTCATAGCCCATGCCGCAGCCGGCATTGACGTAATCGTCGTTGCCGTAGCGCGAGCCGGCGCGGGTATTCACCACGACGATCTCGAGCGGCTTCAGTTCGTGCCCGATACGCCGGAGTTCGGCCTCGACATCCTTCGCAGTGACCACATAGCCGTCAGGGAAGTGGCGGAAATCCAGCTTCACACCCGGCTGGAAGCACCAGTCCAGCGGCACCTCGTCGATGGCGATGGCGCGCTCGCCCCGGTTCATCGTGGAATGGAAATGATAAGGCGCGTCCAGATGCGTGCCGTTATGGGTGATGAGTTCGACCTTCTCCACCGCCCATGCCTCGCCGTCGGGCAGGTCCTCCTTCTTCAGGCCGGGAAAGAACGGGGCCATCTGCTCGAAGGTCTGTTGATGATCGAAATAGGTGATCTTCGGGCCGAACGGCACCGGATCGGATACGACATCGTTTTCCAGGTAGATGGACAGATCGACGAACCGCCGCGCCATTATCCTCTCCTCCGGCCAAGCATTCGGGGGCGACAGGGCGATTATCGCCGCCCGGCGGCGAATGGGAAGGCTGGAATGCGGCGGCGTCTGGGATAATATTGGCCAGGGAGAGGAACACGCACCGGGGGTAACAATGCAATTCGACAGTATTCGCCTCAAGCTCGCGGCGCTCGCCGCCGGCTCCGCCCTGCTCTGGTCGGCGGCCGGCCAGGCCGAGACCATCAGGATGACCGCGGCGGCCGGCCACCCGCCGGTCTTCCTCTGGGTCAAGCTGATGACCGAGTTCTATATCCCGGAGGTCAACCGGCGCCTCGCCGAAGGCGGCAAGCACAAGATCGAATGGACCGAGGCCTATGGCGGCACGCTGGTCAAGCTCGGTACCGAGAGCGGCGCGATCAAGGATGGCATCGCCGATATCGGCTTCGTCAGCACCATCTTCGAGGCACCGAAGTTTCCGCTGCAGAACGTCTCCTATGTGACGCCCTTCGGCAGCGAGGATATCGGCCTCGTCACCAAGTTGGTGGCCGACCTGCAGGGCTCCATCCCGGCGATGAACGATGTCTGGGCGCGCAATGGTCTCGTCTATCTGGGCGGGGCGGCGCTCGACAGCTATCACATCTGGACCAACTTCCCGCTGCGCACGATCGACGACCTCAAGGGCAAGAAGATCAGCGCGCCGGGGCCCTCGGCCAACTGGATCAAGGATACCGGCGCGGTCGCCGTCGCCGGCACCTTGCAGACCTACTACAACGACATCAAGACCGGCGTCTCCGATGGCACCCTGACCTTCTCCACCGGCGCCTGGGGCGCCAAGGTGCATGAGGTGGCGCCTTACATCACCAAGGTCAATTTCGGTGCCATGTTCGCCGGCGGTATCGCCGTGAACAAGGCGCGCTTCGACCGCATGCCGGCCGAGGTGCAGAAGGTCCTGCGTGACGTGGCGGCGGAATATTCGGTGCGCTTCGCCCGCACCCAGGCGGAAACGGCGGCCGGACTGCTCAAGCAGATGGAGGCGCAGGGCGCCAAGATCTCGGAACTGGCGCCGGCGGAGCGCAAGCGCTGGGCGGACGCGCTGCCCAACGTGGCAAAGGCCTGGGCCGACGATCTCGACAAGAAGGGCCAGCCCGGCACCCAGGTGCTGAAAGGCTATATGGACGGCCTGCGCAAGGCGGGCGTCGCCCTGCCGCGCGACTGGTCGAACTGAAGCGACGGGCGGGCTGCCCGCGCAGCCCGCCCCGGCCGCGATGGAGCGCTCCCGCGCCAGCGTCGATCCGGACCTGCCGGACCCGAGACCCTCGGACACTTACGGCCGTCCGCAGCCCTTCGGTTTCGACCGCTTCACCGCCTGGCTCAACGCCATCGGCACGGTATGGATCTTCGCGCTGATGGTGCTGATCAACAGCGACATCGTCGGGCGGAGTCTCTTCAACGCCCCGGTGCGCGGCACCACCGAGCTGGTGGCCCTTTCCATCGTCGGCATCGTGTTCCTGCAGCTTCCCAACACGCTCTGGGTGGGCCGCTTCACCCGCGCCGACGCGCTCATCAGCATCCTGATCGCGCGCCGGCCGCGCCTCGGTTATGCCCTGCAGGCGCTCTACCACATGGCCGGCGCGGTGCTGCTCGCCATCATCTTCCAGGCCAGCCTGCCGCGCTTCATCGAGGCAGTGGAGATCGGCGATTATGTGGGCGCCATCGGCGATTTCACGGCGCCCACCTGGCCGGTCAAGTTCCTTATCCTGCTCGGCTCCGCCTGCACCTCCATCACCTTCCTCTTCCTTGCCTGGAGCGACCTGCGGCGCATGCGAGGCCTGCCGTGAGCGCCATCGAGATCGGTTCCTGGTCGCTGCTGCTCATGCTGCTGCTGATCTATGCCGGGATGCACGTGGCGGTGGCGCTCACGCTGCTTTCTTTCGCCGGCGTCTGGCTGATCAGGGGCGATGCCGGCATCGCCTCCTCGCTGCTCGCCCAGGCGGCGAGCGATGCCATCGCCAGTCACATTTTCGGCGTGGTGCCGCTCTTCGTTCTCATGGGCTTCCTTGTGGCGGCGGCCGATATCGGGCGCGACTGTTTCGAGGTGGCCAACCAGGCATTCCGGCGCCTGCGCGGCGGACTTGGCGTCGCCACGGTCGCCGCCAACGCCATCTTCGCGGCCATCACCGGCATCTCCATCGCTTCGGCCGCCGTCTTCACGCGGGTCGCGGTGCCGGAGATGCTCCGCTTCGGCTACCGGCCGCGCTTCGCGGTCGGCGTCGTCGCCGGCTCCTCCGTCCTCGGCATGCTGATCCCGCCCAGCCTGCTGATGATCCTCTATGGCTTCCTTTCCGAACAATCGGTGGGCTCGCTCTTCATCGCCGGCATCCTGCCCGGCATCCTTCTCGCGCTTGCCTTCTCCGCCGGCATCCTGATCGTGGCCCGGCGCTATCCGGATCAGGTCGGAGGCACCATGCCGCCCGCATCCGGCATGGCCGACCTCACGGCCCTGGACATGCTGGTGCGCGTCGCACCCATCGTCGTGCTGGTCGTGCTTGTCCTCGGCGGCATCTATGGCGGATTCTTCAATGCGACCGATGCCGGCGCGGTCGGCGCGGCCGGCGCGTTGCTGATCGCGCTGGGGCGCCGGCGGCTCACCTGGCGGCGCTTCTGGCAGGTGCTGGTCGAGACCGGGCATGTCACGGTCGCCGTCTCGTTCCTGATCATCGCCGCCAGTATCTATACGAGAATGCTGGCCATGAGCGGCCTGCCCCAGTTCCTGGTCGCCAGCATGGCCGATGCGGGTCTTGGCGTCGGCGGCTTCCTGCTGCTCTACGTGCTGCTGATCCTGCTGCTCGGCACCATCCTCGACAGCTCATCGATCATGCTGATCGTGCTGCCGCTGACCCTGCCGATCGCCACGTCCTTCGGGCTCGACCTGATCTGGTTCGGCGTGGTGACGGTGATCGCCGTCGAGATCGGCCTGCTGACGCCGCCCTTCGGCCTGTCCTGCTATGTCATCAAGAGCACGCTCGACGATCCACGGATCGGCCTCGGCGACATCTTCGCCGGCGCTGCGCCGTTCGCCCTCGTCATGCTGGGCGTGCTAGGATTGATTTTGGCCTTTCCACAGATCAGCCTGATCCTCCTGTGACCCGACCCAACCTGCTCTTCATCACCGCAGACCAGTGGCGCGGCGCCTGCCTCGGCGCGCTCGGCCACCCGGTCGTCCGCACGCCCAATCTGGACCGCCTGGCGCGCATGGGCACGCTGTTCGCCCGCCACTATGCGGTGACGG
Organism: Alphaproteobacteria bacterium; assembly: GCA_026126215.1. GTDB lineage: Bacteria > Pseudomonadota > Alphaproteobacteria > Ferrovibrionales > Ferrovibrionaceae > JAHCJQ01. The sequence continues at coordinate 14,876 of JAHCJQ010000037.1, forward strand.
CACCTTGCGGGCCAAGCCGGGCATCGCTGCTCACCGGCACCTACCTGCACCGGCACCGCTCCTGCATCAATGGCACGCCGCTCGACCGGCGCTTCACCAACATCGCGCTCGAAGTGCGCAGGCTCGGCTACCGCCCCACCCTGTTCGGCTATACCGATACTTCGCAGGACCCGCGCGGGCTGGCGCCGGGCGATCCCCGGCTCACGAGCTACGAGGAGGTGATGCCGGGCTTCGATACCGGCCTCGTGCTGACCGAGGAACTGAGGCCCTGGGTCGCATGGCTCAAGGCGCGTGGCCGGAAGCTGCCGGGCGATGGACTGCGCGCCTACATGCCGCGCGACGAGTTTCCCGCCTACTGGAAATTCGGCAATCCGCACGTCCCCGCGCCTTTCGATGCGGACGAGAGCGAGACCGAGTTCCTGACCATGCGCGCGCTCGACTGGCTCGATGCCCATGGCGGCGAGCCCTGGTTCCTGCATCTGAGCTACCTGCGGCCGCATCCGCCATTCGTCGCGCCGGAGCCTTATCATTCGATGTATGCCGGCGCCGATCCCGGCCCGTTCGTGCGCCGCGCCAGCAAGGAAGAAGAAGGCCGCCTGCATCCGTTCCTCGCCTGGGCGATGACGCGCCCGGGCTGGTTCGCGCCGCCGGACGAGCGCGACCAGATCGCGTTCAAGCGCATCTATTTCGGTCTGATGACCCAGTTCGACGATACGCTCGGCCGGCTGCTCGACCGGCTGGAGCGACGCGGCGAACTCGAACGGACGATCATCGTCTTCACCTCCGACCACGGCGAGATGATGGGCGATCACTGGCTGATGGGGAAACTTGGCTTCTTCGACCAGGCATTCCACATCCCCCTGATCATCGCCGCGCCGGGGCTGCAAGGCGGCCGCCAGGTCGCGAACTTCACCGAAAGCGTCGATGTGATGCCGACCATCCTCGAGTTGCTGGGCGGGGAGATCCCGCTCCAGGTCCAGGGGCGCTCGCTTCGCCCGTTCCTCGCGGGCGAGACGCCCGCCGACTGGCGGGAGGAAGCGCACTGGGAGTTCGATTTCCGCGATCCGCAGAGCCTGGCGGCGGAAAGGCATTTCGGACTGGACGGCGATTCCTGCGCGCTTGCGGTTCTGCGGAGCGATCGTCACAAGTACGTGCATTTCGCGGCGCTCGAGCCGCTGCTCTTTGATCTCCAGGCCGATCCGTGCGAGGAACGGAACGCGCTGCTCGACCCGGCGGCGCGGGAGATCGCCCTGCGAATGGCACAGCGCCTCATCTCCTGGCGCATGCGCAACGAGGAGCGGGAGCTGACCGGCTGGAAGCTGGTGGCGCCCGCACCGATCACGCCTGCCACCAGACGGGAATAGCACCATGAAGAAACCGGTGAACGTGCTCACCCATTCCGACGTGCCGGAATCGCGCCAGACCGGCTATCCGCAACCCTTCGCGCGCGACGTGGCCGGACGGATCAATCGCTTCCTCGGCGAATCCTGCGGCCTGACCCAGTTCGGCGTGACGTTGACCCGTCTCGAACCCGGTGCCTGGTCCTCGCAGCGACACTGGCACGAGAACGAGGACGAGTTCGTCTATGTCCTCGAAGGCAGCCCCAGTCTCGTCACCGACGAGGGCGAGCGCGTGCTCGCGCCAGGTCAGTTCTGCGCCTTTCCCGCCGGCCAGGCGAACGGCCATCATCTGGTCAACCGCACCGACCGGCCGGCGATGTTCCTTGCCATCGGCACCTGCGCCGATCGGGAGACGGTGCATTACAGCGACATCGACATGGTCTACCGGCAGGAGGCTCCGGGCAGCCAGGGCTATTACCGGCGCGACGGCAGCAGATACTGAGTTCAGAGCACGCGGCTCTCCGCTTCCTGGCCGAGCCGGACTAGGCGGAGCCCCTCGCCGTCCGTCTCGATCACGGTGCAGGAGCCGTTCGCCGGATGGAAGAGCGTGAGTTCCGGACGCCCGGTCGCCAGCCCGACCGCGACGTTGATGGCGACGAAATGCGTGGCCACCACCGTGTCCTCCGTCATCTCGCGCAGCGCATCGCCAAGCCGCCCGCGCCAGGCGAGCAACTCGGCCGGTTGCGCGGGCCAGGTCCCCGCCATCACCTTGCGCAGCCAGTCGCCGCGCGCGGCCAGATCCATCCGGGGCGAAGGTATCTCGGAAAGCCGTCGCTCGATCCCAGCCTCGACACGCCAAATGCGCTCGAACGCGGATGCGGTCTCGCGCGCGCGACGCAGCGGCGAGGTCAACAGCCGGAGCGGCCCGAGGGAGGCGAGCGAGGCAGCCACCGCCTCCGCCTCGCGGCGGCCGGTATTGTCGAGACCGGGATCGGCGTCCGCATCCCAGCCCGCGGCGGCGCGGCCATGGCGCACCAGATAGATACGCGCCATCAGCGGCCGGCCGCGCGGACTGCCGAAACCATGCCCATGCCATGCCTCCCCAAAGGATTGATTCGCATGAACGCCGGGCGCGACTTTCCGGCGACAACCCATCATCTGACCAGCATCCCGTTGCATGATGATGACAGCAGCCGGGCCGCGTTGGAAGCCGTGCCGCGCCAGCTTTCGATCAATGCTTCCCCACTGGCAAAGGCCCGTCTTGTATGGAAGAGTATGCACAGGGTGACCGGCTGCACCCGCATATCATGCGGGTCCGGAGACGTTGATCGAGACGCAACACCCGGATGAAATGAACCAGGGACACGGAGGATGACTCTCATGAAAGCCGAATGGTTGCCCAGGACCGCACGGCGCCTGGGGGCGCTGGTCACGGTCAGTGCGCTGGCGCTCGTCGTCGCCGGAAACGCGGCGCTCGCACGCACCGAACTGCTCGTCTACACGGCCGTCGAGGCGGACGAACTTGCCAAGTTCAAGAGTGCCATCGAGAAGGCGGTGCCAGACGTCAGCGTGAAGTGGGTGCGCGATTCGACCGGCATCGTCACTTCGAAGCTGCTGGCCGAGAAGGACAATCCGCAGGCCGATCTGGTCTGGGGCCTCGCCGCGACCAGCCTTGTGCTGCTCGCCAACCAGAACTACTTCGCGGGCTACGCGCCAAAGGGGCTGGACAAGCTCGACAAGCGTTTCTACGACGCGAAGAACAATCCGCCGCTGTGGGTCGGCCAGCGCGCCTACGGCTCGGCCATCTGCTTCAACACGGTCGAGGCGGCGAAGAAGAATCTGCCCATGCCGAAATCCTGGGCGGATCTCGTCAACCCTGCCTATAAAGGCCACATGGTGATGCCCAACCCGAATTCCTCGGGCACCGGCTTCCTCATGGTCTCCGCCTGGATGCAGATGATGGGCGAGCAGCCGACCTGGGCCTATCTCGACAAGCTCCACGACAATATGTCGCGCTACACCCATTCGGGCTCGGCACCTTGCCGCCTCGCCGCCTCGGGCGAGACGCCGATCGGCTTGTCGCTTGCCTATCGCGCCGTCAAGTCGAAGCTCGACGGCGCGCCGATCGAGTTCGTCTTCCCGCCGGAAGGCCTGGGCTGGGAGGTCGAGGCTTTCTCGATCGTCAAGACGTCGAAGAAGCAGGAACTGGCGAAGAAAGTCGCCGACTGGTCGATCACCCGAGAGGCCATGGACCTCTATGCCCCGGGTTACGAGGCAGTCGCGATGCCGGGCGTGCCGAACCCGATCAAGGAGCTCGACGGCGTCCAGGCACGCTTCATCAACAACGATTTCATTTGGGCCGCGGACAACCGCATCCGCATCCTGAACGAGTGGCAGAAGCGTTACGACGGCAAGTCCGATCCGAAGCGCTGACCGGACCGCGCCTCGCCTGAAGTCCCCGGCCGCCGCGCGAGCGCGGTGGCCGGGGAATATTTCATCTCCAGCGGCGATGGCATCATTCACAAACAGGGGAACGAGCGGGAACGCGATGGCGAACGACACCGCGAAGCAGGCCGAAGGCAAGCGTGCCTACCTCGAAATCCGCGACGTGGTGAAAAAGTTCGGCGAGTTCACCGCTCTCAAGGATATTTCCCTCGACATCTTCGAAGGCGAGTTCGTCTGCTTCCTTGGGCCCTCCGGCTGCGGCAAGACCACGCTGCTTCGCGCCATCGCCGGGCTGGACATCCAGACTTCGGGACGGATCGTGCAGGCCGGACGGGACATTTCCGCCCTGCCACCTTCCGAACGGGATTTCGGCATCGTCTTCCAGTCCTATGCGCTCTTTCCCAATCTGACGGTCCGCAGGAACGTGGCCTACGGCCTCGAGAATCGCCGGCGGCCGAAGGCCGAGGTCGAGGCGCGAGTAAAGGAACTGCTCGCCCTTGTCGGCCTGCCCGACCAGGGAGACAAGTACCCGGCGCAGCTTTCCGGCGGCCAGCAGCAACGCGTCGCGCTCGCGCGCGCGCTCGCCACCTCGCCCGGCCTCCTCCTGCTCGACGAGCCGCTCTCCGCGCTCGATGCGAAAGTCCGCATGCATCTGCGCCACGAGGTGCGCCAGCTTCAGAACAAGCTCGGCGTCACCACCATCATGGTGACCCACGACCAGGAAGAGGCACTGACCATGGCCGACCGCATCGTGGTGATGAATCACGGCGTCATCGAACAGGTCGGCACGCCGGAGGAAATCTATGGCCATCCGGCCTCGCCCTTCGTCGCCGATTTCGTCGGCACCATGAACTTCATCGAAGCGGTGGCCGCCGGCGAAGGCCGCATCCGCCTCGATGGCGTGGAACTCACCGCGCGCGGGGCAGAGGGCATCGCCGCCGGAACGCCGGTCACCCTCTGCGTGCGGCCGGAGGACGTGGTCGCCCGCGGCGTTAGCGGTTCCACGCCGAATTCCTTCGATGCGGAAGTGCAGGAGCTCGAGTTCCTTGGCTCCTTCTTTCGTGCGTATCTGCGCGCCGCCGGAGTGCGGGGAACGGAGATCAGCGCCGATTTCTCGGTCAATCTGGTGCGCGATCTCGGCATTCGCGAAGGCATGACGGCAAGGCTGGCGCTGCCAACAGAACGTATCCTGGTCTTTGCCGGGCGCGCCGGCGCGGCCCGGGCGGCCTGAGAGGCGCAGCCCAATGCAGACCGCAGCAAGCCCGCGCGTCCGCCCGCGCCTCGGCACCGATGACTGGATCCTCCGTGGCACGATGCTGGCGGTCGCGGCGCTGCTCTTCGTCGGCATCCTGCTGCCGCTCTATGCCCTGCTGTCCAAGAGCTTCCAGGGTCCGGACGGCAGCTTCGTCGGCCTCGCCAACTATGCCAACTACTTCTCCAACCCGGCGCTGGTCTACTCCATCCAGAACAGCGTCACGGTGACAACGGTCGCGACCGTCATCACGCTTGTCCTCGCATTCTTCTATGCCTATGGCCTGACCCGGACCTGCATTCCCTGCAAGAGCCTGTTCAAGGGCATTGCCCTGGTGCCGATCCTGATGCCATCGCTGCTGCCGGCAATCTCGCTCGTCTATTTCTTCGGCAATCAGGGCATCGCGAAGGAACTGCTGTTCGGTCATTCCATCTACGGACCCATCGGCATCGTCATGGGCGAGGCCTATTACGTCTTTCCCCATGTGATGACGATCCTCCTGATCGCCATGTCGATGAGCGATGCACGGCTCTACGAGGCGGCGACCTCGCTCGGCGCCAGCCGCACGCGCATCTTCTTCACCGTGACGCTTCCCGGCATCCGCTACGGGCTGGTCTCCGCCTTCTTCGTCGCCTTCACCCTGATCATCACCGATTTCGGCGTTCCAAAGGTGATCGGCGGGCAGTACAACGTGCTTGCCACCGATGTCTACAAGCAGGTGGTTGGCCGCCACGATTTCGAGATGGGCGCGGTGGTCAGCATGGTACTGCTGGTGCCGGCGGTGATCGCCTTCTTCGCCGACCGCATCGTGCAGCGACGCCAGACGGCGGCGCTGACCGCCCGTTCGGTCCCCTATCAGCCGCAGCCCTCGCGAGGGCGCGACCTGTTCTACCTGATTTACTGCTCTCTTATCGGCGCGATGATCCTCGCCGTTCTGGCCATGGCAGCCTATGCCTCCCTCGTCCGGCTCTGGCCCTACAATCTCTCCTTCACGACCTACCACTACCAGTTCGACCTGCGCGATGGCGGCGGCTGGGCCGCCTATCGCAATTCGATCGAGATGGCGTCATGGACGGCGCTGTTCGGCACCGTCATCATTTTCGTTGGTGCCTATCTGGTGGAGAAGGCCAAGGGCTTCCGCGAAGGGCGCGCTGTGCTGCAGTTCCTCGCCATGGTGCCGATGGCGGTGCCAGGGCTGGTACTCGGGCTTGCCTATGTCTTCTTCTTCAACAGTCCGGCCAACCCGCTCAATTTCCTCTATCACACCATGACGATCCTCGTGATCTGCACGGTGACCCATTTCTACACCGTCGCGCATCTGACCGGCGTCACGGCGCTGAAACAGATGGACCCGGAATTCGAGGCCGTCTCCGCCTCGCTCAAGGTCCCGGTCTACAAGACCTTCTGGCGCGTCACGGTTCCGGTCTGCGTGCCGGCGATCCTCGATGTGAGCATGTATCTGTTCGTCAATGCCATGACCACGGTCTCGGCCGTCGTTTTCCTCTATTCGCCGGACACCGCCCTCGCCTCGGTCGCGGTGCTCAATATGGACGATGCAGGCGAAATCGCTTCGGCGGCGGCGATGGGCATGATGATCGTCCTCACCTCGGCCGGCGTGCGCCTGCTGCATGCCATCCTCACCCGCGGCATCGCGCGCCGGACCCAGGCCTGGCGCAAGCGGTAGCGTCGCACCTCCCTCACCCAACCACTTGATCCGCTTCGCGGCTAAAGCCCGAAGAGAGTGGGCTTGTCCTGTCTCCCTCTCCCTTCGGGAGAGGGCCGGGGTGAGGGGGAGATTTCAGCCAGCAGTCGGCGCCTCGCGGCCCGACCGATGCGCGGCCGGCTTCTCCTCCCGCGCCGTCCCGCTCGCCAGTCGCGAGGGGCGGAGTTCGCCGACCCGCTCCAGGATCGGATAGGCGACCGAAGCCAGGTGCGAATGGATCCGCTTCAGATCGCGCAGCACGTCGAGATGCAGCGAGCTGGTCTCCACCGTGTCGGTGCGACCCGAACGGAGCCGTTCGAGATGGCTCTCCGCGGCGCGGCGCTCCATCTCGCGAAACAGGTCCTTCTCCTCCATGAGCTGCCGCGCCGACTTGACGTCGCCGGAGATGAAGACGGCGAGCGCGAGCTGCAGATTGTCGCTCACCCGCTTGTGCAGCGCCTCGATCTCCGCCAGTCCGTCCGGCGAGAAGACCAGCTTGTTCTTGATCTTCTTCGCCGCCAACTCCATCAGGTTCTTGTCGATAATGTCGCCGATATGTTCGAGATTGGTGGTGAAGGCGATGATCTCCTGCGCGCGGCGCGCATCCGCCGGGTCCATCCCCTCGCGGCTGACATCGGTGAGATAGAGCTTGATCGCCTCGTGCAGGCTGTCCACCACATCGTCGGTCCGCTCGACCTCGCGCTGAAGCTTGCGGTCGTTGTCGCGGAAGACCGCAAAGGTGCGCCCCAGCATGTCGGCGACGAAATCGCCCATGCGCAGGGTCTCGCGCGCCGCACAGGCGATGGCGACATTGGGCGTCACCACCGAGGTCCGGTCGAGGTAGCGCGGCTGCCCCGGCGCCTCGGCGCTGGGCAGGTCGGGGAGGATGCGCGCGCAGATCTTCGCCGCCGGCCCGGTCAGACCGATGAAGACCACCGCCAGCGCCAGGTTGAAGGCGGTATGGAAGTTGGCGATCTGCCGCGCCCCGTCTGCGCCGAGCATGACAATGTGCGGCTCGATCAGCCCGACGAAGGGCAGCAGCGCGAGCGCGCCCAAGGTGCGGAACATGAGGTTGCCGATCGGCAGGCGCCGCGCCGCCCGCGTCTCGCCCGCCGTCAGCGCCAGCGCCGGCAGGGCGGCGCCGACATTGATGCCGAGGATGAGCGCGAAGGCGAAATGCATCGGAATGACGCCGCCGGCGCCGAGCGACATCACCAGCAGCACCACCGCAAGCGAGGAATGACAGAGCCAGGCCAGCAGGCCGCCAATGAGGAAACCGAGCGCCACCTCGTCCTGAATCGCGGCGACGAGTTGGGCCAGCATCGGGCTCTCGCGCATCGGCGCGCTGGCGGCGAGGATGAGCTTGAGGCCGAGCAGCAGCAGGCCGAGGCCGATGGCGACGCGGCTCAGGTCCCGATGCCGCGTCTCGCGGCCGTTGAGGAAGCCGACGACACCGACCAGAAGGAAGATCGGCGAGAGGAAATGCGGATTGAAGCTCAGCACCTGAGCCACCAGGGTCGTGCCCACATCGGCGCCCAGCATGATGGCGAGCGCAGGCGCCACCGGCAGGAGCTGGCGGCTCAGGAAGGACGTGACCATGAGACCGGTCGCGGTCGAGCTTTGCAGCAGGGCGGTGATGGCAAGGCCGGCGCCGAATGCGCTGAACCGGTTCTTCGTGGCGGCGGCGAGAATGCGCCGCAGATCGCCGCCATACGCTCGCAGGATGCCGGTCTTGACCATGCGCATGCTCCAGAGCAGGAGCGCGACGCCGCCGGCAAGGTTCAGCAGGATCTCTGTCGCGTGTATTTGGGGTCCTCCCGGCGGTTTTCCTCCGCCACCGAATCCAGCCTCCGATGCTAGTCCCAAATCATCGAATCTGTCATCAACTTGTCATGATTTCGTAACCTGACGTTCAGGCAGCGAGCTTCGGGGCGCAGTCCCTTACCCCCATTTCCGCCAGTGCCGCCTTCACCGCCTCGACCAGCCGGGCCATGTCCTCGGGCCCGACCTGCCCGATGCAGCCGATGCGGAAGGTGTCGGCCACGGTGATCTTGCCGGGATAGATGATGAAGCCCTTCGCCTTCAGCAGGTCGTAGAGCCGCTGGAAGGCGAAGGCCGAATCGTGCGGGCAAAGGAAGGTGACGATGATCGGCGCCTGGATGCGGTCGGCCAGCAGGGTGCGAAAGCCAAGCTCGCGCATCCCCTCCACCAGCACCTTGCAATTCGCCGCGTAGCGTGCGCCGCGGGCCGCCGTCCCGCCCTCCTCCGCGTGCTGCGTCAGCGCCTGGTCGAAGGCCGCGACCACATGGGTCGGCGGCGTGTAGCGCCATTGTCCGGTCCTGGCGTAGTAGACCCACTGGGCATGCAGGTCGAGTGAGAGCGAATGCGCATTGCCCGCCGCCTGTTCCAGCTTCTCCCGCCGGCAGATGACGAAGCCCGCGCCTGGAACCCCCTCGATGCACTTGTTGGCGGAGATGGCGACCGCATCCGCCTCGATCTTGCGCAAGTCGAGCGGCAAGGCGCCGAAGGCAGAAATCGCGTCGATCAGCAGCCGCCGGCCGGCTTCGCGCGTCACGGCGGCGATCTCCGGCAGCGGATTGAGGATCCCCGAGGTCGTCTCGCACTGCACCACCGCCACGTGGGTGATGGCGGGATCGGCGACGAGGATCGCGGCCATCTTCGCCGGGTCGGGCTGGCTGTCCTCGGCCACGTCCATGGTCACGACCTGCCGACCCATGTAACGGCAGATATCGGCGATGCGCTGACAGTAGGCGCCGTTCACCGGCACCAGCAGCTTGCCGCCGCGCGGCAGCAGGGTGCCGATCATCGCCTCGACCGCGAAGGTGCCGCTGCCCTGCATCGGCACGCAGACGAAATCCTCGCCGGCATGGGCGAGCCCCAGCAGCCGGTCCAGCACGCGCCGGGTAATCTGCTTGAAGTCGCCGTCCCACGAGCCCCAGTCCCGCAGCATGGCCTGCTTGGTGCGGAGCGAAGTGGTGAGCGGGCCGGGGGTGAGCAGGATCGGGTCGGCGGCGGACATTCTGTCTTCCTTCATCAGCGATGCCATGGCATCTGGCGCCCGGCCGGTCCATAAGGCAAATTATATTTCCTTATCATTTTGATTAGATTGACTAATATACGGGAATGAACCATGCCCAGCTCCGCGCCTTCCATGCGGTGGCCGAGGCCGGCGGCTTCACCGCCGCCGCCAACCGGCTCGGCCTGACCCAGCCGGCGGTGACCCTCCAGGTCCGGGCGCTGGAAGAGGCGTTCCGGGTCGAGCTGTTCCACCGGCGCGGCCGGCAGGTGCTGCTCACCGATATCGGGACGGCGCTGTTCGCGCTGACGCGCCGGCTGTTCGCGACGGAGGAGGAGGCGCGCGAGCTGCTCGAGGATGCGGGCGGGCTCGCGCGCGGGCACCTCCGCGTCGCCGCCGACGGTCCCTATTTCGTCATCGGCCTGATCGCCGCCTTCCGCGCCCGCCATCCCGGGATCGAAATATCGGTCGCCATCGGCAATTCCCGGCAGGCGCGCCAGAGCCTGCTCGACTATGCCGCCGACGTGGCGGTGCTGGCGACCGCCAGCGGCGATGCGCGCTTCCTCGAACTTCCCTATGGCCGCAAGGAGGTGGTAATGGTCGTCCCCACCCGCCATCCCTGGGCGCGGCGAAAGTCGGTCCGCCTCGGCGAACTGGCGGGCCAGAAGCTGATCCTGCGGGAGCCCGGCTCCTCCACAAGGCGCGCCTTCGAGGAGGCGCTGGCGGCAGCCGGCATCACGCCCGAGATCGCGCTCGAGATCGGCTCGCGCGAGGCGGTGCGCGAGGCTGTCGCGGCGGGGCTCGGGCTCGGCGTGGTGCTGCGCGAGGAGTTCGGCCATGACGAGCGATTGCGGCCCATCCCTTTCGCCGACGCGGAAGTCTTCACCGAGGAACATGTGGTCTGCCTGAAGGAACGTGCCGGCAACCGAGCCATCGCAGCCTTCCTCGCCCTGCTGGGGCACGGTTCGCCGGGGCGCATAGGGTGAGCGAGCCGCGGCTGCGCACCGGCATCTGGGTCCAGGCGCTGATCTGGCGCTGCGGCCAGCAAGGCGTTGCCGCCACGGTGGTGCGGCGCGGCGACGGAGATGCCGGGGCAGTGCTGCTCAAGATCAACCGGCGCGGCGGTGTCTTCACGGTGCTGACCCAGACGCGCGCGCCGGACGGCGCGCCTGCCTGGAGCCGGGGGATAACCGGTGGCGAAGACGAGGCGGCGGCCGACGCCTATATCGCGCGGCAGGTGAAGCGCGATCCCGATCTCTGGGTCATCGAGATCGAGGACCCGGCCGGCGAGCGCTTCCTCGACGGCCCGATCCTCGGAGGCTGATCCAAGCGGCCTCAGCGCAGCCTGATCTTCATGCCTTCGCGCGCAGCGATGGCGCCGGGGAAATTCTGGCGCGCCTCCTGTTCGATGGCGGCCATCACCGTATCGTCATGATCGGGTTCGTGATGGAAGATCACGAAGGTGCCCACATTCGCCGCCTTGGCCAGCCGCATCCCCTCCTGCCAGGTGGAATGGCCCCAGCCCGCCTTGTCGCCGAATTCCTGGTCGGTATAGGTGCAGTCGTAGATGAAGAGGTCCGCGCCCTCGATCAGGCCGAGCACGTTCTGGTCCGGCCGGCCCGGCGTGTGTTCGGTGTCGGTGACGTAGCAGGCCGACTTGCCCGCATGCTCGATCCGGTAGCCGGTGGCGCCATAAGGATGATTGAGCGGCGCCGTCCGCACCGTAACCTCCGGCCCGAGCGCGAAGGCATCGCCGGCGCGGAAATCGACGAAATCCATCAGGGCACCCATCTTCTCCACCGGAATCGGAAAATTGGGCTCTGCCAGATGCTGCTGGAGCACGTGCTGCACGCCGCCCTGGTCGGCGAGGTGCCCGGCCATGATGGTGAGCGCCGTTTCCTTGCTGAAGACCGGGGCGAAGAAGGGGAAGCCGTTGATATGGTCCAGATGGGTGTGGGAGAGCAGCAGGTGCGCCTTGCGCCCGTCGTCGCGCTGCATCGCCGCGCCGAGGGAGCGGATGCCGGTGCCGGCATCGAGGATGATGCGATGCCCATTGGCATGGATCTCGACGCAGCTCGTGTTGCCGCCGAAACCGAGATGGGAATGATAGGGGGTCGGGATCGTCCCGCGCACGCCCCAGAACTTGATTTCGAAACTCATCGAACGGTCCCGGACTCCATTTCACCACGAACAGTGCCTGGGACCCCCGGACCCTCCAGACGGCCGGGAAGATAGGCCGGCCGCGCGGCCAAGTCGGTGACGGCCGTCACGATCCGCCGATCCAGCCCGGTTTTGCCCTCACCCCGGCCCTCTCCCACTTCGTGGGAGAGGGAGAAGTAGGAGAGCCCTCTCCCACTTCGTGGGAGAGGGTTGGGTGAGGGCGGAACAAGGAGCCCTCTCCCACTTCGTGGGAGAGGGTTGGGTGAGGGCGGAACAAGGAGCCCTCTCCCACTTCGTGGGAGAGGGTTGGGTGAGGGCATGCCTCAGGCGGCCTTCTTCAGGATACGTTCCGCCAGCCGCGCCCAGTAGCTGGCGCCGATCGGCAGGATACGGTCGTTGAAGTCGTAGCGGGGATTGTGGACCATGCAGCTCCCCTCCCCGGCGCCGTTGCCGATCCAGACATAGGAGCCGGGCCGGGCCTTGAGCATCCAGCCGAAATCCTCCGCCCCCATGACCGGGGGGAGGTCGCGCAGCACGTTCTCCGCCCCGACCACCTCGGCCGCCGCCTGGGCGGCCAGCTCCGTTTCCTCGGCCGAATTGACCGTCGGCGGATAGCGCCGGTCGTAGCGGTATTCCACTTTCGCCCCGTGCGCCGCCGCGATGCCCTCGACGATCTCACGGATGCGCCGCTCCATCATGTCCTGCACCTCGGTCTTGAAAGCGCGCGTGGTGCCGGAGAAGGTGACGTCCTCGGGAATGACGTTAGTCGTGTGCCCGCCATGGATCTGCGTCACGCTGACCACGGCCGCATCCATCGGATCGGCGTTGCGGCTGACGATGCCCTGGATGGCCGTCACCATTTGCGCGGCAATGGGGATCGGATCGATGCCGGTATGGGGGAAGGCGCCATGCGCGCCGACGCCCTTCACGGTGACGAAGAAGAAGTCGGCGGAGGCCATCATCGGCCCGACCCGCACCGCGATCTTGCCGACATCGGTGCCGGGCATGTTGTGCATGCCATAGACGCCCTCCACCGGGAA
>JAHCJQ010000038.1 GCA_026126215.1 Alphaproteobacteria bacterium
ATAATGAACTGGCTGTAGGGCGCCGCGTTCACCAGGCCATTCTCCTGCAAGGTCGTCACGAAGGCGATGGGGCGCGGCACCACGCTTCCTGTCAGCAGCTTGTATCGACCGGCATAGTCATGACGATCCGGCTCGATCAACTGGAATGCTTTCATGGATTCGCCGCCCCTGCGTACCCGGCCAGAAGAAGATGGCTGGCCGCCGCCATGCGAAACGACGGCCAGCGCCTGCCCATCAGGTTCAGATCTTGCCCATCTTCTCGGCGAGATCGACATACTCGTTGGTGAAAACCCGGTCGACATCGACATTGAGCTTGATGTTCTCGACCGCCTCGGAGAACTCCTTGTTCATGACTACGCTCTTGCGGTCGATGCGTACCGTTGGCGGAATGGTGATCGCATTGGCGGCAAATCCGCCATTGAACGCCTCTTCATCCATGGCGGGGAAGAAGGTCCGGACCGCGGCACGCGCCTCGTCGGGCTTCTCGTTGATCAGCTTCTGCGCTTTCCAGAAGGCGCGCACGGTCTTCGCGGCGCGCTGCGGATCCTGCTTGAGCCAGTCGGTGCGGGAGATCAGGCTGAGATAGAGGAAGCCCCGCAACGGCGCATACTCGCCCTTGGCGAAGTTCACCACCATAAGTCCGCCGAACTTGTCGACGGCGATGTCGCTGGCGGGCGAGGAAAACGCGAACCCGTCAATGCGCTTCTGTTCGAACGAGCCAATCAGCGCTGCCCCGGCACCGACCGGGGAAACCCGCATGTCCTTGTCGGGGTCGATGCCGACCGACCTCGCGGCGAAACGAAGGACCTGGTCGGGCGCCGAGCCGGCAGCATTGACGCCCATGGTCAGGCCGCGCAATGCCTTGAGCTTGTCCTCGATCGATGAATTGGCGGTGATGTTCCGGCTCTTGGCCACTTCGCCCTGGATCACGATGTTGGTAGGGATCTGGGTCATGTTCGCCGCAAAGACCGTAATGTCCTGGCCTTTCTCGATGGCCTTCATGGCCGTCGAGGGCGGGCCGATATAGACATGGGCATCGCCCGCCATGACCCCGGCCAGTGCCTGCACCCCTCCGCGAAAGATCTTGATGTCACCATCCAGCCCTTCTTCCGCGAAGTAGCCCTTTGCCTTGGCGACATAGGCCGGCATGAAGATCAGGCTGTCGGTGCCTTGCGCCACGACAACCTTGTTGGAGGTCGCCTGCGACAGGGCCGGCGCCGAGATGCCCACCGCGGTGATGATAGCGGTGAAGGTGGCGATCGTAGCTAGTCTTGCTTTCATGTCGTTCCTCCCATCTGGGCATGTGCTGCCCGTTACACCGTGACTTCCCTCTGCTCGCCGGCGTCCCGCCAGGGCATGAGGACCCGTTCCAGCAGCTTCACTGCCAGATTGAGGGCGAGTGCCAGGATCATTACGCCGAGCAGGGCGGCGAATACGCCTGACGTATCGAACTGGGCGGCCGCGTGTTCGACCATGTATCCAAGGCCACTATTGCCCGCCATGATCTCGGCGACGATCGCGCCAATCAGCGCGTAGGGCACCGACAACCTGAGGCCCGCGAAGACCCAGGTAATGGCCGATGGCACCACGACCATTCGCGCCAGGTGGCTCTCCCGGGCACCCATGAGGCGAAACACCGTCATCAGTTCCCGGCTGACATTCCGAACACCGGTATAGGTGTTGAGGAAAACCAGAAAGAACACGATCACCGCTGTGAACAGGACGCGCATCTGGAAGTCCACGCCGAACCAGAGAATGAACAGCGGCGCCAGCGCGACCTTGGGCATGGAATAGAATGCGGTGATGAACGGATCGAACACCTTCGCCAGGGTCACGCTCCGTCCGAGCGCGAGCCCGACAATGGCGCCGGCCAGGCCGCCGACGATAAAACCGGTCACGGCCTCGGAGGCCGTGATTCCCATATTCCGGAGCAAGGTGCCATCGATCAGTATGGACCAGAACTTGGCCCCAATGCTTGATGGCTTGCTGATGAAAAAGGCCGATACCAGCCGTCCGGAAGCAAACTCCCAGATGCCGAGCAGCAGGACAAGGACCAGTAGGCGCAATGCCGCGATCTTCATGTGCCGCTCCTCGCCAGTTCGGAACTCAGAAGGGACCAGAGGTCGGCACAAGTCCGCGTGAAGTCCGCATTGTACCGAAGCTGCATGAGGTCCCGGTCCTCGGGCAGGGGAATCGTGACGATGGAGATGATCCGTCCCGGCCGCGCCGAGAAGACGGCGCAGCGGTCGCCCAGTGCCACTGCCTCTTCCAGATCGTGCGTGACGAACAGGACCGTCTTCTTGAGGCGTCTGGCAAGGATGCGAAGCTCCACCTGAAGCCGCAGCCTCAGCAATGCATCGAGGGCGCCGAACGGCTCGTCCATCAGCAGTGTCTGTGGATCATAGGCGAGCAGCCGCGCAAGCGCGGTT
The DNA here is from genome assembly GCA_026126215.1 of Alphaproteobacteria bacterium. Classification (GTDB taxonomy): domain Bacteria; phylum Pseudomonadota; class Alphaproteobacteria; order Ferrovibrionales; family Ferrovibrionaceae; genus JAHCJQ01. Next base: position 2,430 of record JAHCJQ010000038.1, read on the forward strand.
CGCTTGCGCATGCCGCCGGATATCTGGTTGGGGTAGGACCCGCCGAAACCTTGCAGGCCCACGGTCTCCAGAAGGGACTCGACCCTCTCTCGTGCCGCCGCCTTGCCCATGCGGCGGATCTCCAGCGGCGCGACGATGTTCCCGAACACGGTCCGCCATGGCAGTAGGTGATCGCTCTGCGTCATGTAGCCGACCTGAAGATTGAGGCCGGACAAGACCTTGCCTTCGTAGAAGACCGTCCCCTCGCTTGGCTGGAAGAGGCCGGCGGTCATGTTCAGCAGCGTCGACTTCCCGCAACCCGAGGGCCCGACGAGGGTGATGATCTCCCCGCCGCGGACGTCGAGACTGACGTCGCTCACCGCCGTCATCTCGCCGCCTTCCAGGCTGAAGCGCTTCGAAACATTGGCGAACCGGATCAGGGCGCCATCCTGCCCCTCTGACGTTTCGTGCCGCTTCGCGGAAGGACGGTCCATCCAGCTAGCCTCCCCGCGCGCGCTGTTGGCCTGAGGGGGTCTTCGAGCGGGATGCGGTGCCCATCTCAGGCACCTGCCGCCGCAACGTTGAAATAGGCTTCGGCATTCCTGAACAGGACTTTTTCGAGGATATCCTGGCCGTAGCCTTCCTCCTGCCAGCGCCGGACAACCTTCTCATAGCGCAGCACGGGAAAATCGCAGCCGAACAGGATGCGATCCTGCAGCCGGCCACGGATCTCCTGCTTGAGGGATGGGGCAAAATGCCTGGGGGACCAGCCATGCAGTTCGTAGGCGACGTTGGCCTTGTGTAGCAGCACGGCAATCATCTCGTCCTGCCAGGGATAGGCGGGGCGCGCCGCAAGGATGCGCAGCGCCGGGAACCGGGCGGCGGCGGCATCGATATGCCGCGGATGCCCGTGATCGAGGATCAACCCGTTGCCACCTGGCAATCCCTGCCCGATGCCGGTGAGGCCGGTCATCATCATGACGGGCAATCCCGCCTCGATCGAGAGCATGTAGTAGGGGTCCCAGATCGTGTCGGAGGCCGGTATGCCGACGCCCTGGCCGGAGACGGCAAGACCGACAAAGCCCGGCGCCTCGTCGATGCAGCGGCGGAACTCCCGCAGGGCCTCGATACCCTTGCGCGGATCGAGGATGATCCAGTGGCCGAAGACCACGTCGGGATTCTGTTTCTGGAACTCGAAGGCGTAGTCGTGATACTGACGCATCTCCGGTATGGGGAGAAACTTCGTCCATGCCAGATCGAGGATCACGCGTGCATTGTTCTTGCGAAAATAGGCGGCCATCTCCTCTTCGGTGAAGTACTCCGGCGAGGTTCCCCACACCTTGGCCTGCTGCGCCAGCTCCGCTTCGGTCCGGAAGATGTAGCCTTTGCGAGTGGCCCAATGCGAGTGGCAGTCGAAGATGCGCATGGCGCTTCCTTTCACGCGGATTTCCGGCGGTCGATGACACGCTTGATCTTCGAGGTCCGGTTGAGGCCGGTATAGCTCTCCGTCTCTCCCGGACCGACTGCCTTGACGACCAGCTTCACGCCGAGTGCTTCCCGGAAGCGGAGCGCCAGTTCCTGCTCGATACCCTGCCCTTCGAGTTCGGGCGCGATCTTCTCCACGAGAACGGTCATTTCGTCGTCATCCGCCGCCCCCTTGCGTTCGACGAGGCAGACATACTCGCCGTTGCAGTTGGCATGCCGGTCGACGATGGCGCCGACAGCTTCCGGAAAGACATTGACGCCGCGCAGCTTGATCATGCCGTCGTTGCGGCCGAATATGCGGTCCATGCGCATATGCGTGCCGCCGCAGGCGCAACTTCCGGATAGCATCGCGGAGACATCGCCCGAATCGAAACGGATGACCGGCGCGGCATACTTGAAGAGGGTGGTCAGGAAGACCGTGCCCTTCTCGCCCGGCGCCGCCGGCTTCATGGACTCCTGGTCGGCGATCTCGACCGCGAACGCATCCTCGAAGACATGCATGCCGGTCCGCTGTTCGCAGTCCGCGGCAATCGCTCCGCATTCATTCGTGCCGTAGCAGTCGTAGACGGGGGCGCCCCAGAGTTCCTCGAGCCGTTCGCGGCTGTCGACGCCGAGATGGGTGAGCACTGCCTTGATGCCGAGCCTGGAGGGCTCCAGTCCCAGTTCGTCCCTGGCCACGAGCGCCATGTGGCGAAGGTAGGCGGGAAAAGCCACCAGCACGTTCGTGCCCCACGCCTTGAGGATCTCGATCTGACGCCGGGTCGGCGTGACGACGCCCGAACCGGTCATGATGGGAATGGCGCCTGAGTATTTCCACAAAGCCTCGCGTCCGAGCAGTCCACCATTGGCGAGGCCGAGTGTCAGGGCGACCTGGACCCGGTCGAAAGGACGCACACCCTGCATCCACAGCCGGCGGCTCGACAGGATGTTCATGGTTTCGCGATCCTGGGGCGTGTAGATCATCGGCCGCGGCAGGCCGGTCGTGCCGCCGGAGGTCTGCAAGAGAAGAGGCATCGGATCGGCCGTCTCCCAGTCGATGCCGATGTGATCGCCGAAGGGCGGCGCCCGCTCGATCGAGGCGCGCAGGTCATGCACCGTGTAGGGGGGAATCCGGGCCAGATCCTCGAGCGACCTGACATCGCCCGGTTCCATGCCGGCCTTGCCCCAGTGATGCTGAAAGAAGGGTACCTGCCACGCGCGCTCCATCTGAGCCAGGAATCTTGATTCCTGGACCGAGCGCAGCTCGTCCCGCGACATGGCGTGAACCGTCTGGAGATAGTCCCCGGCCGGCGGATAGCTCCTGCAAAGCGCCTCGAAATCCAGCGAACGGTGATAGTACGGCGCTGCCTGCGAGGAAGCCGTCATCCGTTTCCCCTCCCGATGCCCTTGCGTTCCGCGTTGGAGTAGGGCAAAGTTTTGAATGTTCGGATACCGAACATTATGTTCAATTTATGGATCATGCTAGGGGCGCCGAAATCGGAATGTCAAGACGCAAGGAAGGGCCCGCCACGCGGTCAGAGGAGATTCAGTCGCTGGCCAAGGGGCTGGCCGTGATCAGGGCGTTCGGCCCCGAAAGCCCGAAGCTCACCCTTGCGGAGGTTGCACGTGCCACGTCGCTGACGAGGGCCGGCGCAAGGCGCGTTCTTCTCACCCTGATGGCACAGGGCTATGTGTCGATGGAGGACCGCTATTTCAGGCTGCAACCGCGCATTCTCGAACTCGGCTACGCCTATCTGGCTTCACAACCCTGGTGGCGGCCCGCGCAGAAGGTCGTGGAGCACCTGGCGAACGAGTTCGACAATCCGGTGGCGGCGGGCGTGGTGGATGGCGACGCGGTGACATATCTCGCCCATGCCCGGCCGAGCCGCTTCGAGGCTTTCGTCCGATCGGTTGGCACGAAGCTGCCGGTCGGGATTTCCGCCATGGGGCGCATCATCCTCGCCGATCTGCCGGACGATGCGCTGGCGAAGCGCCTGGGCGAAATCAGGCTCTTTCCCCTGACCAAGGCGACGGTCACGGATCATGTGCGCCTGCAGCAGGCGATTCTGGAAGCGCGGCATCGCGGCTACGCCTTGATCGACCAGGAACTGGAAGTGGGACTGCGATCGCTCGCAGTCCCCATCCGCGATCGCGGAGGCCGGGTGCAGGCCGCCATTGGCGTCAGCTCGTCCGACCCCGGCTTCACCATGACCTCCTTCGTGCAAAGATTCCTCGAACCCCTGCGGCACGCTTCCGAAACGATCAGCGCGAGCCTGCCGGCCTGATCGCCGGCGCTCAACTCACCGGACTGTCGAGATCGAGTCCCAGTGCAATGCGACCGGCAATCTCCTGCTGCAGGTGCGGCTGCAGGGGGTGGAAACGCGCCGCCTGCAGGTCGCGGAACAGCCGCTCGATGGGACCGGTCCGCATGTAGGCGGCCCCATGCGCGACATCGAAGGCACGTTCCGCCGTCGACATCAGCGCACGCACCATGTTCGTCCGGCCGAGAAAGACGCGGTTGGTGGTGGCCGGGCCAGGCTGCCCGCCGGAGGCGGAAAGCATGTCGGCATGGGCGAACCGCGCCGCGGCCAGGTCGGTTTCGAGGCTGCCAAGAAGCTGGATCTGCGCCCGCGTCGCCGGCCGTCGCTTCGCCGCGGCGAGCGCCTCATCGCGCAGCCCCTCGGCGACGCCCAGATAGACCGAGTAGATGATCGGAATGGCGATCATCGAGACGAGGTGGAACAGCGGATGCCAGAGACCGCGGGGCCGGCGGCCCCCCACTGCGCCATCGGGCAGGAAGAAGCCCGCGATGCGCACCTGATGCGAGCCGGTGCCGCGCATGCCCATGGCCTGCCAGGTCGGCTCGATGGTGACGTGCGGATCGTTGAGCGGCACCATGAAGTGCAGCACCGTGGAGCCGGCCTCCGGGTCATCGTAAACCGCGCTGGTATTGAGCAGGGTGCCGGCCGGCACGCCACTGGCGAAACCCTTGACGGCCTCGATGATGAAACCGCCATCGACGCGTCGCGCGGTGCCGGAACTCTCGAGCCAATCCGATCCACCGCTCGAGATCACGCCAAGCTGCTCGGTTGCCACGCGCCGGAGCATCGGCTCGACCGGCGCCTGCTGATGGCGCCAGCGCCACGCCGTCAGTGCCACCACATGGCTATGCATGGCATAGGCCAGCGCGGTGGAACTGCAGGCGCGTGCCATGAGGCCCAGCAGCGGCGAGAGATCCCGCGCATTGAGGCCCTCGCCGCCCAGCTCGCGCGGCACGGCGGCCGACATGAGGCCTGCTTCGCGCAGGGCAGCGAAGTTCTCGCCGACGAACTCATCGGACTGGTCGTGATGTGCGGCGCGCGCCGCAAAGGTCGGAAGAAGCTCCGCCATTCGCGCGAAGGCGTCTGGCTGGAGAATCTGCTCTGCCGTCGAGTTCATGAAAGCCCCCGTTGGTTCTGCCCACTGATTTGGACTGTCTTCATTTGACGTCTCGGCGCGCAACATTCCAGTTCATAATCTGAACTGGCGCTTGCTTACCGTCCGTGCTTGGATGTGGTCATGGCGAAGGGCGGCTACAATCAGTTCTGTCCGGTGGCGAAGGGCGCCGAGGTTCTGGCCACGCGCTGGACGCCGCTGGTGCTGCGCGAACTGATGTCGGGCGAGCGCAGCTTCAACGACATTCATCGCGGTGTGCCGCTGATGTCGCGTGCGCTTCTGGTCGAAAGGCTGCAGCAGCTGGAACGGGCCAACATCATCACGCGCATGCAGGCGTCTGCTTCGAAAGGGCGGCAGAACCTGTGGAAACTGACGCCCGCCGGAGACGCGCTGCGGGAGATCATCGACATGATCGGCCGCTGGGGCCTGATCTATGGCCGCGACCGGGTCTCGGGCGGGGACTACGATTCGACCGTGCTGATGTGGGCCATGCGACGGCGGGTCGACCGGGAGGCCTTGCCTGACCGGCGCGTCGTGGTCCGCTTCGATCTTTCGGGCGTGGCGCGCTGCCGCACCAGCGTGCGGCTGCACTGGCTCGTGCTCGACCGCGACAGCGTGGATGCCTGCCTCAAGGATCCGGGCTACGCCGTCGATGCCACGGTGGCGGGCGACATCTCCCTGCTGGTGGATGTCTATCTCGGCCACGGCACCTGGCGCGCGGCGCTGCGCAAGGGCCTGAAGGTGACGGGCGAGCGCGAGGTGGTGCGCCAGCTCGAACGCTGGTTCCGTCTGGACCTCGTCGTCGGGCGCGATCTGCCGGTGGTGCCGCTGCGGGCGAACTGAGCGTGTCGGATGCTGTATCCGCCGCCGCCTCCGCCAAGTGTATGGCGGAAGCGGCGGAGACCAGGCAGGCGCCGATCAGGCGAGATCGAAACGGTCGGCGTTCATCACCTTGGTCCAGGCGGCGACGAAGTCGCGCACGAACTTCTCCCTCGCATCGTCCTGCGCATAGACTTCGGCCAGCGCCCGAAGTTCCGAATTCGAGCCGAAGACCAGATCGACCCGCGTCGCCGTCCATCTCACCTTGCCGCCGGCGCGCTCGCGACCCTCAAAGAGATCGGCGGCGTCCGAGGTCGGCCGCCACTCGATCCCCATATCGACGAGGTTGACGAAGAAGTCGTTGGTGAGCGTCCCGGGCCTGTCGGTGAAGACGCCATGGCGCGACTGGCCGAAATTCGCCCCAAGCACCCGCAGGCCGCCGACCAGCACGGTCATTTCCGGTGCGGTCAGGGTAAGAAGCTGCGCCTTGTCCACCAGCAGCGCCTCCGGCAAACCGCCGGTCTCCTTCCGGTGGTAGTTGCGGAAGCCATCGGAGAGAGGCTCCAGCACGGCAAAGGAATCGACATCCGTCATCTCCTGGGACGCGTCGGCACGGCCCGGCGCGAAGGGCACTTCGATCTCATGGCCTGCCGCCTTCGCCGCCTGCTCGATGGCGGCGCTCCCGCCAAGGACGATGAGATCGGCAAGGGAGACTTTCTTTCCGCCCGACTGCGCGGCATTGAACGTCCGCGCGATCTTCTCGAGCGCTGCCAGCACCTTGGCGAGCTGCGCCGGCTGGTTGACCTCCCAGTCCTTTTGCGGCGCAAGCCGGATGCGCGCACCATTGGCGCCGCCCCGCTTGTCGGAACCGCGGAACGTCGCCGCCGAGGCCCAGGCGGTGCCCACCAGATCCGCCGTCGTGAGGCCGGAGGCGACGATCTGGTTCTTGAGCGCGGAGATGTCCTTCGCATCGACCAGCTTGTGGTCCAGGTCGGGGACCGGGTCTTGCCAGATCAGGACCTCCGCCGGCACTTCCGGGCCAAGATAGCGCGCGCGCGGCCCCATATCGCGATGGGTCAGCTTGTACCAGGCCCGCGCGAAAGCATCGGCGAATGCCGCCGGGTCCTTGTGGAAACGGCGCGAGATCGGCTCGTAGACCGGATCGAAGCGCAGCGAAAGATCCGCTGTCGTCATCATGGGCCGGTGTTTCCTGGAGGGATCGTGGGCGTCGGGGATCATGTGCTCCTCGCGCACGTCCTTGGCCAGCCACTGCCAGGCGCCGGCCGGGCTCTTCACCAGTTCCCACTCGTACCCGAACAGCATGTCGAAATAGCCCATGTCCCACTTGGTCGGATTGGGCTTCCATGCGCCTTCGATGCCGCTGGTGGTGGTATGTACGCCCTTGCCGGTGCCAAGCCGGTTCTTCCAGCCGAGGCCCATCTGCTCGATCGGTGCTGCCTCCGGCTCCGGTCCGACCAGCTTCGGATCGCCCGCGCCATGCGCCTTGCCGAAGGTATGACCGCCGGCCACCAGGGCCACCGTCTCCTCGTCGTTCATCGCCATGCGCGCGAAGGTCTCGCGCACATCGCGCCCCGATGCCACCGGATCGGGCTTGCCGTTCGGCCCTTCCGGGTTGACATAGATCAGGCCCATCTGTACCGCGGCGAGCGGGTTTTCAAGCTCGCGATCGCCGCTATAGCGCTCATCGCCCAGCCACTCGCTCTCCGCACCCCAGTAGATGTCTTCTTCCGGCGCCCAGATATCCGCGCGTCCGCCGGCGAAGCCGAAGGTCTTGAAGCCCATGGATTCCAACGCGCAATTGCCGGCCAGGATCATCAGGTCGGCCCAGGAGAGCCGGTTTCCGTACTTCTTCTTGATCGGCCAGAGCAGGCGGCGCGCCTTGTCGAGGTTGCCATTGTCCGGCCAGCTATTGACCGGCGCAAAACGCTGGTTGCCGGTGCCGGCGCCGCCGCGGCCATCGCTGATGCGATAGGTGCCGGCGCTATGCCAGGCCATGCGGATGAAGAGCCCGCCATAATGGCCCCAGTCGGCCGGCCACCAGTCCTGGGAATCCGTCATCAGGGCATGGAGGTCGCGCTTGACGGCCTTGAGGTCGAGCTTCCTGAACTCCTTCGCATAGTCGAAGTCTGCGCCCAGCGGATTGGACAGCGCCGAATGCTGGTGGAGGATGCCGAGATTGAGCTGGTTCGGCCACCAGTCCCGGTTCGATCTGCCGGCGAAGGTGGCATTCGGGCGCGCGCCATGCATCACCGGGCACTTGCCCGTATTCTCCGGGTCCTTCCGAGTCATGGTTTCCTCCTTCACTGACCTGCGAGACGAGGGTATAAATTAGAATAATTCTAATTTAGTGCACTTTCCTCCACCCGGCAACAGCCGAGCCTGTCGGCAGATCAAGCCATCCCTGCCTGCGAGCGTCATTGATCTGACAACCGCCCGAGCCGCAACAATACCTTGACCCCCGCATGAGGCGTGGTATCCGGGAACGGGCCATCACCGGAGGGCACTCTTGGTCACGCTGCTCGATGTCGCCCGGCGGGCGAGAGTTTCCTCCGCCACCGTATCGCGGGTCCTCAACGGCGCCGGCCGCATCTCGGAATCGACGCGCCGGCGCGTCATCGAGGTGGCCAACCATCTGGGCTATCAGCCGAACCAGGTGGCCAAGAGCCTGCGGCTCGGCCGTGGCCGCTCGGTTGCGCTGCTTATCGGCGATATCGAGCAGGGCACCTACATGGCGCTTACCAAGCGGGTACAGTTGGCGCTGCAAGCCCTCGATCTGGACCTGCTGCTTTTCAACCTCGACCATCGCGAGGATCGGCTGTTCGGTTTCCTCGACCGCGCGCCAACCATGGGGCTCCTGGGCGTGGTCATGGCGGTGCCGCGCCGGATGGATGGACGGCGGCTCGCGCGGTACGCGGAACGGCTGCGGACGCAGGGGATGCTGCTGGTCGCGGTCGGGCAGCGCCTGAACCGGCTCGGCGTGCCCTCCATCGTGCATGACGAAGTGACAGGTGCGGGACTTGCCATCGACCGCCTGGTCACGGGCGGCCACTGGCCGCTCGCCTATCTCGGTCGCACCGTCACCTCGGCGACCGGAGGTGCCCGCTATCGCGGCTTCCGCGCGGCACTGACGGCGCGGGGAGCCGATACCGCCACCTGCGAGCTCTGGGAATGCACCGACAAGTTTCGCGCCGAGGCGGGCTACCACGTGGTCGGCGAGGCGCTCCGGCGCGGTACCCATGTGCGTGGCGTCGTCGCCATGAGCGACGAAATGGCTCTGGGCGGCATCGCGGCCGCACTCGACCAAGGCCTTGCCGTGCCGCGCGACATCGCCTTCGTCGGTTATGGCGCGCTCGACTGGGGCGGCTATGCCCGGCCGGCGCTGACCTCGGTCCTGGTCAATGCCGATGCGGTCGCAGAGGCGCTCGAGGCGCTGTTCCGGGCGCACCAGGAGGCGCGGGAGCCCCGGATGCTCACCATCGTCCGGCCTGCCCTTGTCGCCCGCACCAGCGCCTGAATGCCGCCGCAAAGCAGATTGACAAGTGCGCGGGAATGGCCAGACTGGTTTGCGCAAACGATTGCACACTCTGCGGGGGCAAGGCATGCTGATCGACGGGCTGCAGTGCGGCCACTTCACGCGCGAGACATTCGCCGACCTCAAACGGGGCGGTGTCGGCTGCGTCACCATCACCTGCGGTTTCTGGGAAGGCCCGCTCGAGACCATGGACCTCATCGGCAGGTGGCGGGATTTCGGCCGTGCCAACGAGGACCTAATGGCCTTTGCCCGCACCGGCCGCGAAATCCGCGAGATCGCCGCGTCGGGGCGCGTGGCGACGCTGGTCGGCACGCAGAACACCGAGCTGCTTTCGAACCGCATCGGTTTCGTCGAACTGTTCGCCGATATGGGGTTGCGCGTCATGCAGCTGACCTACAACACGCAGAACTCCATCGGATCGAGCTGCTACGAGCCGGTCGATACCGGCCTCACCCGCTTCGGCCGAGAGGTGGTGCAGGAAATGAACCGGGTCGGCATCCTGGTCGATCTGTCCCATGTCGGCAACAAGACCTCGCTCGACGCCATCGAGGCGTCGGAAAAGCCGGTGGCGGTGACCCACGCCAACTGGGCCAGCCTCTATCCGCACAAGCGCAACAAGCCCGACGACGTGCTGCGCGCGCTCAAGGAGCATCGCGGCATTCTCGGCTGCGCCACGTACCGCAACATCACGGGCGACGAATATTGCCGCAGCGTCGAGGCCTGGGCGGGCATGGTGGCCCGCACCGTAGAAATGATGGGCATCGATCATGTCGGGATCGGCACCGACCGCAGCCACAATCACAAGGAGGCGGACTATCTCTGGATGCGCAAGGGCCGCTGGACCCGCGGCGGCGGCTACGGCGCCTCCGCCACAGGCTCGCTCACGCCCGTCGCACCGGCGGACTTCTTCCGCGAGATTCATCAGATCGGCGTCATTCCCGAAGGGTTGCGCAAGGCCGGATTCAGCGCGGAGGAAGTGGACAAGATCACGCACGGCAACTGGCTGCGCATCTATGACGAGGTTTTCTCGCCCGGCGAGGAACGGCGCGCGGCAAAGGCAGCGTGAGCGGATTGCCGCGTCGATGAGCGCGCCCGTTCCGGCTCCGTCCGCGCCGTCCCGGGTCGCCGGCATCGACCCCGCCGATCCCGGCCGGCTGCGCCCGGCCGACTACGTCATGTCCCCCGAGCGAATGGCGGCGGTCTATCCGAATCCGCTGAGCTTCGCGCGCACCTTCTTCGACGAAATGTTCCGCGGCGGCTGGCGCGTCGAGAAACTGCGCATCGAACTCGACCGCGATGGTGCCGGCGAAGTGCTCTACAGGCTGAGCGATGGCCGCCAGGCGCTGCACTTCATGGTCATCTCCAGCCACTTTCCGGCCGGCGACAAGGGCGACCGGAGCTTCAACGTGAACTGGGACGCATCCGGCGCGCTCTGCCAGGGCGAATGGACGCCGGAGCGCGAAGACTACATGCGGCGCGAGATTCCGAAGCAGCGCCATGGCCGCTTCGATTATGACACGCTCGGCTACACACGCGGCAACCGCAGCGAACGCCTGTTCGACCACGTCGTGGACGCCCTCGCCGAGGGCCGCCAACCGGACCCCGCGCTGCTTGCCGAGGTGGGCTACATCTTCCGCACCACCGGCTTTACCGCGAACGGCGCGGTCGGCATGCGCACGTTCGAGGGCCTGGGCGCCGACCACTCATTCCGCAAGCCCTATCACGTGCAAATCTGCACTGCCTTCCTGCTGCGCGAATATGTCAGTGACCTGGTCGATTGCATGGCGGCGGAGCGCAGCGCCGGCGCGGTCCGCCTCGATGCCAACCTCCGGCGCTATCTCGGTATCGGTAATTCCGCTGGCCTCGGCCTGATCCCCTTCCTCTACAACCACCCCCTCCTGATCCATCGCTGGACCGAGGCCAAGGAGGCAGCCCTGGCCGAGGTGCGTATCCGTCGGCCCTCCTCGGGCGATGCCCGGATCGGGCGGCTAAGCGAGCTGCTGGTTCGGGCGCGGCGCTACTTCACGGAAGATCCGCGCGATGGCAATGGCATCTTTGCGCCGCATGCGCGGATCGCCGCCGAACTGGCGGAAGTCGAGGGCTGGATCGCGGGGCCGGCGGCCGGCGTGGCGGTGGATGCGCGACACGGTCTCTGGGCCCGGCTCGCGCTGCGCGCGGAGCGCGAACTGCATCCCGAGACGGTCGAGGTTCTGGATGCGATCCTGCTCGAGATTCACCCCGAAATCGTCGCACGCCACGCCGACACCCTGACGGTGGAAGAAATGCTCGACATCGACCCGGCGCTCCGCGCCGGCGAAATGCGGGCGCTCATCGAGCGCGCCTATGGCTGGGCGCTGCGATCCGCCGGCATGGCTGCGGACCGTCCGGGCCTCTTCTGGTACGTTTCTTCGGAGGCGCCCTATGAGCCGCGACGGGGCCTGCGCGGTTCCTTGCCGGAACATGAGGCGGAATCGCAGATGGATGCGCCGCGGCGCATCCGCGATCTCCACCGCCGCCTCGGCGATTGCGATCCGGACCTGCCGCTCGCCGAACTTCTGGCGCGCGAGCCCGACTTCCGCAATATCGCGGCGCGCATCTGCACGCTGAAGGACAGCGCCTATGCCGAGGCGCGCGAAAGCACGCTCGATATCGGCCATCCGCCTTTCGGCCTGATCCGCTTCATCCTCGCCTTCTATGGCATGGACAAGCTCGACCCTCGGCCGCCACGCTCGGTCAAGGGCGCACTGCTGCAGGGCGCACCCATCGTCGCCGATCTGGAGACGGGCTTTCGCGGGCTCTGGCCGTTTCCGGTGATACCCGGCGCAGCGGACATGCCGGGGGGAAGGACCGGCGCCTATCAGCCATTGCGCATTATCGAGGGACCGGAGAACACGGCGTCGCGCCTGCGGCGGCTTGCCAACTGGGTGCCGACCGAGTTCGGCACGACCCTAACCGGCTCGCAGACAGAGATGACGCGCTGGAGCACCCTTGCCATTCAGTCGAGCGGCCAGCCGATCGGGGTGGCGATGCCGGCGGCACAGGCGGTCACCATGCTCGAATCGCTCTGGGGCCAGGGCCTCGCGCTGCTGATCGAGGAGACGGAGGCAGGGCGGCTCAAGCCGCCGAACGCGACCAACCTTACTACCGGCGCGAGCGCTGCCCGGGTCACGGCGGGCGGGCGGGCCGCGCTGCCTTTCGCCATCGCCGCCCTCGACCTCGCGTCGTATCATGCGGCGCGCGCACCAGGCGGAGCAGGCGCGGTTCTGCTGCGGGATGTTCGCGCCCTCTCGATGCTGGAGGCGCTGGCCGTGCGGGCGGCGCGCCGGGACCATGCCTGCCTGATTCACTGGGCGCGTGGCACCGCCGCTAGCCGCGAGCCGCTGGGCGAGACGCGGAGCCTGCTTGCCCTGCCGGCGGGACCGGCACCATGGTTCTTCGCGGCCAGTGCCGTAAACGGCGGCACGGCGCTTGCCGGGCTGATCGCGTCGCTTTCCGCCTCCCCGCCGCGCCTGACCGAAGGCCTCTCCGGCGCGTCTCTTGCCAGGTTGATGGCGGCGGCCTTCGCGCCGGCCGGCGAGGGCACCGGGTTACCTGCCGGCGATGGTCAAGCAGTGATCCTTTGCGCGCGCGCCGCGCTGCTCCCCGACATGGACCGCCTGATCGGGGAGGTCCGCGACCTGTCGGGAAAGGATGCTGGCGGCGCCGGTCGATATGCTCTCGCCCTTGACCCCCAGGCGCATGCGGCACTGGCGAGGCGGTGGCACGAGCGAGGCGTGCAAGTCGGCACGCAGCATCTGCAGACGGTGCGCGACATCGGCTGGCGGACCTTGCTGCCGGCCGACATCGAGACGCCGATCCGAACCGATATCGCGGCGTCGTGAAAGCAGACCGGAAGAGTAGGAGGAGAAAGCAGCATGGCCGAAGGACTGGCGGAACTGATCCAGCGCTTCAACCCCGGCGCCCGCGCGAGCGTGGCGGTCAGGCACAATGGCACCCTTTACTTCGCCGTGACGCCAAAGTCACCCATCGATCCCGCGCTTTCCGCGGCCGAGCAGGCGGTGCAGCTCTTCGAGAAGGCAGACGAGCGGCTCGCCATGGGTGGAACCAGCAAGTCGGGCCTGCTGTTCGTCGCCATCCTGCTTGCCGACATGGCGGACTATGACGCGGTCAATCGCGTCTGGGATGCCTGGATCGATCCAAAAGCGCCACCCTCCCGCGCCTGCTTCCAGGCCAGGCTCGCCAGCCCGGAGATGAAGGTCGAGATGATCATGATCTCGGCCACCGGCTGAGCGGAGCGCCCTCAGCGGCCGCTCCCGGGCCGCGCCGCCACCTGGAAGGGGGAGCCAAGCGATATATGGGACATCGCGCGCAGCCCGGCCTCGATCTGCATCCGCGTCCGGTGCAGCAGCTCGAGCGCGCCGGCCAGATCGAGCGGGCGGCGAAGCCGGTTGCCGTGGGTCGAGACATTGAGCGCGGCAACCACCATGCCGCCTGCATCGCGCACTGGAATGGCGATCGCATGCAGGTCGCCCACGAGTTCGCCGCGCACGATGGCGACATCTGTGCGTGCCACCCGGGTCAGTCTCGTTCTCAGTGCCGCGCCGCTGCGGATGGTCCGCTCCGTGTGCGCCACAAACCGTGCGCCTGCCAGGTAGGAGTCGAGCTTGTCCGGCGGCAGGGCGGCGAGCAGCACCTGGCCGAGTGCCGTCGCATAGGCCGGCATGCGCGTGCCGGGGCCGACTTCGAGGTCGATATAGCGGTAGGTGGCGCGTGCGACCACCAGGACTTCCGAGCGGTCGAGCACGGCAAGGCTGGCCGATTCCTGGGTCTCCTGCGCCAGCGCATGGAGCAGCGGCTGGATCATCAGGTCGATGTTGTTCGACGCCAGATAGCCGTGCCCGAGATCGAGCACGCGCGGCAGAAGAAAGAAGTAGTCGCCATCGACGCCGACATAGCCGAGATCGCGCAGCGTGAGCAGGAAGCGGCGCGCCGCCGAGCGCGGGATTCCGACCTTACTGGCGAGAGCGCTGGCACGCAGCCGCGGCGTGATGCGATCGAAGGCCTGCAATATCCGCAGGCCCCGTTCCAGAGAGTCGGAAAAATAGTCGTCCTGCTGCTTCTTGGCCGGCATGCGCGCGCCTCTCCTCGGTCGGTCGCGATGTTCGCACGGACGAAACCCGCCGGGGCGGGGCAAATCCGCTTGACGCGCGAAAGACATCACGCATAGTAGTGTGATCGATTATCGAACTGAAGGGCGATAATCGGACAGTGTCCCGGAGCGCTTTCCGGGCCTCCCGATCCCCCGGGCCCTTCGAGAGCAGACGACCAGCCACCGAACCTGAATGGGGAACAACATGGGAAAACTGATCCGTCCAAGCCGCCGGGCCGTCCTTGCCGGTGCGGCGAGCCTGGGTATCGCCAAGGCCGCGCCCTTCATCATCTCGCGCCCGGCAGCGGCGCAGGCGCGGACCCTTTTCGTCAATACCTGGGGCGGGGTCTGGACCACGGCCCAGGAAGCCGCCTTCTTCAAGCCATTCACGGAAATGACGGGCATCCGCATCCGCACCGTGGCCCCGGTTTCCGCCGCGAAGCTGCGCGCGCAGGTGCAAAGCCGCAATTACGAATGGGACGTCACCGGCATCAACGAACCGGAATGGCTGCGGGCGGACAACGAAGGCTATGCTGAACCCATAGACTATTCGATCGTCAACAAGGACAAGCTGCCGCCGAACGCGGTCTTCGCCAACGGCATCGCCAACTGCGTGCTGAGCACGAACCTTTGCTATCGCAAGGACAAGTTCCCGAACGGCGGCCCGCAGAACTGGGCGGACTTCTGGGACGTCAAGAAGTTCCCCGGCAACCGTGCCATGTATCACAGCGCCGCCAGGTCCATGGCCTTCGCGCTGGTGGCCGACGGCGTGCCGCTCGACAAGGTCTACCCGATGGATGTCGATCGCGCGTTGCGCAAGCTCGACGAGATCAAGCCGCATATCAAGGTGTGGTGGAAGGAAGGCACGCAGTCGCAGCAGCTCATCCGCGACGGCGAGGTGGACATGCTGCCGCTCTGGAATGCCCGCTCGAGCGACCTGATCGCCCAGGGCGTACCGGTCGAAATCGTCTGGCATGGCGGCGTGGCCTACCGCACCATGTGGGGTGTCGTGAAGGGCGCGCCCAACAAAGACATCGCCTGGCGGTTCCTTGAATTCACCGCCCAGGCGCGGCCGCAGGCGGAATTCTCGCGCCGCGTCTTTTATGGCCCGATCAATCCGGATGCGTTGCAGTACCTGCCGGAGGAACTGGTGCGCCAGATGCCGAGCTACGAACCGAATGCCCGTCAGCTCGTCAAGACCGATGCTGCCTGGGAGGCGGCGAATCTCGCCACCATGCAGGAGCGCTTCCTGGAGTGGCTGGCGAAGTGACGAATGGTGCCGCGGCCCGCAAGGGCCGCGGCCCAACCCGCGCGCATGCCGGGTGAGGACCAGGGCTGTTGCCGCCGCTGGCGGCAGGGGGAGCACGGTCGATGAGCGGTGAGGGCAGGGCGCGCATGATGCGGCTGGGGGCGCATTATCACCCGACCGGGCATCACGTGGCATCGTGGCTGCACCCGAAGGCGCAGATCGATGCCGGATCGAACGCCGAACACTATCTCGATATGGCGCGGACGGCCGAGCGTGGGCGATTCGACCTCGTCTTCCTTGCCGACTCCTCGGCGACCCGGGCCGGTGATCTCGAGGCGTTGAGCCGCTGGCCGCAATACATGGCCTATTTCGAGCCCCTGACGCTGCTTTCGGCCATGTCGGCGGTGACCGAACGGGTTGGCCTCGTCGCCACCGCTTCCACCAGCTTCAACGAGCCCTACAACATCGCCCGGATGTTTGGCTCGCTCGATCATCTGAGCCATGGCCGGGCCGGATGGAACGTCGTCACCTCGTCGAACCAGACGGCAAGCCTGAACTTCAGCCGCGAAGCGCACTATTCTCACGCCGAGCGCTACGAACGGGCCAGGGAATTCGTGCAGGTCGTGCGCGGTCTCTGGGATAGCTGGGACGACGATGCCTTCGTGCGCGACCGGGCGGGCCGGCGCTACTTCCTGCCGCACAAGCTGCATCGGCTCGATCATCGGGGCAAATACTATGCGGTGCGCGGGCCGCTCAACATGGCCCGGCCGCCGCAGGGCCATCCCGTGATCTTCCAGGCCGGATCTTCTGATACCGGCCGGGAACTCGCGGCGGAGACGGCGGAAGTGGTCTTCATCCAGGAACAGTCGATCGACAAGGCGCGCGCCTTCTATGCCGATGTGAAGGGACGGCTCGCGAAGCATGGCCGCGCGCCGGGCGATCTCAAGGTGATGCCGGGGTTTGCCACATTCGTCGGCCGGACGGAAGCGGAAGCGCGGGAGCAGCACGCCTTCCTGCAATCGCTGATCCATCCCGATGTAGGGCGGGCGCTGCTTTCGGCGGAACTGGGCGGGACCGACCTCAGCGACCTGCCGATCGACCAGCCGCTGCCCGTCGAGCGCATTCCGGTCAACACCAATGCCAGCCAGACCACGGTGCGGAACGTCCTCGACGTGGTGCAACGGGAAAACCCGACCATCCGCCAGCTCTACGAACGCTTCTCCGGTGCGCGCGGCTCGGCTCTCGTCATCGGCACTGCGGTGCAGGTCGCCGATGTGATGGAGGAATGGTTCCGCAAGGAGGCGGCAGACGGCTTCATCGTGCAGCCATCCTATCTTCCCGGCGGACTCGACGACTTCGTCGAACAAGTCATCCCGGAGCTGCAGCGGCGCGGACTGTTCCGGCGCGAATACGAGGGTCGCACCCTGCGCGAGAATCTCGGCCTGGCGCGTCCGGCAAGCCGATACCGGGCAACCGACTGAAGTGGTGGAGCAGGTGCAATGACAGATACGAAAGACGGCATTGGCGGGGCGCAACTGGCGATCTACGAGGAAGAGGACAAGCTCGCCATCATCACCCTCAACCGCCCGGAAAAACTCAATGCCCTGAGCCGCGATCTCTGGGCGGCATTCGATGCCTGCCTGGGGCGCGCGCTCGGCAGCGCGCACATACGTGCTGTCGTGCTGCTCGGCCGCGGCCGCGCCTTCTCGGTCGGCGCCGACATTGCCGGCAACGAGGACCCGACTGCGCTTGCGCCCTGGCTCGACATCTACGGGAAGCATCATGTGCGCCAGTGCCGCATCTGGGACAGCGACAAGCTGTTCATCGCCGGCATCCATGGCCACTGTCTCGGGCGCGGGCTGGAACTCGCGCTCTGGTGCGACATCGTGGTGGCGGCGCGGGATGCGAAGATCGGCCAGCCGGAGATCCGCGAGGCCTTCATCGTTTCCAGCGTGGCGCCCTGGCTGATGAACCCGCAAGCGGCCAAGCTGTTCATGCTGGGCGGCGAGAGTATCGGCGCCGAGGAGGCGGCCACGCTGGGCCTGGCCGCACGCGTGGTCGATGGCGATATCCGCGAGGAGACGCTCCGCATTGCCCGCCGCCTGGCCCACGTACCTGCGCGCGCCGCCGGCACGGTCAAGCGGATGGTCAACGAGGTGCAGGAAAGCCAGGGCCTGCGGGTGCAACAGGCCGCCGGCGTGGCGCTCGCCGCCGCCGCCAGCGCCATGACGCCCGAAGAGAAGGGAATCGCCGAATTGTTGCGCATCCGCCGCGAACGCGGCTTCAAGGAGTCGATCAGGTTCCGCGATGCGCCCTTTGCCTGATACCTTCCGGACCGGTCCAGACTCCGCGCGCGCGGCCGCCCTCACGCCGCTCCTGGCGCCGCGTGCCATCGCCTTCATCGGGGCATCGGAAAGCGGCGGCCGGGCGGGCGCGGCCATGCGCAACCTGATGGCGCTGGGCTATCAGGGCGAGATGCATCCGGTGCATCCGCGCCATGAGAGCGTTCTTGGTCAGCGCTGTCATCGCAGCATCGACGAGTTGCCTGAAGGCATCGATCTCGCCGCGATCGGCGTGCCGGCAGAAAGCGTCCTCGACGTGCTCGAACAGGCGCATCGGCGCGGCGTTCCGGCCGCGGTGATCTTCGCCAGCGGCTTCGGCGAGGCCGGGGAGGGGGGTATCGACCGCCAGGCCGAGCTCGAGGATTTCATCCGGCGCACCGGAATGCTGGTCTGCGGCCCCAACTGCCTCGGCATTCTCAACTTCGCCGCCCGCAGCGGCGCCTATAGCTCTGTGCCGCCGACCAACCTGAAGGCCGGACGCATCGCCGTCGTATCGCAAAGCGGCTCAATCATCGTGGCGCTCTCACGCAGCGAGCGGGGCCTTGCATTCAGCCATCTGATCTCCTCCGGCAACGAGACCGGCGTCACCAGCGCCGACTTCCTCCTCGCGCTGGCCGACGACCCGGCGGTCGGAGCGGTGGCACTGTTTCAGGAAAGCATCCGCAGTCCGGCAGAGTTCGCCCGCGCGCTCGCCCGGCTGCGGGAGCGCGGCAAGCCGCTGCTCCTGCTCGGTACCGGGCGGAGCGAGATCGGACGTGCCGCCTCAGCCGCGCATACCGGCGCGCTGGCCGGTTCGCTGGAGGTGCGCGCCGCGTTGCTCCGCCGCGAGCGTGTCCTTGTCTGCGGCGATCCCGACGAATGGCTCGAGGCGATGGAGCTTTTCCGTCTGCTGCCACCGCCGCGACGGCGGGGCATCGCGATGATCGGAATTTCGGGGGGCGAGAATGCGCTGGCCGCTGACCTGGCGGAAGCGGCGGGGCTCGGCTTCGCCCGGCTCGGCGAGGAGACCCGGGCACGGCTGCGCGAGCTGTTGCCCTGGTTTGCGCGAGCCGAGAACCCGCTCGACGCCACTGGCGGGGTGCTGACCAACTTCGACATCTATCGCCGCTGTCTCGAGATCATGGCAGGGGATGCGGATGTCGGGGCGATGGTGGTGCTGCAGGACAGTCCGGCGGGCTTCGATGAGACCATCGCCCGCGCCATGGCGGAGATGGCGCCGCGCCTGCCGGTGCCGCTGGTCTTTCTGAACTGTTTTGCCGGCCCGCCGCGACCCGGCCTCATCGGCATCCTGCACGAGGCCGGGATACCCTATCTCCATGGACTGCGCCCCGGGCTGCGGGCGCTGGCGCTCTGCATGAATCATGATCGCGCCGCCCGGCCTGCGGCGAGCTGGCGGCTCGTCGCCGATCCCGGACGCAGGGCGAGGGCGCGCGAGCTGCTGGGGCGTGCTGGCCTTGTCCTGGACGAGGTGGACAGCAAGGCCCTGCTTGGCCTCTATGGCGTTCCGGTCGGGCCCGAGATTCTTGCCCTGGACGCGGATGCCGCTGTGGCGGCGGCATGCCGCTTGGGCTTTCCCGTCGCCACGAAGATTGTTTCGGCCGACATCGCCCACAAGGCCAAAGCGGGCGGTGTGATGCTTTCCATAGCCGACGAGGCTGCGGTGCGCCAGGCTTTCGCCACGCTCCATGCGCAGGTCGGGCAGACCATGCCGGCGGCGCGGCGGCGCGGGGTACTGGTACAGCCGATGATCGAAGGCGACATCGAACTCATCGTCGGCCTCAAGCGGGATGCCGAGTTCGGCATGGTACTTCTGCTTGGTCTGGGCGGCGTACGGGCCGAGGAAATTGGCGCCAGCGTGCTTCGCCTTCTGCCTGCCGGTCCGGCCGATGCGCGCGAGATGATCGACGAGCTGCCGGCGCTGAGCCGGGGCCTCGCCAGCGCCGCATCCGGTGAGGATCTCGCCCGGCAGATCGTGGCACTCCTCGAAAGTCTGGCATCGCTCGGCGTGGAGCTGGGGGAGGAGATCGAGGCGGTGGAGATGAACCCGGTGAAGATAGACTTGCGGCGTGGAAGCCTCGCCATTCTCGACGGGCTGGTGGAGCCACGTCGCGAAGGTATAACGGCAAACATGACTGGGCGAGGGTGACGATGGACTTCCTGCTGATGACGGAAGGTGGAATAGACGCGGAAGGGCCGGGCGGCCCGCCATCTGTGCCGCAGCGCTTTCGCGAAGTGATCGCCGAAGCGAAACTTGCCGACGAGGTGGGGTTCGACATCTTCGGTTGCGGCGAGCAGCATTTCGACCCGCCATACTGGACGATATCGAATCCCGAAACGATGCTGGCAGCCATCGCGCGCGAGACGAAGCGCATCCGCCTGCGCAGCACAATCGTTCTGCTGCCCCTGATCCATCCGCTTCGCCTGGCAGAGATCATCGGCACCATCGACATTCTCTCCGACGGGCGCTTCGAGATCGGCACCGGAAAAGGCAATAATTCAATCGCCATTAAGGCCTTCCAGGTTCCTTTTTCCGAACTTGACGAGCGCTACGAAGAAGCACTTACGGTGATCAAGGGCGCGCTTTCCAACGACCGCTTCTCGCACCGAGGCAAATACTTTTCCTTCGACGAGATCGAAGTTCTCCCGAAGTCAATCCAGAAGCCCCATCCGCCGATCTATTTCGCGGCGATCAGCCCGCAGTCCCACGTGGTCGCGGGCCGCAACGGGCTCGGCCTGCTCACCCTCAGCACCGCCATGTCGCGACCGCAGATCGAGAAGCGCTTCCGCATCTATCACGAGTCATTCAGAGAGCAGCCGGGCGCGCTGAAGAGAATCAGCCTCGGCCTGCAGACCTACTGTTGCGCCGATGGCGCCGCTGCCAGAACCCATGCGCGCGACTCGATCCTTCGCTATCTGAAGCGCACGATCTTCCTCTATGAAAAGACGCTGCAGGAGAAGGGCCTCAACCTCGACTTCAGCAACACGAAGAAAATCACTTCCGATTTCGAGTTCCTGGCGCGCGAGCGCCTTCTTGCCATCGGCGATCCGAAGGAGGTGATCGACACCTTCCGCTATTACCAGGAGCTCGGCGTGCAGGAGATCCGGATCCGCTGCGACGGGCTGCCGCACGAAATGCTGATGGCGAACATCCGCATGCTGGCAGACAAGGTCATTCCGCATTTCAAGTGAGGCGGCTCGCCGCAAACCGATCGGACGACAAGGCACATGAGCTACAGCTTCGACCCCGACATCTTCCGCTATCCACGCTACAGCGAGGAGTTCGACCGCGACTTCTGCCGCGCCAGCCGCGACGAGATCCTGCATGTCCAGCAGACCAGGCTGAAAGCGGTCCTCGACTATTGCTGGCGCGAGATGCCCTTCTACCGGCGCCTCTGGGAAGCGTCGGGCGTCAGCCCCGCCGACATCCGGCATCCCGACGACATCGCCAGGTTCCCGACTTGGGACAAGGAAGTGCAGCGGGCCGAGATCGAGGCACACCCGCCTTTCGGCAGCTACTATCGCGACACCGACCCCGCCAACGTCGCCTATCTGCTTTCCTCGGGCGGGACCACGGGCACGCCGCGTATCTTTCCCATCATGCGGGACGACCTGCCGGGCCTGCAGGACATTCAGGCGCGGACCATGGGCTTCATCGGCGTCAAGTCCAGCGACATCGTGCAGGTGACGACGCACTATTCCGCCCTTGCCGGCGCCTGGTGCGGAACCTGGGCGGTGGAGGGGGTCGGAGCGGCGCTGGTGCCCACCGGTTCGGGTAAGGCGATGCCCAGCATGCGGCAGGTCGATCTCATCCACCGCATGGGCGTCACCGTCCTGCGCAGCCAGGCGTCCTATGCGGAGCGTCTGGCCAAGACCGCGCGCGAGATGGGGCTCGATCCGGCGGCGATGAAGGTCCGCACCGTCATCACCGCCGGTGAGTCCTATTCCCAGGAGCGCAGGCGACGGATCGAACAGGAGTGGAACGCCAAGGTCTATGACTTCTTCGGATCGTCCGACACATTCAACTGGAGTTCGGTCGATTGCGAGCACAGCCAGGCGACGCTCGGCGCTGCCGGCATGCATGTATGGGAAGATTGCTGCATCATCGAGGTGCTGGACGAACAAGGCCGTGTCTGCGCCCCAGGCGAGTATGGCGAGATGACCATCACCAGCCTGAACTGGCGCAACTCGCCCCGCATCCGCTACCGCACCGGCGATCTGGTGACCGTCTTCACCGATCGCTGCGGCTGCGGCCGCAACCTGGTGCGCATGTCGAGTATTATCGGGCGGGTCGACCACGTGGTCCGTATCCGAGGCGTCAACATCTATCCGGGCGCCATCGACGCCACCATCTCCAAGGCGGACCCGGCAATCCGCGAGTTCTATGCCGTGGCCAGTCGCGTCGACGGGCGCGACGAGCTGCGGATCGTTGTGGAGTGGCCAGACCTGCGGGACGAAACGATCGCCGATCGGGTGCGACGCACGGTCGTGACCCACCTCAGTCTGACGCCGGTCGTCGAACTGGTGCCGCCCGGGTCCACAACCACCAAGACCGGTATCGAAGGCGCGCTCAACAAGCCGCGGCGCCTCTTCGACGAAAGGAGCGGATAATGACTGGTGATGGTGGAGAGGTGCGGATTCGCACCGGAATCACAAAGGTGACGGCGGACGATATCGTCGTGCGCGGATACCGCCTGACTGAGGATCTGGTCGGTCACTTCAGCTTCACCGACGCGTTCTTCCTGCAGATGACCGGCCGGCGGCCGGCCGAGCGCGAGAGCCGCCTGTTCGAGGCATTGATGGTCAACAGCATGGAGCATGGCATCAACCATCCGGTTCTGGTGGCCAGGCTGACCCATGGCGCGGCGCCGGAAACCATCCAGGCGGCCATCGCCGCCGGCATCCTTGGCATGGGCAGCGTCGGCGACGGCGCCATCGAGCTGGTTGCCGACCTGCTTTACGGGCTGGCGCAGACCGCTGATGCGGAAGCTATTGCCGACGAAGCGGCAGCGGCACGGCTGGTCGCCGAGCATCGCGCGAGCCGGCGCATCATACCCGGCCTCGGCCATGCCATGCACAAGCAGGCCGATCCCCGTGTCGGACGTCTGTTCGCGCTGGTGCGTGAACTCGGCTTCGGCGGACGCTACGTTGCCCTGATGCACCATGTGGCAAGCCAGGTCGCCCTGGCGACCGGCCGCGACCTGCCGATCAATGGCGCTGCGGCGGTGGCCGCCGCCTATTGCGAACTGGGGCTGCCGGCGAAGATTGCCAAGGCGGTGACGGTGGTGTCGATCTGCGCCGGCGTGACCGGCCATCTGATGGAAGAGATGCGCGACCCGCAGGCGCGCAACATGCGCCGGCTGATCTCCGGGGCGACGGACTTCCGCCCGGACGAGGCGACCGAGACCAGGACTGTAAAGGGCAAGTGAGGAGGCACGCCGGTGCTGCCCCCGACGCCCGGATGTGACCGCGTCTCAGCCGGCCTTCTTCTGATCGGTTGTGCGCTCGCGATGCTGCCGCCACTCCTGCGCGCGGCCCCAGACCGTCGCCAGATAGTCCATCTGCTCGGCGAAGACCTTGCGCGC
This sequence comes from Alphaproteobacteria bacterium, assembly GCA_026126215.1. Lineage (GTDB taxonomy): Bacteria > Pseudomonadota > Alphaproteobacteria > Ferrovibrionales > Ferrovibrionaceae > JAHCJQ01. Next base: position 26,002 of record JAHCJQ010000038.1, read on the forward strand.
GACGCCGGGCTTGCCGTCGCGAATCGCCTCGTAGAGGCGCTCGTGCTGTGCCAGGAGATGCTGCCGGTCGCGGAATTTGTAGACCACCATGTTGGAGATCGGCTGCAGGGTTTCCGCGACTGCGGCCATGACGAACAGCAGCACGGGGTTCTGTGTCGCCTGCGCCAGGATGTGATGGAAGCGCACATCGGAGGCGCAGAAATCCTGGTCGTCGATGGTGCTGTTGGCCTGGACTTCCAGTTCGGCGCGCATCGCGTCGAGATCGGCGTCGGTCCGCCGCTCCGAGGCGAGCTGGCAGCAGACGAGGCCGAGCTGCCGGCGCGCCTCGGTTATGCTGTCGAAGTCGAACTCGCCGATACTGGTCATCAGCCGTGTCGCGTTGGCGATGGAGCGCACAAGCTGTTCCTGGCTTGGACGATTGACGAAGCGTCCGCCGGAAGGGCCGCGCTGGCTGCGGATCAGGTTCTGCGCCGCGAGACGTTTCAGTGCCTCGCGGATCGTGGGTCGCGACACCTTGAATCGCTTGGCGAGCTCTTCCTCGGTGGGCAGCCGCTCGTCCACCTTGAGGCGGCCGCTGACGATCGCCTCGCGAATGCTGTCGGCGATCTGCCGTGTCGCGCTGTCGGTTACTACCGCATCGTATTCCATGTTGCTGTGACCACCGTTGGTTGTTCGCCCGACTATGGTACCGCGCGTAACCCTTCCGCGCCCTCCACGTCAAGCCTTTCCACATGGCCTGATGGAAGGGGCGGTTCACCCCACCGAACTCGACATTAGCATATTTAAATATTTAATTGAAAAATGTTTCTCCCTATGAATAGACTAACTCGACAGGTTGCCGCCGGGGGGCAGAGAATCGCCGGCGGCCGGTAAACGGGGGAACGCCAGTTGGATCTGTATGCTCTTGGAGAGCGTCCGCCTCTCGGTGTGGTGCCGACGCGGATGCATGCCTTCGCCGTCCGTCAGAACAGGTTTGGCCAGCCGCGCAGCGCCTGGCAGCGCGAGGTCCTGCCCACGCCGCCGATCCGCGACGACGAAGTGCTCATCTATGTCATGGCGACCGGCATCAACTACAACAATGTCTGGGCGGCGCTGGGATTCCCCGTCGACGTGATCGCGGAACGCCAGAAGGCGTTGGGCGAGAAAGAGGATTTCCATGCCGGCGGAAGCGATTGTGCCGGCATCGTATGGGCGGTCGGCAAGTCGGTCACCAACGTCAAGCCGGGCGACGAGGTGGTGGTGCATAGCGGCTGGTGGGAGCCGAAGGACCCCTGGGTGCTCTCCGGCAAGGATCCCATGCTCGCCGAAAGCACGCGTATCTGGGGCTACCAGACCAACTATGGCAGCTATTGCCAGTTCGCGCGCGCCCAGGCGCATCAATGCATTGCCAAGCCCGCGCGGCTGACCTGGGAGGAGGCCGCGTGCTATCTGCTCTGCGCCTCCACGGCCTATCGCATGCTGATGGGCTGGCACCCCAACATCGTCGAGAAGGGCGATGTGGTGCTGGTCTGGGGCGCGGCCGGCGGGCTCGGCAGCATGGCGCTGCAGATCGCGCGCGAGGC
>JAHCJQ010000039.1 GCA_026126215.1 Alphaproteobacteria bacterium
TTTGCGGCCAGTCTCGATAGCAGCACTGATGAGATCGTCAAGTTGAATGATGCGATAGATATTCTTGAAACCGTTCCCCGTTAGCCGGGACCTGACGCATCGAGAGCAGATTGTTCTGGCGCAAGTCGTCGAGGGCGCATCGAGCACGGAAGCGGGGTGCAACCTCAACATCAGTCCGCGCACGGTCGAGTTTCATTGCAAGAACACCATGCGCAAGCTCGGTGCACGCAATGTGATGGAGCTCGTGGGAATCGTACTTGGGAGTGATCGAACGGAACAGCTTGGCATGTCGACCTCCCCGATATCCGGCGAGGAAGTTCGTTCGGCGTGATCGGTTCGCGTTCGAGCAGAAGCTTCGCGCCGACCTCGAGGTCGGTGCGCCGCGCCGTCAGAAATATTCTCGGGAAGCAGCATTCTGCTGTCTTTTCCAGGTAATCGCCTGCACCGCGTTGGTACTCCCAAGTCCGCCGGATGCCATGCCCAGCTTGTTTGGCGGAAACGACAGGATCGTGTTACCACCCGGATGCGCGCCGCGCTTGGCACGTACCCGGTCACTTATCGGGTTATTGGGCGCCCGACTCTCTCTCTCCGGTCGCACTCAATTCCTCTACCTTCGCCGTGTTTTTGGCTTTGCTCACGTTCTGCGGCTTCGGCGCGTTATTGCCCACTGGCTCGATCCGCAGCTGCTCGGCAGAGGCGTCCCAGCCGACACGAATAGCGTCGCCTTGCGTGGCCTCGCCGCCGAGGATGGCGCGGGCAAAGCGCGTTTCGACGAGGCTGCGGATCTGGTGCTTGAGCTCGCGCGCGCCGTATTCCGGACGGTAGCCTTCGGCAGCCAGCATGTCGACAAGGCTGTCGTCGAAGGTTATATCCACCCTTGGCACGCGGCGCTCCTCTTCACGCGATCCAGCTGCAACAGCACGATCTGGCGGATCTCGCCCTTCGTCAGGGTCTGGAACACGATGATCTCGTGCAGACGGTTCAGGAACTCGGGGCGGAAGTGGCCGCGCAGCACCTCCATCAGGTCCTCCTCCAGCTTCGCGGGGCTCTCCGCCGCAGTGCCGCGCTGGTGCAGCCGCCGCTGGATCCGATCCGAACCGAGGTTGGAGGTGGCAAGGATGATGGCGTTGGTGAAGTCGACCACACGCCCCTTGCCGTCGGTCAGCTCCTTGAGCTTCGCTTCCTTGGCCGCGACCCGTTTGCTGATCTTGCCGGCCGTGTCGTAGTTCTTTCGCGAGGCGACATAGTCCTGCTCCCGGCGAAGCTGGTGAAGTTCCGCCTCGGCAACAATGGCCTCAGCGGTAATCGTCACCTTGTGATGCGCCTAGAAGGTATCGCGCAGGCCCCGCGGGATCATGATCGCCTGCGCGACGGTCGGTTCGGACAATATCACCAGGTGAAAGCGGCGTTCCAGCGCGGCATCCTTTTCGATGTGCTTCTGGTATTCGTTGAGTGTGGTCGCGCCGATGAGGTTCAGTTCGCCCCGTGCCAGCATGGGCTTGCAGACGTTGGCGATGTCGAGGCCCCCTTCGCCGCCGCCCTGACCCGCGCCGACGATGGTGTGCAGCTCATCGATGAAGAGGATCATTTCTCCCTGGTGCTTGGTGATCTCCTTGAGGATCCTCTGGACCCGTTCCTCAAACTCTCCGCGGTATCTCGAACCCGCGACCATCGAGTTGATGTTGAGTTCGACCAGCCGCTTGCCGCGAATGGCCTCGGGCACGGAGTTTTCGATGATACGCTGCGCCAGACCCTCGACGATGGCGGTCTTGCCGACCCCCGGCTCGCCGATCAGCACGGGGGTGTTCTTCTTGCGGCGGGCGAGGATCTCTATGGTGGTCTCGATCTCGGCCGCGCGACCGATCACCGGATCGAGTTTGCCATCGCGCGCCATCTTGGTGAGGTCGCGCGAATACTTGTCCAGTTCCGCGGTGTTGGTCGGCGCCTCGGCCTCGATCTGGGCTTTCAGCTGATCGACCGAAATCTTGAACTGGTCGAGCACGTTGCGCACGACGTCCGAGCCTGTCAGTGCAAGCAGCAAGTGTTCGGTATCGACCCCCGCCGACCCATCTCGGCGGTATGCCGCGCGGCCTCCTGCAACAGCTTCTCGGCCTGTTCGCTGATCCGGCTGGCGAAGCCGACGCCCTGGCGGCGAGCGCTGCGCGACCGGGGGATCGCGTCGCCGAAGGCGGCGTCCACCCTCTCGTCATCGCCCACAGCCCTGCCCAGGCTGGCCAGTTGCGGCGGGTCGAAGCTTTCATCTCCCATCAGGCTGCGAAAGGGCTCGTCCCCGAAGAACTCCTCGAACAGTCTGCCCCTCCGACCGAAAAGCGATTCCAGCGGCGATGCCGTGCGCCCGTGCCGGCGCAGCAGCTCGCAATAGTGCTCGTCGCAGAGCTCCATGTTTTGCATACGCCCGTTGACGGACGCGCGGACCCGCAAGGTGGCCGACCATCCGCAAATGTCGCATTTGCCTTGCATGGTTTCCCTGTCGTCGTGCCGTTGTCAGGGGGAGGAGTGCCTTGCTGCCACCCGGCCCCGGCGAGTACGCGCCTCGTCCTGCTGGCGGATGATCCAATAGATGCCGCCCAGTGCGAGCGTGGCTAAGGCCAGCGCGGCGATGATCTCGGCGCCGGTCTTGCCGAGATCGAGGATGATGAACTTGCGCAGGAGTGCGAGTAGCGCCACCAATACAACGGTGCGTACATGGAACACCGTGTCGTGGCTTTCGACGGAGACTATGATCGAGCGCTTGAACTCCAGCGCGATGATGACGGTGAAGATCGCCCCGAAGACGGCCTGGAAGATGGTGTTGTTGGCGGGGTCGAGCGAGCCTTCCAGAACCAGACCAAGCAGAATTTGCAAAAACAGGTTCCACATCGCGGCCAAGATGACAACGATGAGGAGAAACGACAGCGCAATCGTGACCACTCGCTCGAAGCGCTGGTAAAGCGTGAGCACCGCCCAGCGGCCGATGAACTTGTCCCAGTCCGACCTTGTCGACATGTACGCCCCCCTTTTTTGGGAAGCGACTTCAGTCCGGGAAGTCTTCGGACGTGACGTTTCGCGTTCGAACAAAAGTCGCGTGTTGCCCTAGAAGTCGTCGCGCCGCGTCGTCAGTGCTTAACTTCGCGGGCTTGTATTTGCCTATAACTTTTCAAGATAGCATCGCTTTTCACTTCGCGCACGTGCTAAAGATCGGGCCAACCCAACCGCCACCTCGGTCTCTCGGATGAAGATGCTGCCGAGCGGCAGACAGCGCGTTCTCCACAACCGCATCCATTGGGCAAAGTTCTATCTGACGAAGGCTGAACTGCTGGAAAGTCCCAAGCGCGGACGCTTTGCGATAACTCCGGCTGGGCAGCAGGTGCTGGCCAATCCGCCCGCCAGGCTCGATACCAAGTACCTGCTTGCGATCCCGGCGTTTCGCGACTTCTAGGCTGAGGAGGTGGTCGAAGCCGCATACAAAGCTGTCCACGCTGCACTTCGCGCAGACCTGCTGGACCGCATCCTTCAGAACAGCCCGCGCTCCTTCGAGCAGGTCGTCGTCGAACTTCTGGTGGCGATGGGCTACGGGGGCTCTCATCGCAAAGCGCCCGAGCAACTCGGCAAATCGGGCGACGGGGGCGCTGACGGCATTATCAACGAGGACGTCCTCGGTCCCGATCGCGTCTACGTCCAAGCGAAACGATACGCCCCGGGAAGCGCGGTCGGGCGGCCCGAGATCCAGGCATTCACCGGAAGTCTGGTCGGCCTCGGCGCGTCAAAGGGCGTTTTCGTGACGACCTCGACGTTCTCCGCCCAGGCCGTCGAGTTCGCATCACGCATTCCGCAGCGTGTGATCCTGATTGACGGACGCCGCCTGACGGAGCTGATGGTCGAACACGGTGTCGGGGTGCGTTCCAGCCGCGTGCTTGAGTTCAAGCGCCTGGACGAGGATTTCTTCTCGGAAGACTGACGCCCGGCAAAGGGGATATCAATTCGGGTGGTGGGTCAGCGGCCGTTTCTGATTTTATTTCTTATACTTAGGGTTCCGTACTGGCGCCGGTTCAGTCCAGAGGTCGAGAGAAAAACGGCGGAGAGAGAACGCTCGGAGCCGAGTGTGCCGGCGTCGCAGTCCAGAGCTTCGCACCCGAACCGCGCGGTTCCTTGGCGTTTCAGCCCCGCATCCGCGCGCAGAGAACGTTCGACAGGGTTGAAATGGCGGAGGGAGTGACGGCGGGCGGCATGTTTCGGCAAATCTCGCATTGTTTGCCGATGTATCAGAAACCTTGATGGCACGGGCATTACTTGTCACCGCATCATCTTTACAAGTTTCGCACCGTTTGCGACAATCTCGTGCTCATTGGTGGGAACAGAGGTTGAATTTCAGTTTGGACTCCGGCGATGCACGAAAGCGGCCGAGGCCGGTGGGAAGGCCGGTGGGAACGGTTTTATCAGCCCGCCGCATCGCCACTTTTGCGCGCGCCTGGGCGCTACGGCGACGGCAAGGGACTCTGGTTGCACTATCAAGGACCTGGGAAGGCGAGCTGGATTCTCCGCTACAGTCTGCACGGCCGCCGCCGGGAAATGGGTTTGGGTTCCACTTCGACCTTGAGTTTGGCGGAGGCTCGCGAGGTGGCGCGACAGGCGCGCAAACTGGTGCTCGCGGGCATCGACCCCATTGAGCATCGCCGCGCCGAGCGGCAGCAGCAGCGGCAGGCCATGACCTTCGCCGAGGCGGCGGAGGCATTCATCAGGTCGCACCGTCTTGGGTGGAAGAGTCCGAAGCACGCGGCGCAGTGGGAAGCCACCTTGGCGACCTACGCCTTTCCGGTATTCGGCCGGCTGCCGGTCGGGCAGGTTGACACCTCACATGTCATGCGGGCGCTCGAGCCAATCTGGGCGACGAAGCCCGAAACTGCGAGCCGATTGCGCGGGCGGATCGAGGCGGTTCTGGACTGGGCGGCGGCGCGCGGCCATCGGGCTGGCGACAATCCCGCACGGTGGCGCGGCCATCTTGCCAATCTCCTGCCGGCGCGCGCGAAGGTGAGGAAGGTGCAGCATTTCGCCGCGTTGCCGTATCAGCAATTGCCGAGCTTCATAGCCGAGCTGCGGGCGCAAGAGGGCATCGGCGCCCGCGCGCTCGCTTTCGCAATACTGACGGCCGCGCGGACGGGCGAAGTGATCGGCGCTAAGTGGGCCGAGATCGATCTTGCTAGCGGAATCTGGACGATCTCCGGCGATCGCATGAAGGCCGGGCGCGAACATCGGGTGCCGCTCTCGGGTGCGGCGCTGGCGATCCTGCGCGCGCTGCCGCGGGAGTCTCACTGGGTCTTTCCCGGCGGGCGGCGCGGGCGGCCGCTGTCGAGCATGGCCTTGCTGCAGGTGCTGCGCCGCATGGGCTTCGGCAACATCACGGCGCACGGTTTCCGAAGCACCTTTCGCGATTGGGCTGCCGAGCGAACGAGCTTCGCCCGCGAAGTCGCGGAGGCGGCACTGGCGCACAGCATTAGCGACAAAGTGGAAGCCGCCTATCGCCGCGGCGATCTATTCGAGAAACGCCGCAAGCTGATGGATGGATGGGCGGGCTATGCGACTGCACCGCCGCGCGCCGGCGACGTGGTTCCGATCCGGAAATGAAGCGCGGCCGCCGCCAGCTCGATGACGAGGCGGCCTTACGGCGGATGGCGGCGTTGATCGTGCGCGAGGGAATGAGCCGCGAGGCGGCGGCGCGTCAGGCGCTCGCCGAGACCGGCATTCCGGCGGCGACTGCAGAAGCGGCCTTTCACCGGATCAAGCGCAAGTATCGTGCGCAAGCGCACCGTTTAGAAGCGAGCCACCATGCGGCCGCGCGCGTCGCCGCGGTGGAAGCGAAGGTGGCGGCGGCGATCGCACAATTCGAGGCGCACCCTGGGCGCGAGGGCTGGCGGCAGGCGATGGCGCAGTACGAGGAAATGATGGCGCCGGTGCGGCGGGCGGAAGCGGGAATGCGTGAATTTACGAATCCCGTAACGCAAGCGCTGCTCTGGGTGCGCAGAAAATTCGACGGCGGATCAGGGACTTAAATTTTGTCCGAAATTTGTCCGATGACGGCGCGGGCAGAAAGGCACTAGCACGGAACCATCGCAACCAGAAAAGTGCGGTGGGACATGGACAACAATGATTTTCGCGGCTTCACCGTCGACGAGGTCGCCGAGCATGCAGGCTGCGGCCGGAACCTGGTCTATAAGGAGATCCAAGCCGGCAGGTTGATCGTCACCAAGATTGGCAAGCGGACCATCATCCTTCGCCGCGACCGCGACTTATGGCTCGAGGGGCGGCGAGTGGTGAAGGTTGCATGAATGCGCGCCGCCGAGATCGCCCGCGCCCTGGGCGGCAAACGAAATGGCCAGAATTGGCTGTGTCGCTGCCCGGCGCACGATGATGCCAGCCCGTCATTGTCGATCCGCGACGGCGCGGACGGCAAACTACTTCTCCGATGCTTCGCCGGATGCGACGGCGCGGACGTGCTGCGTCGGCTGCGCGATCTTGGCTTAAGCGCCGACCGGCCGGAGGCCCGTCCCTTCACGCCGCGCCCACCGCGACCTGCCGACGACGAGGCGGCGCGGATCAGGCGGGCGATGTCGATCCTGCACGATACGCGACCAGCAGGCGGCACCCTGGTTGAAACCTACCTTCGGGCGCGCGAATGCTGGATCGGCGAGCTCGACGATCTGCGGTTCCATCCGTCCTGCCCCATCGGGGATGGCAAGCGAGCGCCGGCCATGGTCGCGCTGATGCTCGATCCCGAGACCGGCGAGCCCTGCGGCATCCATAGGACGCCATTGAAACCGGACGGATCGGGCCGCGATGGCGACAGGAAGATGCTGGGCCGGGCCGGTGTTGTCATGCTGTCCAGATCGGATGAAGTGACGACCGGACTTGGCATCGCCGAGGGCATCGAGAGTGCATTGACCGTGATGGCCGCCGGCTGGCGCCCTGTTTGGGCCTGCTTGTCCGCTGGCGGCATCGAGCGTTTCCCGATCCTGGCAGGCATCGAAGCAATCAGCATCTTTGCCGACAATGATAACGCTGGAGTCGAGGCGGCCCGCAAATGCGCAATCCGCTGGCACGATGCCGGGCGCAGGATGGAGATGCGCATCATCTTCCCATGGGCGCCGGGCCATGACTGGAATGACGAGGCTCGCAATGCCATCGCCTGAGGAATTTTTCGCCGCGCGCGGGACGGTCGAGACATTGAACCCTCCGCCGCCGCGGTTCGCGATTCGGCGCTTCAATGCCGCAGGCAACATTGATCCTCCGACCTATGTTGTGAAGGGTCTTGTCTACCGCGGGCAGCTTGTCGTCATCGTCGGACCGCCCGGCAGCGGCAAGAGTTTCTTCGCCACAAGCCTTGCTGCACATGCCGCAGCGGGCCGGCGCTTCTTCGGACGGCGCGCAAGGCGGTCCGTCGTGCTCTACATTTGCGCCGAGGGCGCCGCGACATTCCCGAACCGGATTGCCGCCCTTCGGCGGGGAATCGAGCTGCCGGACGATGCGCCTTTCTTCTGCCTGTTCGGCGGGCTGGACCTGGTGCAAAGCAGGGAGGATCTGAACCAGCTCATCGCCGCGATCCGCAAGGCCCTGCCCGATGCGATGATCGATCTGGTTATCCTGGACACGTTGAGCCGGATCTTCGGCGGTGGGGATGAGAACAGTCCCGAAGATATGGGCCGCCTGCTTTCTTCGGTCACACGGCTGCAGCAGGAGTTCGGCGCGGCCGTGATGCTGGTGCATCACAACGGCAAGGACACTGCGCGCGGGCCGCGCGGGCATAGTTCACTGCTCGCAGCAGCCGATGCCGTCATTCAGGTTTCGCGCGATGCCGTCACCGGCGACCGAACCGCGAAGCTCATCAAGTCGCGGGACGGCGAGGACGGCGCCGAGCATCATTTCCGGCTCGAGGTCGAGAATCTCGGCAGCGATGACGACGGAGACGCAATTACGTCCTGCCGCCCTGTCCCGATGGAAAAAGAACAGGCGCCACGCCTCGCCCGCTTGACCGGGAAGCGCGGGCTCGCCTTCGGCCTGCTCCAGAAAGCTATCGCCGAAGCCGGAGAGAAGCCGCCAGCAGCCGCACAGGCGCCGGTCGGAACCATGGCGGTCAAGACCGACCTGTGGCGGCGATACTGCTACCAGGGCGGTCTCGGCGAGGATGCGACGCAAGGCACGGCGCGCAAAGCATTCAATCGCGCCAAGACGGAATTAATGACGTCCGGGCACGTGGCCGTGCACCGGTCAGAGGCGGGAGACGAGTGGATATGGACCGTCGAGAAATGACCAGCGGGACATGCGTGACAAAGCGGGACATTTGTCCCGGCCGTCCCGCAGCGGAGGCGGGACATACCGGGACAACCCCCTTTAGGGGTTGTCCCGTGTCCCGCTGTCCCGGCCGCGCTGGCAAGAGAAGGGGAGCGGGACATGTCTGAGTCGGCGCTTCTTGTCCGTTCATTTCGCGTTGGCAAGCGGATCTGCACTATGACCCTACCGAACCCCGCCGGCGGCGCCCTGGTCCTTTCGGCTGAGTGGGTGCCCGACATGCCGAAGCGGCTGACGAAGAAGGAATGGCGTCAATACCGCGCCGGGCGGGACTCCGTCATCGCGGAGGCGGCGGCGCTGATCGGCGGCGGCATCGCCATGGTAGAGCTTTGACGATGGCGCGGATCCTGATCGCCGTTGACGACCATCGGCTGACGACCGGCGAGCGCCGCCGCCTCCGCGAGATCGCAACCCGCATTGGCTTGTATCGCGAGGCCAGGGTGCGCGTCGGTCGCTGGCTCGACCAAGCGGCGCGCGACGGGGAGGGGGTGGGGGGGAGTCAATCCTCACAGCATCGGGGCCGCGATCCGTCCGGGGCATTGACGCGTGAAACCGCAATTCAGGAGAAAAAAATAATGCCACGGAAACGCAAGCCTACTCGCCTCCGCGAGATCGAGGGTAATCCCGGCAAGCGGCGCCTGCCGGCGGAGCCGGATTTTCCTCGCGTCACCGCGCCGGAGTGCCCCGCCGACCTGCGCGGCGTCGCCCGGCAGACCTGGCACGCCCTGGCGGCGCTGCTGACGCAGGCCGGTATCTTGACATGCGGCGACATGCTGGCGCTCAAGGCGCTGTGCGAGACCGCCGGCGAAGCCGACAGGTTGCGAAAGAAACTCGCCAAGGCGGGCTGGACGTTCGAGCGGCTGGACGAGCAGCACGGCATGCGCCTGCGCGCCAGACCCGAGGCCGCGATGCTCGCTGACGCGGATCGCCGACTGCGCTTTTGGCTGACCGAGTTCGGACTGACGCCCGCCGCTCGCTCCCGCGTCGGCTCGACTCTGCCGCTGGTGCCGCTGCGGACACCGCCGGACATCGCAAAGTACTTCGGAGATTGACCCGATGAACGCGATCCCCTCCCGCTCCATCACGCCGGCCTGTGAGCGCCTCGCCGATCCGCCGGCCGAAGTGAGGCCGCCAGGCGCCGCGGCCATCCCGCGTTCCTCCATCGCCAGCAGGATGGGCCTTGCTGCGAAAAATCGCCGTCACCGACGGGCGCAAATCACCTCTGACGATGCGGCCGCCACCTCCCCCCAGCCAGACCTCCCGGCCGCGCCGGAACCGCGTAGAGAGCATGGAGAAATCGCATCACCCGCAGAGATCAAATTTCCGACGCCGAGGCGGGCGAGCGGATCGCGGCGCAGATGCTTCCGCAGAATGCCGAAGGCTGAGGGCGATCTGGTAGGAGTTCCGGCATCTGTTCATTGAAGCCGCCTGCCGCACCTGCCACAGGTCACAATTGCCGCATTGCTTACCCTGCTTCCGCTTTATTAACGACTGGAAGGGCGACATAATCTTCGGCCATCATCATCTTGAAATGGCCGCCATGATCGGACTCTTCAAATATTCTTTGGAACACGCCAAGGTATCGATCAACTTGGCCTGAATCACAGGCCATATAGAGATCATCTATGGCGAAGTGCGAACCATCATTGACCCATGAAAGCAAGGAACTGCAAATCATCTTATCCTTGCCATCAAATTTTTCGATGATCTTTTCGGTACTTATACCACCATAAAATTTGAAATAGTGTTCTAGAATTCTGCGCATAACGTTTTGGATAGCTGTGTCCGAAGGTGGTTTTTGCCTGATTTCCCTCCAGAGTAGCTCATAGCTGGACTTGATTGGGTTTTCCTCAAATGAAATAAGCTCTGATCGCTTTGATGCCTTGCGGACGACCCAGAACGTCTCATCCGCTTTCGCCTTTCCCAAGCTGCGTTTCTTGTCGAAAGTTACTTCCTTGTGGAAGTAGACATTATGCGTGAGTACAAACACCTGCTTAATCGGGCTTGTGCCAGTACGCATTTCAGTAATAACGTTCTTTATCAGATTGGCGACTATGAACAGAATATCAGCGTCAAGGCTAGATACGGGATCGTCAAAGACAACAACCTTGTCATTTGTACTACCGCTCGAGTTAAATGATCCCTTCACCAGATGGTAGAAATAAAGAAACGTAATGAAGGACTTTTCCCCTTCACTTAGCGTGCGCTTTGCATCTGACCCGTCTGGTCGTTTGATTTCATAGAAGCCACTTTCTGCGCCCTCCATCAAGTGGAAGTTAGTGAAACCAAAAGACTGAAGCAGTAAATTGATCGCATTAACAGCAGGTTTTATGCTTGTTAGCTTGTGCTCGTTCTCTTTAATCTCGGCTAGTTTGGCCTCCAGTTCGCTTTTTGAAGTTTCGAGTTTTTTTACAAGGGATTTGATCGCAGCATCTAGGGAGTCCCTTTCACTTTTAAATTTTTGATAGATCAGGTTGGTATCTTCGAGCAACCTTTTCCAAATCTGTGAAATAAGCTCATTCTTTCGTGCGGCGAGGTTGTCGATAATATCATTGTTCGCCGTCACTTTCTTGTTTGCCGCGCGAATATGATCTTCCATCGCAGCGAACTTCGGTACTGTATCGATGAGGGTGACAGGTGTGCTCGGCTCATTCTTCTTCGCCGCTATGCGCTTGACATTGGCCTCCAGCTCGAGACGAAGGGCGTCCATGTCTTTCGCGTATGCTTTACCGTCAAGGTGGGGCGAGTTGACAATGTCCGAAGCTCCAAAGGCCCCCAGCAGCTTCTTCGTTAGTTCGCGATAATCGGTAAGCAGATCATCAACGGATTTAAGGTCAGCGATGTAGCTCTGGTCGAAATAATCCTCAAGCCTCTGCCTGAAGCCCACATCTGTATCTTGCTGGCAGAAGGGGCACTGGTCGTTCAATTGCTCGAAATATTGCCGCCCTTGTTGAACCCAGTCGCTGTTGCCCAGCTTTTCGATAAGCGCAGCGATGTCGACGTCTGCTTTGCCGATGATTTTTTTCGTCAGGATCTCGTGGCTCTCGAGCGTCTGCATTTTCGAGCTTTCCTGAATAGGCAGCGTTGCTGCCTTCGTCAGTGTGCTTGAAAATGCCGTCGCAGCCTCTTCGCGAAGATCGGCAATGTTCCTGACAGTCGCGGTGTTGATCGACACCTCTTGGAGATATCGCTCGTAAAAATTGTTCTTATTATTGTTCAACCCTTTGAAGGCCGCACTCAGGTCATCAAACTTCTTCTTTGCTTTCCAGATAACCGAAATTCGGCGGCTTAGCGTGTAGACGCCATTTTGCCTTTCCGGCTGAACCGCCGCACGGCATTAGCACCGACGACGGTAAGGAGACGAAGATAAGGATTGCCCAACTTACTGATCCGCCCGGGTAGACAGCAGCGGGCTGGCCGCGGATCGCGTCTGCTGGCTCGAGGGGTGCACCGTTGAGTCCCGCGCCTTCCTAGAAAGGTTCAAACCGGTGTCGACGGCCATCCGCCGCGACTTCGAAGCGCTAGCCGGTCCCGTGCTGTCAGAGCCGGCGCCGGCCCGCCTCGCCCAAATTGCGGGTTCTTTTTGCCACATGGTGGGAACAGCGGTGGAAGCGATTCAGGCCATGCTTCCAAGCCATTGAAAACAAACGCTAATCTGGAAATACTGGCGGTGCTGGCAGTCGGCCGCGAACCGGTCTCCGGTTCCTCTTCCCTGCTTATCAGGGAAGAAACTGGGATTTTCTCCGCCGAACGCGCCTGGTCGGCCAAGGAAGCTTGGAAAATTGAAGAAAGATCTGACACTTGGATCACCGTTCCCAGCGGTTCGGATCAGGGAGTTTCAATAGTGACCTGTTCCCCTGATTGTGTCCGTTCAGAAGTCGAGTCTCGTCACCGTTTGATGCCCGATCTGGGCGGGGATGGCAATGTGGGCAGGGGCATGCCCCTGCCCACATTGCGCGCGTGATCCTGTTGCGGCCGGCACCGGGGCCAGGCCACCGAGGGCCGTGTGGGGCCGCACATGGTTGTAGTCCTGCTTCCAGGCGGCAAGGACGGCCCGGGCATGGTTCATCGACGTGAACAGCGTCTCGTTGAGGCACTCGTCCCGAAGCTTGCCGTTGAAGCTCTCGACAAAGCCGTTCTGCATGGGTTTGCCGGGGGCGATATAGTGCCATTCCACGCGCCGCTCCTGACACCAGCGCAGGATGGCCATGCTGGTCAGCTCCGTTCCATTGTCGGAGACCACCGTGAGCGGCTTGCCCCGCCCGGCGATCAGGCCGTCCAGTTCGCGGGCGACCCGCCCACCGGACAGCGAGGTGTCGGCCACCAGGGTCAGGCATTCCCGCGTGAAGTCGTCCACGACGGCCAGGATGCGAAAGCGCCGGCCATCGCTGAAGGCATCGGAGACGAAGTCCAGCGACCAGCGCTGATTCTCCCCTTCCGGCAAGGCGATCGGCGCCCTTGTGCCCAGCGCCCGTTTGCGGCTGCGCCGGGGGCGTACCGCCAGCTTCTCCTCGCGATACAGCCGCAGCAGTTTCTTGCGGTTCATCACGATACCCTCACGGGTCAGCAGCACGCCGAGCCGCCGGAAGCCGAACCGGCGGCGCTCACCCGCCAGATCGCGCAACCGCACACGGATCGCTGCGTCGTCGGGACGGCGCGAGCGATACCGCACCACCCGCCGCGATACACCGACAATCAGACACGCCCGACGCTCGCTCAAGCCCCAAACCTCCCGGACATGAGCGACAGCGATTCGCCTGGCGGCGGGCGTCACCATTTTTTTGCAGAAAGATCCTTCAGAACGGCATTGTCGAGCATCGCCTCGGCCAGCAGCTTCTTCAGCCGAGCGTTCTCGTCCTCCAGCGCCTTCAGCCGCTTGGCCTCCGACACCTCCATCCCGCCATACTTCGCCTTCCACTTGTAGAAGGTCGCATCGCTGATCCCATGACGGCGGCATACATCCGCTGTCTTCGCACCGGCCTCCTGCTCCTTCAGAATGCCGATCACCTGCTCCTCTGAAAACCTGCTCCGCTTCATCTGTCCGTCTCCTCGTTACGACGGACTCTAACTCAAAATGGATACATTCATGGGGAACAGGTCAATAGTTTTAACTGGGAATCCGGCCTCGAAAGCAGAGAAGAGCGGGAAAGGCCTCATCCTCCTTATCGGGCCGACGCGCGCCGCGCTTTCGCATGCGCAATTGCGCTGACTGCAGCGACCTGGCGAATCGCGCTATGCCAAATTTGTCGATGATGCCACGTACTGCTCGTTTTCAGGCCCCGAGCTCAATCTGCCTGCGAATGACTTCTAGGACTTGAAAGCCAGAAGTCTTCTATTCTGCCACAGCTTGATCGGATGGTCGGGTTCCAGATTGTTTTGAAGTGATGTAAAACACCCCGCATGGACGCTGCCCACTGAGAGCGACTGCCGCAGCAATACAGCCAGTTTCCTGAACCTCAGCCAACCAAAGATCAATAGACGTCAGCGCTCAGCAGCTACATTCGTTACTCTGAAAACATCCTGTCAATGTAGGCGTTCAGAACGTGGTGAATTCCTTTCTCAAGAAAGCTCATACGACCTGGCACAAATAGCGACGAGGCCATCGCGTTTTGCAGTGATGCGACCATGTCGCGGTCCTCCATAAGGACAAGCGCCAGATAATCATGATAGACCTGCGCTCGTTCCTTAAAGTTTGGCTCCGTTGCAAATTCTTTTGGGAAGAGATTGTAGACGATCGTCCTACTTGTTGTTGGCATAACCGGCCACATGATGAGTGGATGGATGTTATCTGCGCGCGCAATAACTTGCATGTTCGGACCCAGATGAGCCGAGATTGCAAAGTTGTCCGCCTTGTCCGCAATGGCGGGCATAGTTCGGAACAGTGTCTTCCCATCGGGCGTCATCGGCGCCGCTTCGTATGTTGTGCATGTACCGCCATACTTTCGTAAGTGAATTGGATAGCGGTCGGGGCTACCCCGGTGCTTGCCAAAGGATTTGGCATGCACTGTCTGTGCGTGGTAGACATCCATGAGATTCTCGACGACCAGCTTCCAATTGCAGTCGAGATCGACTACGAGCTTGGAACCGAGCACGCAATCTTCCATCTTGAGGAAACCAACATCCTCCGCGAACTCGGAAATATAGCTTTCCAGCGGTTCCGCAGTGGGATCAAGATTCACGAAGACCCAGCCGGCCCACAGGCCGATCTTGACTTCCTTCAGCTTGCAGTCGCGCGCCTCGAAGTCGGTGGATTGCCGCATGAATGGTGCGCCGCGCAGGTCACCCTTCAAATCGTAAGTCCATGCATGATAAGGACACGTAAACTGCTTGACGTTCCCTTGACCAAACGCCAACTCCACACCGCGATGCAAACACAGATTCGCGAAGGCATGTACCGCACCTTCTAGATCGCGCACGATCAGAATCGGCTCGTTCATGATGCGAAGCGTCATGTAATCGCCAGGATTGGCAATCTCCTCGGCACGCGCGACGCAAAGCCAGTCTTTCAGGAAGATGCGCTCTTTCTCTTGGGCGAAGAGTCGCGGGGAGCTGTAGATATCGCCCGGAACATGGCTTGCACGCTCGATAGGCTGACGGGTGCTTGCGAGGTCTAGCGAGGACATATCTTCACCTTCCATCTTGGGTCCCGAGTTTCGGTCAGGTATCGGCATTGTCCGATTGACTGTCAGTACTCTGAATCACTTTCCAAAGCCTCTCGGATGTCAGCGGCAGATCGCAGACTCGGACCCCTAGCGGGCGCAAAGCATTTGCGACTGCGTTTGCGATTGCCGCCCCAGCACCGGAGGTGCCACCCTCGCCAATACCTTTCACGCCTAGCGGATTGGGCGCGGGCTCGTCCTCGAGGACGAGTGCGTCGACGCGCGGGAAGTCTCTCGCCCGCGGCAAGCTGTAGTCCATAAACGTTGCCGCCAGCAGTTGCCCATTACTGTCATACGCGAGCTGCTCACACAACGCACCGGAAAGCCCCTGCACCGCGCCGCCTACAAGTTGCGCTTCTACAATCATTGGATTTATGGCGCGTCCCGCATCGGCGGCGACCACATAACGATCGACGGTGACGCGACCCGTTGCGATATCAACGGTGACCTGCGCCGTATGTACCGAGAAAGAGCAAGTTTCGTCGGCAACGTCATAATACGCTAGGGCGGACAATCCCTCCTTGGCTGACTCCCCCTTTTGGATATTCGGATGGCGCACACCTGGCCCGGCGATCCTGGCAATTTCGCCGAGCGTCACGTAACGGTCTCGCACTCCGGCGATATGAATTTGGCCAGAGTCGAACACGAGGTCAGCCGGCGCGGCCTCCAGATACTGACTAGCCAGTTCCAGAGCCTGTTCGTACACAATCTTTGAAGCTTTCAAGACCGCATTGCCTGCCGTCACCGCGGCCCGGCTTGCATAGGTGCCAACACCAAAGCGCATGAGCTGCGTATCACCGTGAACGACCGTAATGTTGTCGAGCGGCACCTTCAGTATTTCGCGGCAAATCTGCGCGAGTGTCGTCTCCTGGCCTTGGCCCTGCGAGGTCGCACCGGTATAGACACGAACCGTGCCGCTGGGATCCACCTCTACGCGCGCAGACTCGTAAGGCCCCCAGCCGGAGGGCTCGACAATGGCCGCCAAACCAAAACCAGTAAGACAACCAGGGGAGGCATCAGACGATTTGAATCCAGATCTTGCAAAATCCAACGTCTTGTCAAACATCCTGACGAAGTTTCCGCTATCGAGCAGGGTGCGATTGCCATAGATGTTGGTTCCAACTTCATAGGGCATCATCTCGTGGGGAACTAGGTTACGGCGGCGCAACTCAGCCGCGTCCATGCCGAGTTGGCTCGCTATCATGTCGACGGCTCGTTCGCGCACCAAATTGCACTCAAAAAGACCGGGGCCGCGCATAGTTCCGGTTGGAGTCCGATTTGTGAGTACACACGTCACCGCGCATCGATAATTGGCAATACGGTACGCTCCTGTGAGGTGCGCGGTGCTTAATGTGGGAACGACAGTGCCATGGGTACGAACATATGCACCCTGATCGTGTAGTACACTGGCTTCGATTCCCAGCAACAAGCCATCCTTGCTCGCGGCAATTGCTATCTCCCATGTCTGCCCGCGCGAATGGTTGATCGAGAGAAAGTGCTCTCGGCGTGTTTCGATCCACTTGACCGGCCGCCCCACCATGATGGTGGCAAAGGGCACAAGAAAATCCTCGGGATAAAACTCTCCGCGCGCACCGAACCCTCCTCCGACATCAGGTTCGATAAAGTGGATCTGCGACTCGGGAAGGCCGAGCATGGCACTCAGTACACCGCGATTGAAATAGGGAACCTTGGTTGGTCCCCACATGGTAAGGACCCGGCGCCCGACATCGAACTCTGCAACAAGCCCGCGCGGCTCCAACGGAACCGCAGTCTGCCGCGCAACAGTGAATCGCTCTCGAACTACGCAATCGGCCTTCCCGAAGGCCGCTTCTACGTCGCCAAAGCCGACCTCCCAGCGAGCGACAACCTTGCCTGCGGCGAGGCCGGCATGTGCGTCTGCAATAGCAGATAGCGGCTCATACTCGACATCAACCAGTTCAGCCGCGTCCTCGGCGGCATTATAGGTCTCGGCCAGAACTACTGCGACCGGCTCACCCACATATTGTACGGTGTCGGAAGCAAGTGGCCGCTGCAGATGTGGTGTCAGGGCCGGATCCGCACCAATACGAACCGGAATCGGCTTCATCGGTCCAATATCGCCTGCGGTCACGCAACGAACGAATCCCTGAACCTGCGCTGCAGCGCTGATATCAATATTCCTGATTCGGGCATGGGCGTGCGGGCTACGGACAATAACGGCATGAACCATCCGAGGTCGGTTGAGATCGCTTACATACGATCCCAGACCCTTCAGGAACCGTTGATCCTCGAGTCTCTTTGGGCTGTCGCCGATTCCATCTCGCACGGGTTTTCCTCTCAGGCCGTTCCAAGATATTCGGAGAACAGCGTCTCATTGCGCAGCATATCGGCGCCTGTGCCCTCCGCGACAACTGTGCCCTGTCGCAGCACATAAACCCTGTCCGAGAAGGCAGCAGCGGCACGCGCATTCTGTTCGACCAGTAGCGACGGCATTCCACCGTTGCGCAGGCGTTGGACAACGCTGAAAAGCTCCTCCACCACAAGCGGCGCCAGCCCAAGCGATGGCTCATCCAGAATCAGCATTCGTGGGCGCGCCATCAGCGCTCTACCGATGGCAAGCATTTGCTGCTGTCCACCACTCAGTGTTCCGGCAAGTTGGTCCCGACGCTCCGCGAGTATTGGGAAGATCGGGTAGACCTGCTTTTCAAGATCACGGCGCAATGCGTGACGGCTCTGCCAAGCTGCACGGGCAAAGGCGCCAAGAAGCAGGTTCTCGTTGACCGTGAGCGTGGGAAAGAGCTGGCGTCCCTCGGGCACCTGCACCAAGCCGCTAGCGACGATGTGATGCATCGCTTTGCCGCCAATGTCTACTCCGTGAAAACGGATCCGCCCCTCACGTGCTCGAATCAGACCTGAGATCGTGCGCAGAAGTGTGGATTTTCCGGCACCGTTTGCGCCTACGATACTCACGATCTCGCCTGGCTCGACCCGCATCGCCACACCGCGGAGGACAGTTACGGACCCGTACCCAGAGACCAGCCCTTCAACCTCCAACATGTGCTGGTACTCCGCCAAGATAGGCCTCGATTACCTCCTGATTACGCAGTACTGACGTCGGCGCTCCGGCTGCGAGGAGCTGGCCATGGTGCAGTACCACGATACTATCGGCTACTGCCTGAACGAGCCGCATGTTGTGTTCGATCAGGAGAATCGTGATTCCACTGGCGGCAAGGCGTTTCAAAAGCGCACCCAGCGCAACAGTCTCGGCATCGTTTAGACCCGCAGCCGGCTCGTCCACCAGAAGCAGGCGGGGGCGGGTGATCAGGGCTCTGGCTATTTCTGCAACGCGCTGCAGGCCAAACGGCAATTCGCGTGCGGGCTGATCCGCATAGCGAGCAATGCCCAGCCCCTCCATGATCTGCATGGCCTCTTCCCGCGCGGTTCGGAATTGCTGTCGCGCAGTTCGTGGTCTCGCCAGCGCGCGCCACACGGCAAGATCGGCCCGCGCACAGTACCCCGCCATGACATTCTCGAGCACGGTCATGTCGCCCAACAGCCGAACATTCTGGAACGTACGCGCGACACCCATCCGCGCGATTGCATCTGCGCTTTGCCCCACCAGATCCACGCCATCCAGAGTGATGCGCCCTTGGTCCGGCATAAAGAGGCCTGAGATCAGATTGACCGTAGTGCTCTTTCCAGCACCATTCGGTCCTATTAGCGCGGTTATCTGGTTTGGGGGAACACTGAAGCCCACATCGGCAACCGCCCGCAGACCGATGAACGATTTCGAAAGCTCCGCCACTTCCAGGGATGCAGGTCGGGCGTTGGTTCCGATAGCTCCCGCGGCAGCGGTATCAGCCAAGATTTCGCCCATGACCAAAGCGGGAATGCCCGGTTTCTTTCGGCGGAGCATTTCCGCCACGTCTCTGATCCAGCCGGCAATTCCGTTGGGCAAGTAGAATGTGATGGCGATGAAAATAATGCCATAGGCGGCGATGCGATAGTCCCGGAAAGCTCCAAGCGCCTCGGGGAGGAATTTCAGGAGCGCGGCGCCAATGATGGCCCCATAGGGTGTCCAGACGCCACCAAGCATGGCGACAAGGAGCATATCAAAGGACGCATGGAGGCTGAAGATGTCGGGGGAGATGAACCTGGAGTAGTGCGTATATATGGCACCGGCGATCCCTGCAAAAGTGGCGCTGAGTACAAATGCAGCAGTTTTCATCACCGAGACATTCACACCGAGCGATGTCGCCAGCTCTTCGTCGCGATGGAGGACCCGAAGGCCTATACCCACCATTGACCGCGAGATGTTGAGCGTCAGGGCTAGGGCGCCGGCAACGATGATGTAGATCATCAAGAAGTTCGGCCACTCCCCGACTATTCGCAATGGTCCGACGCTGAACGGCCCGATGCCGGTCATTCCAGACGGGCCCTCCGTCATCTCGCTCCAGCCAACCAGGACAGAGTCCACAACGACCGCCAGTGCCATCGTTGCAAGTGCCAAGTAGAATCCCTTCAGCCGCAGGATGGGCTTCCCCGCGAGGTACGCAACTACTGCGACGACTACTATGGCTGACACCACGCCAAGCGGGGCAGGCCAACCGAACTTCAGTGTCATGATGGCGGTTGTGTACGCGCCGATCCCCATGAAGGCGGCATGACCGAGGACAACTTGTCCTGCGTATCCGAGGATCAGGACGATGCCCATGACGGCAACTGAAAAGATTCCGATGAAGTTCAACACGCTTAGGACATACGGGTTCCCGCCAATGGCAATTGCCGCGGCAAGCAGCCCGACAATGGTCACGAATGCAAGGAATTCCCATCGTTGCATCAGCGCGCGGCCCACCGTCCGAAGAGCCCATTGGGGCGCAGGGTGAGGATCAGGATGAGTACCGCAAAGGCAATGGAGTCCTTGTAGGTTGACGAGATGTATCCAGCACTTACACTTTCAAGCACTCCCAGCGCCAACCCGCCGATGACTGGTCCGAGATAGCTCCCTCTCCCACCAAGAATAGCCGCGACAAAGCCCTTTATGCCCAGAATCAGGCCGCCGTCGAAGGATACGAATGTGAGAGGCGCGGCTACGATTCCAGCCAGCGCCCCTAGAGCTGCGCTCATGGCAAAGCTGACCGTTACCATGAGCCGTACGTTGATGCCGACGAACTCGGCGCCCAGCCGATTCTCGGCGCACGAACGCATAGCGAGCCCGAACAAGGTACGATTGAACCACCAGTAAAGCGCGGCGATCACCGCCGCAGCTATACCCAAGATCCAGAATACCTGCAGTGGCACGGCGGCCCCGAGGATTGAGACCGCACCGTGTCCGCTGAATGCCGGAAGAGAGTGGTTTTCCTTACCCCAAGCAACCATCGCTCCGCCGCGCGCAAACATCGATGCGCCAAGGGTGATGAATATTGCCGTCTGTATGGAAAAGACCTTCAGCCTGCTGATGCATAGCCGCTCGAAGGCGACACCAAGTATCGTGACAACGGTAACCGCGAGTGCGATTGCGGCGAAAATCGGCAGGCCGAGCACCTGCAGGGCATAGAGCGTCATAATCGCGCCGAGCATTGAGAACTCGCCCTGCGCAAGGTTGATGATCCCGCTCACGTTGAGCACGATCGCAAAGCCGATCCCGATGAGGCCGTAGATCAGGCCCGTGCCCAGACCGGCCACGGTGATCTGCCAAAAATACTGCAGCTCAGCCATGGCCGCTCCGGAACTCCGTGTGTCAGCGCTCTAATACAAACTTGCCGTCCTTGAACTGCACCAGGACATAGCCATCCGGGGCGCAGCCATGATGGTCTTCCGGCTTCATGTTGACGATACAGACCGTGCCAACATAGTTGCGCAGATTCTCAATATAGTCGCGCATCTGAGCTGGATTGCCTCCCGTCGCAGCAATCGCCTTGATGACTATTTCTGTGCTGTCCCAACCCACAGCCGCGTAGAGATCTGGCTCGGCACCGTACTCCTTCTTATAGACCTCTCGGAGCTTGGTAATGGCCGGCAATTGCGGATCGTCCTTCGGAAGCTGGTCGGCGACAAAGATTCTAAGGGTTGGAAGGAGGAGGAGCTCCGGCTCGATGCCCTTGAGCAATTCGCCCAGCGTGTTTGTGACGCTGCCGGTCGAAGCAAGCAGCGGCAGTTTCATGTTGAGCTGCTTCATGGATTTGGCAACGACGGCGAACGGCTTACCCGAGACCGCCGCCATAATGCCTTCCGATCCCCGCCGCTGAAGATTGAGCAACTGCGGTGATACGTCCACGTCCTGGATATTGAACTGCTCTACGACGATGTTGACGCCGAGGCGCTGCCCGATCTCACGCAGGAACTTCACACCCTCCTGCCCCGTGGTATCGGTGGACGCAAGAACGCCTAGAGTATTCAGCCCCCGCTTCTTGAACCACGCCAGCTGCTGCTCGTAGGCATACTCCTGGATCGGATATGCGGCGAACATGTAGGAACCTGGCGGCGGCTTGATGACCGGCGTCATCACGTATGTGACGATCTTTGCTTCGTCGACGATCGGGATGACCGCTCGCACCGTAGCCGAGAAGTCCGGCCCGACAATCGCCGTGACCTTATCCTGGGTCGTGAGACGCTTCATCGCGACGACCGCCTTTTCAGGCGAGCCTTCGCTGTCGTAGACGATAAGCTCGACCGGCCGGCCGTTGATACCGCCCGACTGGTTCAGAAGCTTGACATACAGTCGCGCTGCCTTGACCTCCGGATCGCCAATGAAACTGCCGTATCCGGTCGCCGCAGCTATCAGGCCGACCTTGTAGGGATCGGCAGCATGCGAGGAAACGCTTGCCCAAGCGGCGAGTAGCGTTGCGAAGATCAGTCGGATCCCTAGGCGAAGCATCGTCCCCCCCCCCTTCAAGAGATATGTTTATAGTATAGACTTAAATCCCCTTACCACTAGACATTTCTTTAGCCAGCGCCCAACGCTTTGAAGTCTGGTTGCCGGGGAATCTCGATGTTGTAGGCATAGCGCTCCGATGGATGGGTATTGGTTGCGATGCTGACAACATTGCGTTGGGCATCCAGGAAAAAGCGCTGGATTTCCAGCCCCGGCTCACCCGCTCGGGCACCAAGAGCCGCCGCCATTTCCTTGGTGAGCTGGCGGGCGCATACATGCATCTGCACCGTCTCGATTACGCGTCCATAGCGCCGCTCGATATGCGCAAACATGGGGATCGGTGCGGGCGATATGTCTTTCTCAATTTTCTGGTACTTAGGATGAATGTATACTTGGCAATACGCGATCGGTACGCGCGAGCCTACCGGGTAGCGAAGGCCGACGATATGCAACCATTTCAGTCTCGCCTCGCGCTCGCCTTTGACGAGCGCCACCGGTGGCTGCTGGTGTTTTATCGACGTTATCTTCAGCGGGTACTCGATACCGTAACGCGCCCAGTCTTCGAGCAACTGTTCGCCGCTGACCACGCCGCGCCCGGGAAAACGGGCGAGAACGGTCGTGCCGCTTCGCCGCCGCCTGAGAATTACCCCCAATTGCTCGAGCAATGCGAGCGACTGTCTCATGGTACCCCGGCTAACGCCAAAAATGCGCGAGAGGTCCTCTTCAGAGTGAAGCAGATTGCCGACAGCGAGTTTTCCCGACTCAATATCCCTCAGAAGATCGTCGGCGATCTGCCGGTAGCGAAGGCCTGCGCCCTTTTTCTTGCCGGCGACGCGGCTTCTCGTCGGAGCCTTGGGTGGACGGGTTAGATTCATTGGCCTTGGTCTTGTCTAAGGTATCTGCGCTCAAGCGCCTCGATCTCTGCCATGCCGACGAGCTCCTCTCTTTCGGCGAACGAGACCATGAGATCCGGGTCGTCGGCAGCAGAAATGTCTTCCCGTTTCAGCAATTCGAGCGCGCGTTGCATCGCGCGAATGCTGGCCCGCTGCAGATGAGACGGCCAAACGACAATTCTGTAGCCCCAGGCTTTCAGATCGGCAGTAGATACGAGCGGGGTCTTGCCGCCGCTATACATATTGATCAGGACCGGCGCATCGATCAGCTTCGGGATATGCTCAATCTCATCGCGGGTTTCCGGTGCCTCTATGAACAGAACGTCAGCTCCGGCCTGACGGTAGAGTCTGGCTCGCGCAAGGGCTGCGTCGAACCCCTCAATCCCGCGAGCGTCGGTTCGCGCAATGATCACAAAGTCCTGACTGCGCCGAGCCTGGCACGCCGCCTCAATTTTGAGCGCCATCTCGCTTGCCGGGATCAGCTCTTTGCGTTCATAGTGCCCACATCGCTTTGGCGTGACCTGGTCCTCCACATGAATCGCCGCGACGCCTGCGCCTTCGAACTCCTGGACCGTGCGCATCATGTTCATCGCATTGCCATAGCCGGTGTCGGCATCTGCGATTACGGGGATGGAGACAGCATTCGCTACCAAGCGCGCCCGATCGACCATCTCCGGCATGGTGACCAGGCCGATGTCTGGATAGCCCATGGATCGGGACACGCCGCTGCCGGTGACGTGGATGGCGTCAAAGCCTGCATTGCCGATGAGTTTCGCCGAAAGCCCGTCGGTCGCGCTCGGTGCGCGGATCAACTCCCCGCCTGCCAACAGGTTGCGAAGCTGTCTGGCAGCGCTCCCCTTCGAGGGCAGATCGGTTCTCAATTGCCTACCATCGCCAAGCGGCGGCGAAAATTTGCCTCCCACCCACCGATCCGTACGACGTCGAGGAGCTGTTTCGGCAGCGGCTCGTACTTCCGCTCAGTACCGCGCGAAAGATTGCGAAAGACGCCTGTGCAGAAGTCCACTTCGACAACGTCACCTGTTGTGGCTTCGGAGCTGACCCCGCGGCAGAAAGGAAGGATTGGAACGCCGGCATTGACGGCGTTTCGAAGGCTACCCCGCTGGATGGACTCAACGAGGAGCCCAACACCAAGAGCCCTAATGCCAAGAAGACCCTGAATATGCGGATTTCCTTGCGCGAAGCGGCGGCCACCGATCACCAAGTCCCCAGGGCGAATGCGTTTCGGAAGTTCGGGATCAAGCCCTGTCATCGCGTACTCCCGCAACACCTCAAGGCGAGTTTCCCTGCCAATGGCGAATCTCAGAGGCATAAGGTCGCCATCATTTCCAATATTGTCCCCAAAGACCCAGCATGGGCCTTTGAAAATCAGTTGATCCATCAGGCGGCCGCCTCACCTGCCATGAATTCGCGCGGATCCACAATCTCGCCTGCCACTGCAGCACAGGCTACCGTAGCAGCGGACGCAAGGTAGATTTGCGCATCGGCTGGTCCCAGTCGACCTGGATCATTCCGCGTTCCCGTATTGATCGAGACTTCACCCGGTGCTACCGGGCCGATTCGCCCTGCGGCACAGGGTCCACACCCCGGAGCGGTAACGACCGCGCCAGCCTCGGCAAAGACCTGCAACAGCCCTTCCTTGGCGGCCTCGGCAAGAATCGTATGCGTCGCTGGCGTAATGAACATGCGGACATCCGGATGAACTCTCCTTCCATTCAGCACTACAGCAACCGCGCGAAGATCCGACATGACACCCGACGCACACGAACCGACGAAGGCATGCTGCACACGCATACCGCTGGCGCTCATGACTGGCGCAACATTGTCAGGTCTTGGAGGCAGCGCTATCTGCGGTGCGATCGCGCCAAGATCGTACTCGATCTCCAGAATGAACTGTGCGCCCGGGTCACTTACCGGTAGATCTGATGCGCTTAACCCCCTAGACACAAGGAATTCACTGGTCAGGGCATCAGGCACAACGATTGCTGACTTGGCACCAATCTCTAGTGGAGTATTGCACAAGGCGAAGCGCGCATCGAAAGGCAAGGTTGCCAGCCCCGGACCAGAAAACTCCACAGTCGTGTAGTCGACAACTTCCGGATCGAGATCGGCGATCAACTTCTGGGCAAAATCGCGGGCCGTTACCCAGCGCTCGAGCCTTCCATGAAGCCTGACATGCACGGTCTGCGGCACCCTGAGCCATACCGAGCCGAAAGCCAGAACGTCGGCAATTTCGGTGAGAAACGGGACACCCAATGCACCAATCGCACCATAGTTCGGAACGTGGGTATCGTAGGCTGCCACATACATGCCCGGACGAACCAAGCCCATCTCGACCGGAAATATATGACCATGCCCGCCACGGCCGACGTCGAAGAAATGGCCAATGCCGTACTTCCTGGCATATTCACGCACTTTTTTCTGTCTGATGGCCGCTTCAGGCGTAACTGCCAGCGGCTCATGGTCGGTCACGAACATGACTTTTTCTGGCGCGATCACTTTGTCAACGCCGAACTTGTCCAGAAGGCTGGCGAGCGTTGCTGCATACCAGTCGTGCACAACGACGAGATCCGGCGTGGGCTCGATAATTTCACCTGCGCTAACCAAACGGCCAGCAGCCCTGGAAAGAATCTTCTCGGTTGTGGTCTGTGGCGCCGTCACGTCTGCCCCTTGGCGACGACCTTGCCATCGATGGTCATGGGAACTCCGTCGAGCGACACAGAACACTTCCTCATTGGGATATCGAGGTGGCAGAGGGTATTGCGGCTACCACCGGCGTCGGTGTTTGGGCCGGTAGAGAACATGAAGTTGCCAGCAAATGCGCGCCCATCGTTGCCGTTTGTCTGGTGCTTGTCGAGAAGAGCGAGCCGGCTCCATCGTGCGCGGGGATTGAGTCCCCACCCCAGGTGCGAGACCGCATACGCCTCCAGGTCTTCAAACTCACTCATATATTCGCGCAAGACCTCGGCATCGAATCCGCCATCGATTTGCGTTATATAACCGTCACTTACTTGCAGCCGGATCTCGTCTCGAACGTAAGATTTGAACGGGAAGATTATGTCGCCAGGCCGCAGCACGACGGTCCCCTGGGCGCTGCGTTCATTTGGCCAAGTCGCCACAAATGCTGATGGCCAATGGTCCCAGTGGCCGGGCTCGTCGCTGTATCCCCATTCGGAGAGAATGGGATACTCACCAAGCTGTACATGGAGTTCCGTGCCGGCTGCGGAGGTGACCTGCATGGATTTCGATTTACGGATGCAGGCCTCCGCGGCACGAACACGGCGCTTGTCTTCCTCTGTCGGGAGAAGTCTGACGAGCGCTTCTGGCGGCTCGACCACATATAGAATTCGCGCCCCTGATCTTATCACTTCCTCCTGCTCGCCACGCCGGAGCAGATGCAGGCCTAGGAAATCTATGACCAATCCACTAGACTTGAGCGCCTGCATGGCGACCTTGTTCTCGTGGAGTGAGCGAGTGTCGATCGCAGGCTCCAGCCGCAGGACATATGCCCCAATCTGCCGCGCGACATGTTCGGCCGCATTTACATTCTGCTGGTGAATGTCCGGTCGCGTCAGCAGGCAAACGGTCTCGGTTGCGCCCAGTTTACAGAGCGTGAGTACATGCCTCCACGCTTCCACGAGCTCTTGTTGGCTAACAGCCATTGAGGCGACTCTCGTCTATCTGTATCGACACCGAAACAAGCATAGGTCTATACTCGCCATAAGTCTATACTAATGATCTTGATGCAGGAACGAGCCATAATCATGCTTCGCTACGGCGCCCATATCTTTGCCAACGGTATTAGGCAGCACTACCTGCGCTACGGTGGCGCTGATGTCGGGCGGCCCCTTATCCTCGTTCCAGGCATCACTAGTCCGGCGGCGACTTGGAGTTTCGTCGGTGAGCGGCTGGGCCGTTACTTCGACACCTACATCCTTGATGTACGTGGTCGGGGCCTATCTTCTGCCGGTTCGGAGCTCGACTATTCGCTGGACACTTGCGCGAAGGACGTCATCGAGTTTGCCAAGGCCCTACGCCTGCAACCGTACCTCCTCGTTGGGCACTCCCTCGGAGGAAGGATCGCTATCCGCGCCGCACGTGACGATCATCGAATTGAAAAGCTGGTGATTGTCGACCCACCGCTGAGTGGACCCGGGCGCCCACCTTATCCGAGCCCCCTCGAACGCTACCTTACAGCCATCCGGCTCGCCCGCCGTGGCGCCAGTCTGGAGGAGCTTCGCCCATTTACTCCAACCTGGAAGGACGAACACCTGCGACTACGGGCAGAATGGCTGCATACGTGCGATGAGACGGCTGTTTCGCAGAGCCATCGCGGTCTGCAGAACGACGACATCCATTCCGACCTACCCGGGCTTCAGGCAAAGGCGCTTCTTATCGTGGCAGGTAGGGGTCCGCTTTCTTCCGAGGATGTAGATGAGGTGCGGCGCCT
>JAHCJQ010000004.1 GCA_026126215.1 Alphaproteobacteria bacterium
TTCCGCAACGTCGAGGACCGATTTCATGTGGTCGCCGCCGACGGTGCCGAACCGGAATTCGTGCGCTTCATCCAGCAGCATCCCATACCGCTTGCCTATGGCACTTTGGTGGGCCGGGTCGGCCTGGAGCGGCGCACCATCTACTTCGAGGATGCGGCAACCGATCCAAGGTACACCTGGCGGGAAGCGCTGCGCAGGGGTGGCTTCCGTTCCAACCTCGGCGTCCCCCTGATGCGCAAGGGGGCGGTCGTCGGCGTAATAAACCTGTTCGGCGGAGCGCCGTCGATGTTCTCGGACAACCAGATCCGGTTGGTCGAGACTTTCGCGGAACAGGCGGTCATCGCCATGGAGAATGTGCGGCTGTTCGAGGAACTGCGCCAGCGAACCGACGATCTGGCCGAAGCCTTGCAACAGCAGACGGCTACCTCCGAAGTGCTGAAAGTGATCAGCCGATCGACGTTCGATCTGCCCTCGCTGCTTTCCACGCTGGTTGAATCGGCGGCCCGCCTCAGCGACGCAGACAAGGCGACGATCACGCGCGAGATCGACGGCCGGTTCTATCGGGCCGAGGCTTACGGGTTCTCGCCGGAATTCCTCGAATTCGCCCGTCGGCAACCGGTGGAACGTGACCACCGGACCGTGACCGGGCGGGCGCTTGTTGAAGGCCGTGTCATTCATATTCCGGACGTCGATGCCGACCCGGAGTATGATTTCGGCGAGGGCCGGCAGTTCGACAAGTTTCGCACCATCCTTGGCGTGCCGATGCTCAAGGAAGGCCGTGCAGTTGGCGTTTTTGCTCTGACCAGGGTGGATGTGCGGCCGTTCACGGCGCGTCAGATCGAAATGGTCTCGACCTTCGCCGACCAGGCTGCCATCGCCATAGAGAATTCGCGGCTGTTCGAGAGCGTGCAGGCGCGCACGAGAGAACTGGCACACTCGCTCGCCGAACTTCAGGCGGCACAGGATCGGCTCGTGCAGACGGAGAAGCTGGCATCGCTCGGCCAGCTTACCGCTGGCATCGCTCACGAGATCAAAAATCCCCTTAACTTCGTCAACAACTTCTCCTCCCTGTCGATCGAGCTGCTGGAGGAGATGAGCCAGATCCTGTCGGGCATGTCCGCCGGAGCCGGGCAACATGCCGAACTGGCGGAGATCGGCGAAATGCTGCGTGGCAACCTCGAGAAGATCGTCCAGCATGGCAAACGGGCGGACTCGATCATCCGCAACATGCTTCTTCATTCCCGGGCCGGGTCGGGCGAACGCCAGGAGGTCGAGATCAATGCCATCGTGGAGGAGGCGGTGAACCTCGCCTATCACGGCGCGCGCGCCGAGAAGCCGGGATTGACGGTTATTTTGCTGAGCGTGCTCGACCCGGCGGCGGGCAAGGTCGATGCGTTTCCCCAGGAACTCACCCGCGTGCTGCTCAACCTTTTCTCGAACGGCTTGCATGCCACGGCGAAACGCCGGCAGCAGGACAACGACGCCAGGTACGAGCCAACGCTCACGGTGAGCACGCGGGATCTGGGCGGTGAAGTTGAAATCCGCATTCGCGACAATGGCACGGGAATCCCGCTTGAGATCCAGGACAGGATCTTCAATCCGTTTTTCACGACCAAACCGCCGGGCGAGGGCACGGGACTTGGCCTGTCCCTCAGCCATGACATCGTGGTGAAGCAGCATGGCGGTTCCATCGCCTTCAGTTCGACGCCCGGCGAATACACCGAATTCCGGATCGTCCTGCCGCGAGGCGGCGTATCCGACGCCGGGAGAGCGAGGTCGGGACAATGACGAGGGTCCTCTTTGTCGACGACGAACCAGACCTTGAGGCGCTGATCCGGCAGAAGTTCCGGCGCAAGATACTCGACGGTACGGTGAGTTTCCTGTTTGCCCATGACGGTATCGAGGCGCTGGCCCTCCTGGCGCAGCATGGCGATGTGGACATGGTGGTGAGCGATCTGAACATGCCGCGCATGGACGGGCTGTCGCTGCTCCAGCGCCTGCAGGAGGCGGACGAGAAGCTTTCCACCATCATCGTCTCGGCCTATGGCGACATGGCGAACATCCGGACCGCGATGAATCGCGGCGCCTTCGACTTCCTGACCAAGCCCATCGATTTCGGCGATCTCGAAACCACCATCGACAAGACCGTGCGCCATGTCGAGGCACTGCGCGAGGCGCGGCGGCGGCAATCGGCGGCGGAGCGCGCGCGGGCGAGCCTGGCGCGTTATTTCTCGCCCAATCTTGCCGAGAAACTCGCGAGCGACGGAGAGGCGGTCGATCTCGGCGGACAAAGGCGCGACGTGGCGGCGCTCTTCACCGATATCAGCGGCTTCACCACGCTGGTCGAGACCCTGGAGCCGGAAACCCTTGGGCCGCTGCTGAACGAGTATTTTGGCGCCATGGCCGATGTCGTCTTTGCCCATGACGGGACGCTGGCGAAGATCATCGGCGACGCGCTGCACATCCTGTTCGGCGCGCCGGGCGAACAGCCTGACCATGCCTCCCGTGCGATTTCCTGCGCACTGGCACTCGATGCCTGTGCGCAATCCTTCCGCGAACGCTGGCGCGCGCGAGGAATAGGGCTCGGCGTAACGCGCATCGGGCTGCATGACGGACCGGCCATCGTCGGCAATTTCGGTGGTCAGCGCTTCTTCGACTACACCGCTTATGGCGATACGATCAACATCGCCGCGCGGCTCGAGGCTGCGAACAAGCCGCTAGGCACGCGGATCTGCGCAAGC
This sequence comes from Alphaproteobacteria bacterium, assembly GCA_026126215.1. Lineage (GTDB taxonomy): Bacteria > Pseudomonadota > Alphaproteobacteria > Ferrovibrionales > Ferrovibrionaceae > JAHCJQ01. Next base: position 2,742 of record JAHCJQ010000004.1, read on the forward strand.
GGTCGGGTGGTGGAGCAGGTGGACGGGTTTCTTGGGCGCCCGATCGGCGAGCTCATGCTGCGTGGCAGGGCCGAGCCGATTGCGGCGTTCGAGCCCGTGGCACCCGAGTTCCATGATCCGGAGGCCAGCGACAGCTACGGCCGTGCCTTCACCCTGATGCGCGAAGGCGACCCCGAAGCGGTCGCCGCGTTCGCCGCCCATGTGGGCGCCCATCCGGGTGATCAGCTCGCGACGTTTCATCTCAAGCGCCTGCTCAATGGCGCGAGCGGCGTGCGGATCCTGCTCGACTGAAACCGCCGGCCGGGCGCGGTTCGAGCATGAGCAATGCCGCAAGCTGGCGCCCCGGCGCCCCAAGGTCGGCGAGGGCGTATTCGTTCATCTGATCGAGGAATGCTTCGAGGCTGCGGCGCACAGCCGTTTTCAGCACGGAGTGCGGGATGAGCGGGCAGCTTCCCTCGCTGCCGAAACATTCCACGAGGTCGAGATCGGGTTCCGTTGTCCGCACGACATCGCCGAGCCGGATCAGTTCAGGCGACCTGGCCAGGCGCATCCCGCCGCCCTTGCCGCGGACGGTCTCCACGAGGCCCGCGACGCCCAGTTCATGCACCACTTTCATCAGGTGGTTTTGCGAGATCCGGTAACGGCCGGCCACCTCCTGGATGGTCGAGAGTTCGTCGCCCTTGAGCGCGAGAAACATGAGCGTCCGCAGGGCATAGTCGGTGTAACGGGTGAGGCGCATGGCGCGGCGATCCGATCAGTACTGGGCTTCGATGACGGGCAGCCACACCATCGCGGCGAGTCCGACCACGTTCACCGCCCAGGCGACGGTGAGCGCGCGGGCGAGCGGCGCCGACGTGATGTTGTAGGCACAGCGCCAGATGCTGACCAGGATCCAGATCGCTTAGAGCGTGCCGCCTGCCAGGATGACAAAAGTGGCGGTGGGTCCGACCAATCCCGTGCCGACAGCGAGCAGGATGAGCAGCGCGATGCTGCTGCTGCCAAGGACCCCGTGGAGCCAGTAGACCCGCCAGAGCGGACCTTCGCCTCGCCAGTACTGCCCAATCGTCAAGGCGGACATGGATACTTCCCTTATCGTCGGCGAACGACGGGTCCGGAGCTCAACCGATGGGCACGATCCGGTCGCTGGCCATCGGCGGTCAGATGGCGATCAGTCCCATGACGGCAAGACCGATCGCCAGTGTGGCCGGGATGAGCAGGATCTGGATCGCCGCCTCGGTGATCGCGAGCGGACCAGTCCACGTATCGATGAGCCGCCGCCCGGAAGCTCTGCTCATCTGAAACGTAAACTATTCTGTGTATATCTTTGAAAACGAATAAATATCAGGCGGAAGATTCGACGGCATGCAGTTCGTCTAACAGGCGCTGGCGATGCTCATCGAGCGCCGGTGCCGGATGGCGTGATTCGGGATCGGCGAACCCGGAGAGCTTGATCGGATTGCCGGCCATGGTGACGCGCCCGACATCGGGATCGTCGGCGTGGCAGACCATGTTGCGGCTGAGCACATGCGGATCGCTCAGAACCTGCGCCACGTTGTTGATGCGTGCTGCCGGAACACCAGCCGCTTCGAGGATGCCGAGCCAATGTTCGGTACCGGCAGTCTTCAGGCTCTTTTCCATCTCGACCTTTAACGCATCGTGGTTCTGCGTCCGGTTCGGATTGCTGTCGAAGCGCGGATCGGCCGGGAGATCCGGGCGGCCAAGCGCCCGCCCGAGGCTGCGGAAAAGAGAGTCATTGCCGGCGGCAATGATGATCCAGCCATCTGCGGTCTCGTAGGCTTCGAACGGCGTGATCGAGGGATGACGGGCGCCGAGCGGCCCCGGAATCTCGCCGGTCGCCGTAAAACGGGCGATGGCGTTTTCCAGGATCGCCACCTGGCAGTCGAGCATTCCCACATCGACCTTGCGGCCCTGTCCGCTGTGCTGGCGCTCGAACAGGGCGGAGGCGATACCTATGGCGGTGAACAGCCCGGCGGTGATGTCCCCGACCGAGGTGCCGACCCGGGTCGGCGGACCGCCCGGATGGCCGGTCAGGCTCATCACGCCGCCCATGCCCTGGACCACCATGTCGTAGGCCGCGCGTTTCATGTATGGCCCGCTATGGCCGAAACCGGACGCGGCGGCATAGATCAGGCGCGGGTAGCGCGGGGCGAGCGCCTCGAAGCCATAACCGAGCTTCTCCATGGTGCCGCCACGGTAATTCTCGATCAGCACATCGGCCTGTGCCAGCAGCCGCTCGAACAATGCGCGATCAGGCGCGGCCTTGAGGTCGAGGGCAATCGATTCCTTGTTGCGGTTGATGGACATGAAGTAGGCCGACTTGCCCTTGATGAACGGGCCGATATGGCGGCTGTCATCGCCGGTATCGGGATGCTCGACCTTGATCACCCGGGCGCCGAGATCGGCAAGGACCATCGTGCAGTAGGGGCCAGCTAGAACGCGCGTCAGGTCGATGACGGTGACGCCGTTGAGCGGTCCGGCGACGGTCGATGGTTTCAGCGGCACGGCAATCTCCCCCCGAAATTCCTTGAGCGGTCTGGTTTCTATCCCGGGGCAGGGGGCACATCAACCGGCTTGGGGTTTCCATGGTCACGTGGCAATTCCGCTGTTGACAATCATTCGCAAATGTAGTGTCCTGCGAGTGAGAATAGTTCTTAATAATAGCGAGCCGACATGATCACGCACACGACTTCCCGCCGTTTTCTCCTCGGCCTGACCGCCGCCGCGCTCACCGGCGCGCTCGGCCTGCCGGCGATGTCACAGGAGCAAGTGCTGAACCTCTATTCCGCGCGCCACTACCAGACGGACGAGGCGCTCTACGCCAACTTCACCAGGCAGACCGGGATCAGGATCAACCGGATCGAGGCGAAGGAGGACGAGATCATCGAGCGGATCCGCAACGAGGGTGCCAACAGCCCTGCGGACGTGCTGCTGACCGTCGATGTCGGGCGCCTGTGGCGCGCCGATCAGTTCGGGCTGTTCGCGCCGGTCAAGTCGGCGGTGCTCGAGAGCCGCATTCCTGCTCACCTGCGCCATCCCGACGGACACTGGTTCGGCTTCTCCACGCGCGCGCGCGTCATCTTCTACAACAAGGACAAGGTGGGGCAGGGCGAGGTGGCGAATTACGAGGATCTCGCCGATCCCAAGCACAAGGGCAAGGTGTGCATCCGCAGCGGCGGCAATATCTACAATCTCTCGCTGCTTTCGGCGCTGATCCAGCATTGGGGCGAGGCTAAGGCGGAAGCCTGGGCGCGCGGCGTGGTGGCGAACTTCGCCCGCCCCCCCAAGGGCGGCGACACCGACCAGATCAAGGCCGTGGCAAGCGGCGAATGCGCCCTCGCCGTGGCAAACACCTACTACTTCGTCCGCCTTATGCGATCCGACAAGCCGGAGGACAAGGCGGTCGTATCCAGGATCGGCGTCGTGTTTCCCAATCAGGCGAAGCAGGGCACCCATGTCAATGTCGCGGGCGGCGGCCTCGTCAAGACCGCGCCGAACCGCGAGGCGGCGGTCAGGTTCCTCGAGTATCTGGCGAGCGACGAGGCGCAGGCCTATTTCGCCAACGGCAACAACGAGTATCCGGTGGTGGCGCGCGTGCTCGACAATGCCGAGCTTTCCAGCCTCGGGGATTTCAACACTGACAAGCTGAACGTGGACTTCCTGGGTCGCAACCAGCCGAAGGCGCAGATGATCTTCGACCGCGTCGGCTGGAAGTAGTTTCCTCCTGAAGGTGATGCGGGGCGCCGGTCTCCGGACCGGCGCCCCCTCTTTTATTCTTTCATTCCGGCTCCCGCGCGCCCGGGCGGACCTGACGCATGGAGCGGCTGACGATGAGCACGGGAACGAGGCCGACCGCGACGATGGCAAGCGCGGCGGTCGAGGCCTCCGCAAGCCGCTCGTCGCTGGCGAGGTTGTAGGCCTGGACTGCCAGCGTGTCGAAGTTGAAGGGCCGCATCAGCAGCGTCGCCGGCAGTTCCTTCATCACGTCCACGAACACGATCAGGAAGGCCGAGAGCATGCCGCCTGAAAGCAGGGGCCGATGGACCCGCCAGAGGGTTCCGGCGGCGCTGGCACCGAGTGCGCGCGCGGCATGGTCGATGGACGGCGGGATCTTGGCGAGGCTGGCCTCGACACTTTGCAGTGAGATGGCGAGGAAGCGGACATTGTAGGCATAGACCAGCCCGAAAATGCCGCCGGTCAGCAGCAGGCCGGTCGAGATGCCGAGGCCGGCCCGCGCCCAGCCGTCGATGAGATTGTCCAGGCTGGCCAGCGGGATGAGGACGCCGACCGCGATGATCGAGCCCGGGATGGCATAACCCATTCCGGCGAGCCGGCCGGCAATCGTCACGATCAGGCCCGCCTTGAGCCGCATGCCGTAACCGATCAGCGTGGCCAGGGTGACGGCGATTGCGGCGGCGATGCCGGCCAGCGTGACGGAATTCGCCACCAGCCCGAGATAGCGCGCACCGAACTGCGCGTCGCCGCCGGCGAAAGCAAGGCGCAGCAGGGTGAGGGCAGGCAGGATGAAGCCGATGGCAAGCGGCAGCAGGCAGACGGCCAGCGCGGCGAGTGCCTGCGCGCGTCCGAGATGGAAGGGTTGGATCGGCCGATAGCGCTGCGTCGTGTGATGATAGCGCGCCTGGCCGCGACTCCAGCGCTCGAAGGCGAGGACGGAGATGGCAAAGAGCAGCAGCATGCAGGAGAGTTTGCCTGCCGCCACGCGGTCACCCATGGAGAACCAGGCGCGATAGATGCCGGTTGTGAAGGTCTGCAGGCCAAAATAGGAGACGGTGCCGAAATCGGCGAGCGTTTCCATCAGCGCAAGGGCGACGCCACCAGCAATCGCCGGCCGGGCCAGCGGCAGGGCGACGCGGAAGAAACTGCCCCAGGGCGTGCAGCCAAGCGTCCGGCTCACATCGATGACGCAGATCGACTGTTCCAGGAAAGCTGCGCGCGCCAGAAGATAGACGTAAGGGTAGAGGACGGCGATGAACATCAGAATGGCGCCGCCCAGCGAATGGATCTCCGGAAACCAGTATTCGCCCGGCCCCCACCCGGTGGCCGCGCGCAGCGCTGACTGTACCGGACCGGAGAATTGCAGCATGTCGGTATAGAGATAGGCGATGACATAGGCCGGCATGGCGAGCGGCAGCACAAGCGCCCATTCCATGATCCGCCGGCCGGGAAAGCGGCACATGGTGACCGTCCAGGCGGTCGCGGTGCCGACCATGAACGTGCCGAGGGCGACGCCAAGGACGAGCCAGATCGTGTTGGCGATATAGTCGCCGAGCACGGTCCCGGCCAGATGGGCGATGGTGCCCCGGTCGGGTTCGAACAGGCTCGCCAGCACCCCCAGCACCGGCACGGCGAGCAGGAGGGCAACGAGCCCGGCCGCCAGGCGCAGCGGCCCAAGGCCACGCCCGGCGGCGCTTCGCGCCATGATGTTCGCCGCGGTCATGGCGATGTGCTACAGAACGGCGCGGCGGCGCGCAACCGCCAAGTCCGCAAACTGGTCATGTGCGCATGACCGATCTGGAGTTCCAGCCATGGCGAAATCAGGCGAAGCTTCGGTGAAGCGGATCAATCTCGCCCTGCAGGGCGGCGGGGCGCATGGCGCCTTCACCTGGGGCGTTCTCGACCGGCTACTGTCGGACGAGCGTATCGCCATCGACGGGCTGAGCGGAACTTCGGCCGGGGCCATGAATGCCGCGCTGGTGGTCGATGGCTGGGCCCGGGGCGGTCGCGATGGCGCGCGCGAGGCCCTCGATACGTTCTGGCGCCGCATTGGGGATGCCGGGCGCTTCAGCCCTCTGGCGCCGAGCCCGATCGAGCGCTGGTTCGGCGGCTGGAGCTATGATCGCGCGCCGGCGTTTGCCTGGTTCGACGCGATGACGCGTTTTCTTTCCCCCTACCAGACCAATCCGTTCAACTACAACCCGCTGCGCCGCATCCTTGAGCGCTCCATCGAATTCGACTGCCTGCGCGCCTGCACGGACATGCGTCTGTTCATCTCGGCCACCAACGTGCGCAAGGGCAAGAACCGCATCTTCACCTCCGAGGAGATTGATATCGACGTGCTGCTGGCGTCCGCCTGCCTGCCGCATCTCTTTCATGCGGTCGAGATCGGCGAGCAGTCCTACTGGGATGGAGGATTTCTCGGCAATCCGGCGCTCTATCCCCTGATCTACAACTGCCAGTCCCGCGACATCGTGATCGTGCAGATCAATCCGCTGGAGATTCTCGAGACCCCGCGCTCGGCCGCCGCGATCCTCGACCGGATGAACGATATCAGTTTCAACGCTGCCCTGATCGCCGAGATCCGCGCCATCGACTTTGTCGGCCGCCAGCTCGACCAGCATCGGCTGCAGGAGGGACGCTACAAGCACATGCTGCTGCACATGATCGAGGCGGAAGGGGCACTGCGCGAGTTCGGCTATGCCAGCAAGATCGCCGCGGACCGGCATTTCCTTGAACACTTGCGCGGCATCGGCGAACGGGCGGCGGATGCGTGGCTCGCGGCGAACTTCGAGCGCCTCGGCGCGGAGACCACGCTCCCGGTCGAGCGCTTCCTGAGCGCCGACCAGCGCCAGCCCGCCCGGGTGGCGGGAGCGCCCTCGCGTTGACAGGGTGGCTCCGGTCCCATAATCAAGTCGTCTCTTGCAGGAACGCGGACGGGAAAGATGGATTTCCGACTGAGCGACGACCAGCTTGCCTTCCAGGCTTCGGCGCGCGCATTCGCCGTCGAGCGGATGGCGCCCAACGCCGCGCGCTGGGACGAGGAAAAGATCTTTCCCGAGGAGGTGCTTCGCGAGGCGGCGGCGCTGGGCTTTGCCGGCATCTACGTGCAGGAGGATGTGGGCGGCTCTGGCCTTTCGCGTCTCGATGCCACCATCCTCTTCGAAGAACTGGCCGCCGCATGTCCGTCCACCGCCGCCTACATCTCGATCCACAACATGGCGGCCTGGATGATCGACCGCTTCGGCGACGGAGAACAGCGCCGGCGCTTCCTGCCCAAGCTCTGCACGATGGAACACTTCGCCAGCTATTGCCTGACCGAGCCTGGTTCCGGTTCGGATGCGGCGTCGTTGCGCACGCGCGCCGTGCGCGATGGCGAGCATTATGTCCTGAACGGCAGCAAGGCATTCATCTCCGGCGGCGGCCGGTCGGACATCTATGTCTGCATGGTGCGAACGGGCGGGGACGGGCCGGGCGGGGTTTCCTGCATCGTGGTGGAGAAGGGCACGCCGGGGCTCGCCTTCGGCGCGCAGGAGCGCAAGCTCGGCTGGAACAGCCAGCCGACCGCGATGGTGATCTTCGAGGATTGTCGTGTTCCCGTCGCCAACCGGATCGGCGCCGAGGGGCAAGGGTTCCGCATCGCCATGATGGGGCTCGATGGCGGACGGCTCAATATCGGCGCCTGCTCGATCGGCGCGGCGCGGGCCGCGCTCGAGTTTTCGCGGGAACATGTGTCGGTGCGCAGCCAGTTCGGCCGGCCGCTCGCCTCCTTCCAGGCGCTGCAGTTCAAGCTTGCCGACATGGCGACGGAACTTGAGGCGGCGCGCCTCATGATCCGGCAGGGGGCCTTCGCGCTGGACCGTGCCGATCCGGACGCCACCATGCTCTGCGCGATGGCCAAGCGATTCGCCACCGACGCCGGCTTCGCCATCTGCAACGAGGCGTTGCAGCTCCATGGCGGTTATGGCTATCTCAAGGACTACCCGATCGAGCGCCTGATGCGCGATCTGCGCGTGCACCAGATCCTCGAGGGCACCAACGAGATCATGCGGGTGATCGTGGCGCGCCGGCTGCTCGAACAGCGTAACCAGTAACGACGGACCCGACCTTCCCATGACCGAACAGGAAATTCTCTTTGGCCGCGACGGCCGGCTGGCGCATGTGTTGCTCAACCGTCCGAAGGCGCTGAACGCGCTGACGCATGGGATGTGCCTGGCTTTCGCCGCGCAGCTCAGGGAGTGGGAGGGCGATGACCGGATCGGAGCGGTGCTGATCCGGGGCGCTGGCGGCAAGGCGTTCTGCGCCGGCGGCGACATCCGCAAGCTTTACGAGGAGGGGCGCGCGGGCGGCGCGTATCCCTACCGGTTCTATGGCGACGAATATCGGCTCAATGCGCATATCAAGCGATTCGCCAAGCCCTACATCGCCTTCATGGATGGCATTACTATGGGCGGTGGCGTGGGCTTTTCCGTGCATGGCCGGCGTCGCATCGTTACCGAGAATACCGTCTTTGCCATGCCGGAGACGGGCATCGGCCTGTTTCCAGACGTGGGCGGGACGCATTTCCTTTCCCGCTGTCCGGGCGGCATCGGCATGTATCTGGCGCTGACCGGCGCGCGCATGAAGGCGGCGGACTGCCTGCATGCTCGCGTTGCGGACGCCTTCGTGCCGGCGGCGCGTCTCGACGAACTGGCGGCGGCGCTGGCGCGGAGCGCGCTTCGGGGCGACGTTGCCGAAATCGATGCCATGGTTGCGACTTTTGCCGGCGATCCCGGGCCATCGGAGCTGGCCCGGCACCGCGCGACGATCGACCAATGCTTTGCCGGAGACTCGGTCGAGGCAATCCTCGGCAATCTGGAGCGGGCAGGCACCGAATTCGCCGCCGATTGCGCGCGCGTCATCCGTACCAAGTCGCCCACGAGCTGCAAGATCGCCTTCCGTCAGGTGCGCGCTGGTGCGAACCTGTCGATGGATGAGTGCATGCGTCTGGAGTGGCGCGTGGTAACCCGGGTCATCCGTGGTCACGACTTTTATGAGGGCGTGCGCGCGGTAATTATCGACAAGGACCAGAAGCCGCGCTGGAACCCGGCGCGGTTCGAGGATGTAAGCGACGCGGAGATCGATCGTTACTTCGCGCCGCCGGAAGAGGGGGAGCTGCCGCTGCCCTGAAAGGGCGGCGCGGCGCATGGCAGGAGGCGGACATGACGGCAATCGGTTTCATCGGCGTCGGCAACATGGGCGGGCCGATGGCGCAGAACCTCGTCAAGGCAGGCCACGACGTGAAAGCGTTCGACCTGGCGAAAGAGGCTCTGCAGAAGGCAGTTTCGGCCGGCGCACGCGCCGCGACGTCCGCCCAGGACGCTGCGCGCGACGTGGAAGTGGTGATCACGATGCTGCCCGCGGGCCAGCACGTAAAGGCGACCTATCTGGGCCCCGGTGGCATTCTCGGCGCGGCGCGCAAGGGCACGCTCTTCATCGACTCCTCGACCATCGACGTGGACAGTGCCCGCGAGGTGGCGAAAGCCGCCGACACCGCCGGCATGCTGATGATCGACGCACCCGTCTCGGGCGGCACCGGCGGCGCGGCCGCGGCGACGCTCACTTTCATGGTGGGCGGCAGCGAGGCAGCCTTCGCCAGGGCGCTGCCGATCCTCGAGAAGATGGGCAAGACCATCGTCCATGCCGGCGGCGCCGGCAATGGCCAGGCGGCCAAGATCTGCAACAACATGATCCTCGGCATTTCCATGATCGCAGTGTCGGAGGCGTTTGTCCTGGCGGAGAAACTCGGCCTCGATCACCAGAAGCTCTTCGACATCGCCTCGAAATCCTCGGGCCAGTGCTGGTCGCTCACCACCTATTGCCCGGTTCCGGGGCCGGTGCCGACCTCGCCGGCCAACCGGGACTATCAGCCCGGGTTCACGGCCGACATGATGCTGAAGGACCTCAAGCTCGCCCAGCAGGCGGCGACGGCCGTTGCCGCCGCTACGCCGCTCGGCGCGGATGCGGCGCGTGTCTATTCCGATTTCTCGGAAGCCGGGAATGGCGCTGTCGATTTCTCGGGGATCATCCGCATGCTGCGGGCGGCGAAACGCTGACGAACGCCGCATGGATGCCCATATCCTGATCTCGGCTGCCCTCGCCGGAGCGCTGGTCGTACTGACGCCGGGGCCGGGCGTTCTGGCGGTGCTCGGTATCGGCGCGGCGCAGGGCCGGCGCGCGGGCGCGGGGTTCCTGTTCGGGCATCTGGCCGGCGACCTGCTCTGGGCGGTTCTGGCGCTGGTGGCGCTGGTCTGGGCGAGCCTGCTCTCGCCGGACTTCTTCCGGGTTCTGGCTCTGGTCTGCGCGCTCTATCTCGGTTGGCTCGGCCTGCGCGCGCTGCTGGTGAAGCGGAGCGCGCTGGGCGCGGCGGGCGGCGCGCTGCGTGTGGAGCGGCCATGGATGCGTGGTCTGCTGTTTGGGCTCAGCAATCCGAAAAGCTACCCCGTCACCCTGTCCATCTTTGCAGCGCTTCTTGGCGGAAGTCTCGACAAGCTTACGCCCGGGAATGCGCCGCTGCTGCTGGCGGCCTGCTTCGTCGGCTTCTTCCTCGCCGACCTGGTGCTGATCTGGCTGGTCGGGCTCGGTGCGCTGCGCGCGCTCTACCGGCGACACGAAATCTGGGTGCTGCGTGGCACCGGCCTGATGTTCATCGGCTTCGCGCTCGGCACCCTGCATCATGCGTTGAATGGCGGCACCTGAAAATCGAAGGAGGGCGGGATCTTGAGCTACGTGAGTATCGAAAGGTCTGGCCGCATCGCCGTCGTCCGCTTCGATCGCGGCGACGGTCGTAACGCGCTGTCGCGGGCACTGATCCGCGAACTGACCGCGGCGGCGCGGAGTTTCGAGGAGGATGGCGAGGTTTCGGCCGTCATCCTGACCGGATCGGCGCAGGCGTTTTCCGTCGGTTACGACTTGAAGGATCCTTCCGTGGCCGAGGCGTCCCGGGCCGGGCTGATGCAGAAGCGACTGTTGCAGCAATCCGGTCCGAGGCTCTGCCGGGCCTTCGAGGAGATCGACGCGGTGACTATCTGCGCCATCGAGGGCTGGTGCATCGGCGGCGGCGTGGCACTGGCGGTGGCCTGCGACTTCCGCGTGGCGGCGCGCGATGCGACCTTCTACGTACCGGAGATAGAGCGCGGCATGAACATGAGCTGGCAGTCCCTGCCGCGCATGGTCGCGCTGATGGGACCGGCCCGCACCAAGCAGCTTGCCATCCTGGCGGAGAAGGTTCCGGCGGAACAGGCGCTTGCCTGGGGCCTGATCGAGGAGACGACCGAGCCTGGTGGTGCGCTTTCCCGCGCCATGGCGATGGCGGAGCGGATCGCGGCCCTGCCTCCGGTTCCGGTGCGCATGATCAAGCGCGGGGTCAGCATCGCGGCCGGCGCACTCGGTCATGCGACGAGCTATATGGATGCCGACCAGTTCGTGCTGGCCCAGACCGGCGAGGATTTCGCCGAAGGCGTAAATTCGTTTCTCGAACGGCGCAAGCCGCGCTTCACCGGGCGCTGAGGCGCGCCGGCGCTTGACCTTTGCCCGGCCCGATCCGACCATGCGGGTCGTCTTCGGTTTTTGATCCAGGGAGCAGGCCCGTGTCCAGCATGTTTCGTCTCGACGGCAAGACAGCCCTTGTCACCGGCGCGTCATCGGGCCTCGGCGCGCGCTTCGCCGAGGTACTGGCGCGGGCCGGAGCGCGGGTTGCGCTGGCGGCGCGCCGGACCGACCGGCTTGGCGCGCTTGCGGAGCGCATCGCAGGCTTCGACGGGCGCGCCATGCCGGTGCGCTGCGACGTCACCGACCGCGCCAGCATCGCCGAAGCCTTCGAGGCGGCGGAGACGGAACTCGGCCCTGTCGGAATCGTCATCAACAATTCCGGCGTCAGCGTGCAGAAGAAGGCCGTCGATATCTCGGAGGCGGATTATGACCATGTCTTCGACACCAACACGCGCGGGGCTTTCTTCGTGGCGCAGGAGGGGGCGAGGCGGATGATCCGTCATGGGCTGGAAGGGCGGATCGTCAACATTGCCTCGGTCGCGGGACTCAAGGTTCTTGGCCAGCTCTCCGTCTACTGCATGTCGAAGGCTGCCGTGGTGCAGATGACGAGAGCGATGGCGCTCGAATGGGGCCGGCAGGGCATCAACGTCAACGCCATCTGTCCAGGCTATATCGAGACGGAGATCAATGCCGATTACTGGGGTACGGAAGGTGGCAAGCGGCTGGTGTCCATGCTGCCGCGCCGGCGGGTCGGCGATCCGAAGGACCTGGATGGGATCCTGCTGATGCTGGCGGCCGGTGAGGAATCCCGTTTCATCAATGGGGCGATCATTCCGGTCGATGACGGCCTGACGCTCGCCTGAGCGACCTCGGGGAGCCGGCACGATGGAGCCGCGGACGGATCGTATTCTCGTGATCGGGGCGGGGCCGGTGGGACTTGCGGTCGCCAAGGCCCTGAAGGATCGTGCCATACCTTACGATCAGGTCGATGCCGATGGCGGGGTCGGCGGCAACTGGCGGCATGGCGTCTGGAACACGGCGCACATCATTTCGTCGCGACGAACCACGGAGTATGCCGATTTTCCGATGCCGGAGAGTTATCCGGACTTTCCGAGCCGGCGGCAGATGCTCGACTATCTCGAATCCTACGCGCGGGTTTTCGGCCTGATAGGGGCAATCGAGTTCCGCAGCAAGGTGGTAGAGGTCCGACCCGTGGAGGCCAATCTCTGGCATGTCCGCTTCGAAGATGGGCGCGAGCGGCGTTACAAGGGTGTGGCCGTCTGCAACGGCCATCACTGGGACCGGCGCTGGCCGGATTATCCGGGGCAGTTCACCGGTCTTTACATGCATTCAAAGGACTTCAAGGAACCCGACCAGTTCAGGGGCAAGCGGGTGCTCGTGATCGGCGGAGGCAATTCTGCCTGCGACGTCGCCTCGGAGGCGGCTCGCGTCGGCCGTTCCTGCGACCTTTCGCTTAGGCGCGGCTACTGGTTCATGCCGAAGACGCTCTTCGGCGTTCCGACCGTGGAACTGATCCGGCCGTGGATACCTGTGGCGGTGCAGCGGCTGCTCCTCAAGGCTGCGCTGCGCATCGTCGTCGGACCCTATGCCCGCTATGGCCTGCCGGAGCCCGATCACGACATCTTCGAGCATCATCCGACGATCAACAGCGAATTGCTGCATTACATCAAGCACGGTCGGGTGCAACCACGACCCGATATCCGCCGTTTCGTCGGCAGACGGGTCGAATTCGTCGATGGCACGGCGATGGACTATGACGTCGTGGTCTGCGCCACCGGCTATCATGTGAGGCTTCCCTTCCTGCCCGACGGCCTCGTCGAGGTGAAAGGCGCGGTGCCGCAGGTCTATGGCGGTTCGATGCTGGAGAATTACCGGCATCTCTATATCGTTGGCTGGGCGCAGGTGCGTTATGGCTTCGGCCCGCTGGTCACGCCGGCGGCCGAACTGCTCGCCCTCATGATCGAACTGCAGGACGGCCTGGCGCATCCCCTCGGCCGCGTGCTCAAGGCGATGGGTGAGAGGCCGCCGCGCTCGCATCTGATCGATCCGCATGCGGCGCTGCGCCGGATGCAGCGGGTCAGGCGGTATTTCCCGCTGCTTGCATGGCGGGCGAAGCGGGCCCTTGACGGGCCGCCGAGCGACAATCCGGTGCTGGAGCCGGCGAAGCCCTTGCTCAACCGGCCGCTCACCGTCTACTGATCGCCTGGGCGGCGTCAGCCGGCCAGCTTCCGGGAGACCAACATGAAGCCGCTTTCCGGCATCCGCATCCTCGATTGCGCCACCTTCATCGCGGCGCCGTTCTCCGCCGCGATCTGCGGCGAGTTCGGCGCGGAGGTCATCAAGGTGGAGCAGCCCGGCGGCGGCGATGCGCTGCGCAGGTTCGGCACGCCGACCGAACGCGACGGCGACACGCTGGCCTGGCTGTCGGAAGGCCGCAACAAGAATTCGGTCACGCTCGACCTGCGACGGCCTGAAGGCCGGGAGCTGTTCCTCGGGCTGGTGGCGAAATCCGACGTGGTGGCGGAGAATTTCCGGCCCGGCACCTTGGAGAAATGGGGTCTCGGCTGGGATGTGCTTTCGGGCGTCAATCCGGGATTGATCCTGCTGCGCGTCTCAGGCTACGGCCAGACCGGCCCGAAGCGCGACCTGCCCGGCTTCGCCCGCATCGCACATGCCTTCGGCGGGCTCACCTATCTTGCCGGCATGCCGGGCGGTCCACCGGTGACACCCGGCTCGACCTCGCTCGCCGACTATATCGCCGGCCTCTACGGCGCGGTCGGCATGCTGATGGCGCTGCGCCATCGCGATGCGACCGGCAAAGGTCAGGTAATCGACATCGCGCTCTACGAGGCGATCTTCCGCGTGCTCGACGAGATCGCGCCCGTCCATGCCCGGACCGGCCGGGTGCGCGAACGGGAGGGGGCGGGCACGCTCAATGCCTGTCCGCACGGGCATTTCGAATGCGCCGACGGGAAATGGGTGGCGGTGGCCTGCACCTCCGACAAGATGTTCGAGCGGCTGGCGCGCGTCATGGGGCGCCCCGATCTGGCGGAACGTTTCCCGCGTACCGCCGACCGGCTGCGCCACCGGGGTATCGTCGACGGCGAGGTTGCCGCATGGACCGGCGCGCGCGCGCAGGCCGAAGTGCTGGCAGAGACCGCGGCGGGCGAAGTTCCTTGCGGCCCGGTCAATTCCATCGCCGACATCTTCGCCGACGAGCAGTTCGCGGCGCGCGGCAATCTGCTCCGCTTTCCACATCCCGAAATCGGCGAGGTGGTGGTTCCCAACGTGCTGCCGCTGCTCTCGCTGACACCGGGGTCCGTGCAGAGCCTCGGCCCCCGGCTCGGCGAGGGAAACGAGGAGGTCTATTCCCGGCTGCTCGGACTGTCGGCGGAACGCATCGCGGCGCTGCGCGCCTCGGGCGTGATCTGAACCGCTGGCGCTTGGCCCTCACCCCGGCCCTCTCCCACTTTGTGGGAGAGGGAGAAGAAAGAGAGCCCTCTCCGGCACGCGGGAGAGGGTTGGGTGAGGGCGGCGATGGAAGGTGAAGAATAGGCCCTCGCCCACTTCAGTGGGAGCGGGTTGGGTGAGGGCGGCGATGGAAGGTGAAGAATAGGCCCTCCCCCGCACGCGGGAGAGGGTTGGGTGAGGGCGGCGATGGAAGGTGAAGAATAGGCCCTCTCCGGCACGCGGGAGAGGGTTGGGTGAGGGCGGCGATGGAAGGTGAAGAATAGGCCCTCTCCCGCACGCGGGAGAGGGTTGGGTGAGGGCGGCGATGGAAGGTTTGAGCTCGCATCGAAGGGCGCTAGAATGCGGACCGCCGCCGCCACAACCGAGGCTCCACGACTTGTCCCGTCCTGCATCGCTTCTGACTACCGGCTTCGCCGGCGTTGCGCATAGCTTCTCCCATCTGTTCACGCTGCTCTATGCCACCGTCGTCCTGGTGCTGGAGCGCGAATGGGGCCTTTCCTATGGCGAGCTGATCGCGCTGTCCTTGCCTGGCATGATCATGTTCGGTCTCGGTGCCCTGCCGGCTGGCTGGCTCGGCGACCGCTGGAGTGCATCGGGCATGATCGCCGTCTTTTATTTCGGTGTCGGCCTGTCCTCGATCGCCACCGGCCTCGCCACGGGGCCGCTTTCCATCGCCATCGGTCTGGCGCTGATCGGGACCTTTGCCTCGATCTATCATCCGGTCGGCATTCCCTGGCTGGTCAGGCATGCGCTCAATCGCGGCCGCGCTCTCGGTATCAATGGCGTGTTTGGTTCGGCAGGGACGGCTGCGGCCGGCATCGTGGCGGGGGCGCTCGCCGCATGGCTTGGCTGGCGTGCCGCTTTCATCCTGCCCGGCGTCGTCTCGCTTCTGATTGGTCTCGGTTTCCTGTGGGCCATGCGCGGCGGCTTCATCGTCGAAGGCGGGCAGGACGCGGCGCCCGAACCGGCGCCGGCGCGCGCCGACATCAAGCGCACCTTCATCGTGCTGTCCTTTACCATGCTGCTGACCGGCCTGATCTACCAGTGCACGGCCTTCGCCCTGCCCAAGCTGTTCGATGAGCGCCTGTCGGGCATCGGTCTCGATGTTGCCGCCATTGGCGGACTGGTGACGCTCTGCTACACCGTGAGCGCGCTTTCGCAGGTGGCCGGCGGCGAGCTGGCCGACCGGTTCAGCCTGAAGGGCGTCTATATCTGGGCGCAGGTGTTCCAGATCCCCGTCATCGCCTTTGCCTTCACCCTTTACAGTCCGGCCCTGGTCGGCGCTGCGGCGCTGATGATCAGCCTCAATCTGGCCGGCCAGCCGGCGGAGAACGCATTGCTGGCGCGCTATACGCCGCCCGCCTGGCGGGGCAGGGCTTTCGGGGCCAAGTTCGTGCTGGCGCTTGGCATTGGCTCGCTCGGACCGGTCATCATCGCCCTGCTTTACGAGGTGACGGGCGCGCTCGACGTGCTGTTCGCGGCACTGCTGCTTTTTGCCGCCGGCACGGCCATCGTCGCGCTCTGGCTGCCGGGACGGCGCGAGGCGGCGATCACTGGGACCAGCCCGGCGACCGCCGCCGAATAGCGCCGCGCCGCTGGTCAGCCCTTGGCCAGCGCCTGGTCGAGATCGGCGATGATATCTTCGACATTCTCGATGCCGACGGAAAGGCGCACCACGTCCGGACCCGCGCCAGCGGCGGCAAGCTGTTCGGCCGAGAGCTGGCGATGGGTGGTCGAGGCCGGGTGGATGATCAGGCTGCGCGTGTCGCCGATATTGGCGAGATGGGAGAACAGCTCCACCGATTCCACCAGCTTGACGCCGGTCTCATAGCCACCCTTGACGCCGAAGGTGAAGACCGATCCGGCCCCGCGCGGCAGATACTTGCGCGCCAGCGCATGATACTTGTCGCCCGGCAGCCCGGCATACGAAACCCATGCGACTTTCGGATGCTTCGAGAGGAACTCGGCCACCTTCTGGGCGTTCTGGCAGTGGCGTTCCATGCGCAAGGGCAGGGTTTCGACACCGGCAAGCGACAGGAAGGCGTTGAGCGGCGCCATGGTCGGTCCGAGATCGCGCAGGCCGACGGCGCGCGTGGCTACGGCGAAAGCCATGTCGCCGAAGGTCTCGTAGAAACGCAGGCCATGATAGGAGGGTGTCGGCTCGGTCAGGGCCGGGTATTTGCGCGGCCCCTTGCTCCAGTCGAACTTGCCGGCTTCGACGATGACGCCGCCCATGGAATTGCCATGGCCGCTGATGAATTTCGTCGTCGAATGGATGACGATGTCGGCGCCGTGCTCGATCGGCCGGCAGAGCCAGGGCGAGGCCATGGTGTTGTCGACGATCAAGGGGACGCCCGCCGCGTGCGCCACCTCGGAGATGGCGGCGATGTCGCAGACGATGCCGCCCGGATTGGCCAGGCTCTCGACGAAGATCGCCTTGCATTTCGGCGTCATGGCGCGCGCGAAGTTCTGCGGATCGTCGGGATCGACGAAGATGACGTTCCAGCCGAACTTCCTGAAGCTGTGGCTGAACTGGGTGATCGATCCGCCATAGAGACGCCTGGAGGCCAGGAATTCATCGCCCGGCTCCATCAGCGTATGGAAGGCAAGAAGCTGCGCCGCATGACCGGAGGCCGTGGCGACTGCCGCGCGGCCGCCCTCGAGCGCGGCGATGCGCTCCTCGAACACCGACACGGTCGGGTTGGTCAGCCGCGAATAGATGTTGCCGAAAGCCTGCAGGTTGAAGAGGGAGGCGGCGTGGTCGACATCGTCGAATACGAAAGCCGTCGTCTGGAAGATCGGCGTGATGCGCGCTCCGGTTGTCGGATCCGGCGCGGCGCCGGCATGGATGGCCAGGGTTTCGAAACCGGGTTTGCGATTGCTCATGACTTCACCACTTTCTTTCGCTTCGAGGAAATGACGCCGGTATTGACGCCCATCCAGCCGATCTCGCCGGACAGGCGGCCGAACTCGATCTTGGGGCAGCGGTTCATCACCACCTTGAGGCCCGCCGCTTCCGCCCGCGCGGCCGCCTCGTCGTTGCGCACGCCGAGTTGCATCCAGAGAACCTTGGCGCCGATCGCGATGGCTTCTTGGGCGATCGGCGGGATCGCGGCCGAATTGCGGAAGCAGTCCACCATGTCGACCGGCACTGGAATATCCTTCAGCGATGCATGGCAGGTCTCGCCCAGGATCGTTTCACCTGCGGCGGCGGGGTTGACCGGAATGACGCGGTAGCCCTTCTCCTGCAGATACTTCATCGCGAAGTAGGAGGGGCGGTTCCAGTTCGGACTGGCGCCGACCATGGCGATGGTGCGCACCTCGCGCAGGATCTGCAGGATGTAGCTGTCGGGATAGCTGTCGTGGTTCATGCCGTCCTTCGCATCATTGCCCGGGCCAGCAGGGCGGGCGTTTCTCGAGGAAGGCGTCGATGCCCTCCGCCGCGTCGTCGGCCATCATGTTGCGGGTCATGACGGCGCTGGCGTACTCGTAAGCCTCGGCGAGCGGCATTTCAAGCTGCCGGTAGAAGGCCTCCTTGCCGATGCGCAGGCTGACCGGAGACTTGGAGAGAATGAGGCCGGCGAGCGCATCGACCTCGTGGTCGAGTGCGTCCGCCGGGACGACCCGATTGACCAGGCCGAGTTCCCGGGCGCGTGCGGCATCGACCGTTTCGCCGGTGAGCAGCATTTCCATGGCCTGCTTGCGCCCCACATTGCGGGCAAGCGCCACCATCGGCGTCGAGCAGAACAGGCCGATATTGACGCCAGGAGTGGAGAAGCTGGCGCCGTCTGCCGCCACCGCCAGATCGGCGCTTGCCACGAGTTGGCAGCCGGCGGCGCTTGCCGGTCCCTGGACCCGTGCGATCACGGGCTGGGGCAGGCGGACGATGCTCTGCATCATCCGGCTGCACTGGGCGAAGGTTGCACGGATTTCCGCCTCGCCGGGATGGGCGCGCATTTCGCGCAGGTCGTGGCCGGCGCAGAATGCGGGCCCTCTCGCGCCGAGGATCACGATCTTCACCGTCGGGTCGGCCGCGATTTCGTCCAGTGCCTTCTGCAGGGCGTTCATGAGGGCGCGGCTCAGCGCGTTGCGGGCCCTGGGCCGGTTCATGGTCAGGCGCGCGATTCCCTGCCCGCGCGCCACCTCAAGGATCGTCGATTCCGCCCCGCCATCCATGACATGCCCTTTCCGCACCCATGTGATGCGGCAGGATAGCGGCCTGGGCCGGTCGGGAACAGGGGCGGAGGGGCCTCTTGGATCGTCGCGGCCTGCTGCGCTAAGGTGCGGGCCGTTTCCGTCGAGAGAGCCCGCCATGACCGCCGCGCGCCAGCCGATAATGAACGAAAAGGACTTGCAGGACTTCCTCGCGCGCGAGTTTCCGCAGGTGCGCCATCTAGACATGCGGGTCGAGCAGGTGGACGCCCACGCGATTCGCATCCGCATGCCGGTGGAGGACCGCCATCTGCGGCCGGGCGGCACGGTGTCGGGGCCGACGCTGATGACCCTGGCGGATGCGGGTACCTATCTGCTGATCCTGGCCCAGATCGGCCCCGTGGCCCTCGCCGTGACCACCAGCCTGACCATCAACTTCCTGCGCAAGCCCGCGGCGACCCAGGACATCCTGGTGGAGGCACGCCTGCTCAAGCTCGGCCGCCGGCTGGCGGTGGGCGAGGTCTCGCTTTTCAGCGAGGGAGTGGCCGAACCGGTCGCGCATGCCACGGTCACCTACAGCATTCCTCCGAAATAGAGGCGCGGGGTTCAGGTTTTCTTCCTGTTGCCAGTTGACTTGGCTCGCGGTGGTTGAAAGGATTGGTCAGCCATTCGGCCTACCTCTCGCAGAAGAGGAACTGGACAGGAGGAAACGATGCATCGCTTCTGGAAGCGTTCGATACTTGGTATGGCGGCGGCCGGCATTATGGCCTGGGGTGCCGCGGCACAGGACACGATCAAGATCGCCTATATCGATCCGCTATCGGGCGGCGGCGCCTCGATCGGCGAGCATGGTCTCAAGCACTTCAACTACATCGCCGACATGGTCAACGCGAAAGGTGGGGTGCTCGGGCGCAAGCTCGAAATCCTGCCTTACGACAACAAGACCAATCCGCAGGAATCCCTGCTCCAGGCGCAGAAGGCGATCGATGCCGGGGCACGCATCCTGACCCAGGGCAACGGCTCCTCGGTCGCAGCGGCGCTGAGCGATTTCGTCGCAAAGCACAACGAGCGCAATCCCGGCAAGGAAGTCATCTACCTCAACTACGCCGCGGTCGATCCGGTCCTGACCAACGACAAGTGCAATTTCTGGCATTTCCGCTGGGATGCCAACTCGGACATCAAGATGGAAGCCCTGACCAATTTCATGAAGGACAGGCCGGCCATCAAGAAGATCTACCTGATCAACCAGGATTATTCCTTCGGTCAGGCGGTGCGCTCGCAGGCGGTAACCATGCTCAAGGCCAAGCGGCCGGATATCCAGATCGTCGGCGATGAGCTGCATCCGCTGCTGAGAATCACCGACTTCGCCCCCTACGTGGCGAAGATCAAGGCATCCGGCGCCGACAGCGTGATCACCGGCAACTGGGGCCAGGACATGGCGCTGCTGCTCAAGGCGGCGGCCGATGCGGGTCTGCAGGTCGACTGGTACACCTACTATGCCGGCGGCGCGGGCGGTCCGACGGCGATCAAGCAGACCGGCCTTTCGCATCGCGTCTTCGCCATCGTCGAGGGCCACGCCAACGTGCCGCACGAGGCGGCGCAGAAGACGGAAGCGGAATTCCGCGCCAGGACCGGCCTCGGCGTCTGGTATCCGCGCGTCTTCAACCAGATGGCCATGCTCGTCGCGGCCATCGAGAAGGCCAAGTCGGCCGATCCGGTGAAGATCGGCAAGGCGCTGGAAGGCATGGAGCATGCGACCTTCACCGGCGGCAAGGGCTTCATGCGCGCCGACGATCATCAGTTCTTCCAGGACATGTACATCGCGAGCTTCGGACCGCTGGAAGGCGGCGCCAAGTTCGACGAGGAAAAGACCGGCTGGGGCTGGAAGACGGTGGGCAAGATCGACACGGCAAATACGATCCTGCCGACCACCTGCAAGATGCAGCGTCCCTCCTAGGCCGTGACGTGGCACGGGCGCGTCGGGAGTCAAACCCGGCGCGCCCGGCACCGCGCGCGCTCCATGCGGCCCGTCCGCCCGCCA
Organism: Alphaproteobacteria bacterium; assembly: GCA_026126215.1. GTDB lineage: Bacteria > Pseudomonadota > Alphaproteobacteria > Ferrovibrionales > Ferrovibrionaceae > JAHCJQ01. The sequence goes on from JAHCJQ010000004.1 coordinate 23,710, forward strand.
GGCTTCGCCTTCCGGTGGCCTCATGCTTGAACTGGTGATCTTCTCCTCGCTGAACGGCGTGCTGTACGGCATGCTGCTGTTCATGCTGGCCAGCGGCCTCACGCTGATCTTCAGCATGATGGGCGTGCTGAACTTCGCCCATGCCAGCTTCTACATGCTCGGCGCCTATTTCGGCTTCGAGATCAGCCGCCGCATCGGATTCTGGCCTGGCTTCGTGGTGGCGCCCCTCCTGGTCGGCGCGGTCGGTGCCCTGGTCGAGCGCTATGGCCTGCGGCAGGTGCACCGGCACGGTCATGTGGCGGAGCTGCTTTTCACCTTCGGCCTCGCCTTCGTGATCGAGGAACTGGTGCAGATGTTCTGGGGCAAGCTGCCGGTCGACTACCGGGTGCCGGCGAGCCTCGATTTCACCGCCTTCACCCTGTTCCAGACCACCTATCCCGCCTACCGGATGTTCATGCTGCTGGTCGCGGTCGGCATGTTCGTCTTCCTGCTCGCCATCCTGACCCGTACCCGCGTCGGCCTGATCATCCAGGCGGCGCTCACGCACCCGAATACTGTGGCGATGCTGGGTCACGACGTGCCGCGCATCTTCATGATGGTTTTCGGCGTTGGCTCCGCGCTGGCCGGGCTTGCCGGCGTGATCGCCGGCCCGGCGCTGGTGACGCAGCCCAGCATGGCGGCGCTGCTGGGTCCGATCCTGTTCGTGGTGGTGGTGGTGGGCGGGCTCGGATCGCTGCCCGGCGCCTTTGTCGCCTCGCTTCTCATCGGCCTGATCCAGACCTTTGCCGTGGCCATCAACCTGTCACTTTCCGACATCTTCGGTTCCGGCGGCGCGGCGATCTTCGGGGATCTCTGGCAGGCGACGGTAGCGCAGCTCGCGCCGGTCATCCCGTATCTGCTGCTGGTGCTGATCCTGATCTTCCGGCCCACCGGCCTGATGGGGACGCGCGAGACATGAGAAGCAGTCTCGGCCGCTACGCACTCTGGATCGGACTGGCGATCCTTTTCGCCGCCCTGCCGCACATATTCACCAGCGGCACCTCGCTCACGAAGATGAGCCTGATGGGCATCATGATCATCTTCGCGCTGAGCTACAACATGCTGCTCGGGCAGACCGGGATGCTTTCCTTCGGGCATGCGGTCTATTACGGCCTTGCAGGCTTCATGGTGGTGCATTTCATCAACCGCGCGAGCGGTGGGGCCTGGCCGGTCTGGCTCCCCTTCGTGCCACTAATCGGCGGCCTGACCGGCCTCACCTTCGGCATCATATTCGGCTGGGTCTCGACCACACGGGCCGGCACCGCCTTCGCCATGATCTCGCTCGGTCTGGGCGAGTTGGTGGCGGCCTGCTCGCTGATCCTGCGGGGATTCTTCGGCGGCGAGGAGGGCATCACCACCAACCGGACGCGGCTGCTGCGGCTGTTCGGCTACAATTTCGGACCGCAAGTCCAGGTCTATTACCTGATCGCCGCCTGGTGCCTCATCTGCATCGCGGCGATGTATGCGATCACGCGCACGCCGCTCGGGCGCATGAGCAACGCGGTGCGCGAGAACCCGGAGCGCGCGCAGTTCGTGGGCTACAGCACCCAGATGGTTCGCTTCCTGAGCTTCTGCCTGTCGGGTTTCTTCGCCGGCATCGCCGGCGCGCTCGCCGCGATCAATTTCGAGATCATGAACTTCCTCAGCGTCAGTGCCGTCCAGTCAGGCACGGTGCTGCTGATGACCTATATCGGCGGCGTCGGCCATTTCTTCGGACCGATCCTCGGCGCCGTGCTGATCACCTGGCTGCAAAGCTCGCTGAGTGACCTGACCGGCGCCTGGATGCTCTATTTCGGCCTGCTTTTCATCTTCGTCATCATGTTCTCGCCCGGCGGCATCGCCGGCTGGATCATGCTGCACGAGCCGCTGGCGCGCGCCGGTCTGCTGATGCGCCTGCTGCCTGCCTATCTGCTGATTGCCGTGCCGGTCCTGATTGCGCTGGCCGGCATCGTCGGCCTGATCGAGTTCGGCCACCATTACCTGGTCAAGGGCGCAACCGACGGCACGGTGGTGCGGGTGCTTGGCGTGGCGCTCGATACGGCCGGACCATGGCCCTGGCTGATCTCGGTCGGCCTGCTGGCGGCCGGCCTCATCCTGGGGCGGCGGCTCTGGCCCGTGGTGACGGACGCCTGGAACGGGGCAAGCGCCGAGTTGAAGCGGAGGATCTCGGCATGAGCGCCGTTGCCCTCTCGCTCAAGGACATCCACAAGAGCTTCGGCAACACCCCGATCATCCGCGGCGTCTCGCTCGACGTGCCGGTCGGCGAGCGCCATGCCATCATCGGTCCGAACGGCGCGGGGAAGTCGACGCTCTTTCACCTGATCAGCGGCCGCTTCCCGGTTTCCGCCGGGCGCATCCTGCTCAGGGGCGAGGACATAACAGGCCTTCCGCCCTACCAGATCAACCGGCGCGGACTCTCGCGCAGCTTCCAGGTGACCAACATCTTCCCCCGGCTCAGCGTGTTCGAGAACCTGCGCTGCGGGGTGCTCTGGTCGCTGGGCTATCGCTACTCCTTCTGGCGCTTCGTCGAAGGGTTGCGCGATGCACGCGAGCGGACGGAAGAGGTGATGGAGCAGATCGGCATGACGGCACGCCGTGCCATTCCGGCCGGAGTGCTGACCTACGCCGAGCAGCGGGCGCTCGAAATCGGCATCACCATCGCCGGTGGCGCCAACGTCATCATGCTGGACGAGCCGACCGCCGGCATGAGCCGTTCGGAGACCGAGAATGCAGTGGAACTGATCCGCAAGGTCTCACAAGGCCGGACACTGATCATGGTCGAACATGACATGAGTGTCGTCTTCGGTCTCGCCGATACCATCTCGGTGCTGGTCTATGGCCAGATCATCGCGACCGGCGCGCCCGCCGCCATCCGGCAGAACCGGGAAGTGCGCGAAGCCTATCTCGGCCAGGCGGAGGAGCATTGATGGGCGAACCCATGCTTCAGGTGCGCGACCTGCACGCCTACTATGGCAAGAGCCATATCCTGCAGGGCGTCACTTTCGATGTGGGAGAGGGGGAGATCGTCTCCCTGCTGGGCCGCAACGGCGTCGGCCGCTCCACCACGATCAAGGCGATCATGGGCGACGTGCCGCCCAGCGGCTCGATCCGCTTCAAGGGTCGCGAGATCGTCGGCTTGAAGCCGCACCAGGTGGCGCGCCTCGGCCTCGGCTACGTGCCGGAGAACCGAGACATCTTTCCCGGCCTCACGGTGCGCCAGAACCTCCTCCTCGGGCAGAAATCGACCCGCCACAAGGGACGTTGGAGTGTCGAGGACCTGTTCGAGGTCTTTCCGCGCCTGAAGGAGCGGGCGGACACGCCAGGCGGCGTGCTCTCCGGCGGCGAGCAGCAGATGCTGACCATCTGCCGCACGCTGATGGGCGATCCGGACCTCATCATGATCGACGAGCCCACGGAGGGGCTGTCGCCGATGATGGTGGAGCTGGTAGGCAAGCTGCTGGCGGAGATCGCCGAGCGGGGTGTCTCCATCCTGCTGGTGGAACAGAAGCTCACCATTGCGCTGCGCATCAGCCACCGACTTTACGTGATGGGACACGGCCATATCGTGTTCGAGGGTACGCCGGCCGCGCTCAATGCCGATGCCGCCGTCCGCAAGGAGTGGCTCGAGGTCTGAATTGGCAACCGCTTGCAGGTGTTTAGGACTAAGGTAAAATAATACCGTTTTCTAAATCCCCTTATTCATGGCCGGATTTGCCGTTGACAGGGGTGGTTCTTCTGTTATTTTCCGCGCCTCTGTCGGGCCGGCTCCAGCCGGCGCGCGTTCCATGCACGGACTGGACATGAAGACCTTCAACCTCAAGCCTGCCGAGGTGACGAAGAAGTGGGTGGTGGTGGATGCCGAGGGGATGATCCTTGGCCGGCTCGCCGCCTTCGTCGCCACCAGGCTGCGCGGCAAGCACCTGCCGACCTATACGCCGCATGTGGATTGCGGCGATAACGTCATCGTCGTCAATGCCGCCAAGGTGCAACTCACCGGCCGCAAGCGGGAGCAGGAAAGCTTTTACTGGCATACCGGCCACCCCGGCGGCATCAAAGGCCGGACCTTCGGCCAGATCCTCGACGGGCGCTTTCCGGAACGGCTGGTCGAGAAGGCAGTCGAGCGCATGCTGCCCAAGGACAGCCCGCTGGCCCGCCAGCAGATGAAGAACCTGCGGGTCTATCCGGGCGCCGAGCATCCGCACGAGGCGCAGCAGCCGGCGAAACTCGATCTCGCCGCGCGGAATCGCAAGAACAAGAGGAGCGCGTAACGATGGCCAAGACTTTGGCTGATCTCAAGGCTGTGACACAGGCCGCGAGCGACGCGACCGAGGCGCAGCCCAAGATCGACAAGTTCGGGCGCGCCTACGCGACCGGCAAGCGCAAGAACGCCATCGCCCGCGTCTGGATCAAGCCCGGCAAGGGCGACTTCGTGGTCAACGACAAGAAGAGCGACGCGTATTTCGCGCGGCCCGTGCTGCGGATGCTCATCCAGCAGCCCTTCCTCGTCGCCGACCGGGTCGGCCAGTTCGATGTCTGGTGCACGGTGTCGGGCGGCGGCCTTTCGGGCCAGGCGGGCGCTGTGCGCCATGGCGTCTCCAAGGCGCTCACCTATTACGAACCCGCCCTGCGGGCGATCCTGAAGGCTGGCGGCTTCATGACGCGCGATTCGCGAGTGGTCGAGCGAAAGAAGTACGGCCGTGCCGGCGCCCGCCGCAGCTTCCAGTTCTCCAAGCGTTAATCCGCGGGAGAATATCGGTCTCGGGAAGGGCGCCCAGCGGGCGCCCTTCTTTTTTGTCCGGCCGGCTGCGGCCGGCCGGTGTTTCCTGTAAAGTTGAACGATCCTTGCGAGGAGATGTGCGATGACGAACGAGGCGAAGAAAGTCCGGGTCGCGATTCTTGGCGCCAGCGGCTATACCGGCGCCGAACTGCTGCGGCTTCTGCTGCGCCATCCGATGGTGCGCATCGTGGCGCTTTCCGCCGACCGTCGCGCGGGCGAGAGCATCGAATCGGTCTTCCCGCATCTGGGCGGTTTCGGCCTGCCGCAGCTTGTTACCCACGACCAGGTAGACTGGAGCGGCGTCGACGTCGTCTTCTGCGGCCTTCCGCATGGCACCACGCAGGAGATCATCGCCAGGCTGCCCCGGCATTTGAAGATCATCGACCTTTCGGCCGATTTCCGGCTGACCGACCTCGATTCCTATAACAAGTGGTACGGCCATCCGCACCGGGCGCCGGAACTGCAGAAGGAAGCGGTCTATGGCCTGACCGAGTTCAAGCGGGCGGAGGTGCGGGAAGCGCGCCTCGTGGCCAACCCCGGCTGCTATCCGACCTCGGCGCAGTTGCCGCTGGTGCCGCTGCTGAAGAACGGGCTGATCGAGGAAGAGGCGATCATCATCGATGCCAAGTCCGGCGTCTCCGGCGCCGGCCGCGCGGCGAAAGAGAGCAGCCTCTATACCGAGGTGACGGAAGGCATCCATCCCTACAGCATCGCCTCGCACCGGCACGGTCCGGAAATCGAGCAGGAACTCTCCGCCGCCGTCGGTCGGGACGTGCAGGTGAACTTTACTGCCCACCTGATGCCGATGAGCCGTGGAATTCTCTCCACCATCTACGTGAAGATGAGCAACGGTCATACCGTCGAGGACCTGCGCGCGGCCCTTAACCGGCAGTTCCATGACGAGACCTTCGTGCGCGTGCTGCCGCAGGGCCAGGCGCCGGCCACGCGTCATGTGCGTGGGTCGAACAACTGCCTGATCGGCGTCTTCGCCGACCGGTTGCCGGGCCGGGCCATCGTCTTTTCCGTGATCGACAATCTTGTCAAGGGCGCGTCCGGCCAGGCGGTGCAGAACATGAACGTGATGCTTGGTCTGCCGGAAGCGACCGGGCTGGAGCAGGCGGCGCTCTTCCCCTGATCGGGGAGGGAGGGTTCAGGCCCAGGTCTCGGCGTAACCCTGGCGGTGCGCGTTGCGCGCCGCCGGGCGGCCGCTTTTTGCCTGGCTCGCGCTGTCCAGGCCATGTTCCGTCGAGGGGCGCCCGAACAGGTAGCCCTGGCCGAAATCGATGCCGAGTTCGAGCAGGCGTTCGGCCTGGACGTTCTGCTCGATCATCTCGGCGATGGTGCCGATCGAGAGATCGCGGCAGAGACCGGAGATCGCCTTGAGGATCGCCTGTTCGCGGCGGCCTTCGCTGATGCGATGGATATAGTTGCCGTCGATCTTGACGAACTCGACCGAGAGCGCCTGCAGGTACTGGAATGATGCGGCGCCGGCGCCGAAATCGTCGAGGCAGATGCGATGCCCGTCGGCGCGGAACTGTTGCAGGATGCGCTCCGCCGCTTCGAGATCGCGGATCTGCATTGATTCCGTAATCTCCAGCAACAGGTTGCGCCGGAGCCGGCCGAGCGGGGCCATCATCTTCCGGAAGCTGCCGATGAAGATGTCGCTTTCCAGCGAGGCGGCCGAGATATTGACGGCGATCTGCACCGGCGCGTTGCGCGCCTCCGCATTCTGGATCAGCTCCACCACCCGGCGGCAGACCATCAGATCGAAATCCTGCACCATGCCGATCAGTTCGGCGAAGCCCACGACTTCGGCCGGCGACTGCCCGCCGGCGGGCCGGGCAAGGGCTTCGTAGTGATGCACCTTGCGGCTGGAAAGCATCACGATCGGCTGCAGCGCGATCTTGAGATCGGGGCTTTGCACGGTTTCGCGCAAGCGAGTGACGCGGGTGACCGTCTCCGCCATCATGCTCTGCATGCCATCGGCAAGCGAGGCGATGCGGAAATCTTCCGGCGCGCATTCGCTGAAGCGCTTGATCGTGTAGATGAGGACCTTGGCGGCATCGTCGTTGGAAAGCTGCCGCGATGGGACCTCGACGGTCGCGTGCGACACCTCGAAACCTTCGTGCGCCGGGTCCTTTGCGCGGCTGATCTCGCTGACGTCGAGCCGGATGTCCTCGGCCCTGACTTCGGGGCGATGCAGCACGCCGAAACGGTCCTCGCCGAGCCGCCCGGCGGTCGCGCCGTCGATGGACTGGGCGCGCAGCAATCCCGCGATCTCGTTGAGGGCCATGGCGGCATTGCCATTGCCCATGCGCAGGCGGGCCTGTTCGAGGTTGGCGAAGGTAATGAAGGTGAGCTTGCTGTCGCCGCCCGTCTTGTGCATCACCGTGGCGTTCTGCGCCACGGCGGCGGAGAAGGCATCGGCATTGAGCAGGCCGGTCGCCGGGTCACGCTGGTCGATGAGCTGCCGCGCGGTCGGCCAGACTGCGGCGCGGGAAAGGGTGAGGTAGTAGCAGCGATGGCCCTGGTCCATGCGATAGCCGGCAAGAACCAGCGGTTGCGCGCCTTCGCCCTGGACCTGGATCAGCACGGGATTCATGCGCGCGGCATCGGCGAGCTTGGTCAGCGCCGCCGTGACCATGACCTGATCCACGCGCGCTATCCAGTCGGTGAGCTGGGTGCCCAGGATCCGGCCGGGCGGGGCGCCAAGCAGGCTCTGCGTCGCGCCCGAGACATACTGCACGCGCCAGTCCTCGCCGACCTCGATGAGAACGTCGGCGTTCACGAAGGAGAAGGCCAGCAGTCTTTCCTTGATGGTCGGTTGGTTGAGGAGGCCCGACATGTCCGCCTGTTTCCCACAAGGGCTGCGCCGCAGGTTCTGCGCGAAGCGCGCCGAACCACCTTGGACATTATCCCTGCGGTCGTAAACAAATGCCTAACTTCTCAACTCAAGGTCGGGTTGCCGGTCCGGCACGCCAGCGTGTCCAGACATGGCAAAGAAGGCCGAGCGACATGAAGCCAAAGAGCATGGCGGCGACGGGCCAGAGGCTGTTGTCCTGCAACCTGCTGACGATCTGCGTTGCGATTCCGCCCGCGGTCATTTGCAGGAAGCCGACCAGCCCGGAGGCGGCCCCGGCGAGCCGGGGCTGTGTGCTGATGGCCGCGGCAGTGCCGGAAGGCTGGCAGAGGCCATTGCCGAGTGCGATTCCTGTCATCGGCAGGAAGAGGGCGATCAGGCTCGGGCCTGACACTGCCGCCGCCAGCAGCATGGCCAGCGCGGAGGGCACGCCGATCCCCAGTCCGATCCAGATCAGCCGATCGATGCCGATGCGAACCGAGAGGCGGCCGGTCAGGAAGCTGCCAACCATGTAGGAGCCGGCGACCGAGGTAAAGCAGAGCGCAAAAGTCAGAGGGCTGAGTTCGAGTACAGTGATGGTGACGTAGGGCGCGCCGCCGAGGAAAGTGAAGAAGGCGGCCGAGGTGGTCGTCACCATGCTCGTGTAGCCGACAAAGGCGCGGGAGCGGAACAGCGCGCGGTGCGACTGGACGAGGCCGGGGAGCGAGATCTCCGTCACGGGATGACGATTGGTCTCGTGCGCTGCGCGAAGGCACCAGACAAAGACGCAGGCGGTGAAGACCAGCATGGCGATGAAGCAGGCGCGCCAGCCGAACCATTCGTCGAGCAGCCCGCCGATGGACGGCGCCACGGCCGGCACCACCACCATCGCCATGGTGACATAACCCAGCATCGAGGCGGACTGGTCGCGGCCGAAGCTGTCGCGGACCATGGCACGACCGAGGACCGTGCCGGCGCAGAGGCCGAGCCCCTGCAGGACGCGGCCAGCATTGAGCAGCTCGGCGCTTGGCGCGAACACGCAGAGCGCGCTTGCTGCCAGCGCCAGCACGAGGCCGAAGAGCAGCGGCGGGCGCCGCCCGAACCGATCCGACAGGGGACCATAGACGAGCTGGCCCGTGGCAAGCCCGGCAAGAAACAGGGTCAGCGTGAGCTGTGCCGTCGCGAGATCGGTGCCGAAATAGCCGACGATGCCTGGGATCGAGGGAATGAACGAGTTCATGGCGAATGGCGCCAGGGCCGTCATCGCGACCAGCAGGAAGAGGGGGGGCTTGGCTATCCGGGAAGCAGGGCCGGACTGGCCCTCGGCGGGTGACGACATGTCGCGATATTGGCACACGGCGCCTGCTTCGCGTAATGCGTGAACATGCATGGCAGGACTGCTGCCGGCCTTGCCGCGCCGCGCAGTCTTGCGAACTCGTCCCGTTCATACCATGTTCTGACGGACAGAAGATTCCGCTCGTTCAAAGCTCCCGGTGGGAGATGGCCGGGGCGAGGGAGGAGCGGAGCAGGTGTATCTCGAAGATGGAGCAAAATCTTGGGCGGAACGCTGCTCTCGTATCGCGGAATGCGTCCGGTGTTGGGCCAGCGTGTCTTCGTCGCCGATGGGGCACGCATCATCGGCGATGTCGAGATCGGTGCCGAGGCCGGCATCTGGTTCAACTGTGTGCTGCGCGGCGATGTCAATTATATCCGCGTAGGACCGCGCACCAACATCCAGGACGGCACCATCGTACATGTCAACCGCCGCCTCTATCCGTGCCTGATCGGTGCCGACATTACCATCGGTCACAAGGCGCTGATCCATGCCTGCACGCTGATGGATGGCTGCTTCATCGGCATGGGGGCGACGGTGATGGACGGCGCGGTGGTCGAAAGCGGCGCCATGGTGGCGGCCGGCGCCCTCGTGCCTCCGGGCAAGTGCGTGCCGGCCGGCGAGGTCTGGGCCGGATCGCCGGCCCGGCGCATGCGGGATGTGACGGATGCCGATCGGACCGTCTTTGCCGAGACGGCGCGGCACTACGTGGCGCTGGCGGCGAGCTACCTCGACGCAGGCAGCGAAATCAGCTTCGCACCTTGACGTAGGAGCCGGGTGCGTCCTCGATCACCTTGAGCTTGCCATCGCCCGGGCGCCGCGCGGGCACTTTCGGCCCGGAATGCCTGGACAGCCAGCCGTCCCAGTCTTCCCACCAAGAGCCCGGCACCTCGCGCGCGCCGGCGAACCATTCCTCGGGGGTCGGCGGATACTTCTTCGTTTCGCCGATCCAGTGCTGATACTTGCGCGCCGCCGGCGGATTGATCACGCCGGCGATATGGCCCGAGCCGGCAAGCATGAGACGCACCGGGCCGCTATAGAGATGCACCGCCTTGTATACCGAGCGGAAGGGAGCGATATGGTCTTCCTTCGAGCATTGCAGATAGACCGGGATGCGGATCCTGGTCAGGTCGATCGGCACACCCCGGATCTCGATGCCGCCGGGCCGGGAAAGGCGGTTCTCCTGATACATCTTGCGCAGATAGAAGCTGTGCATCTTGCCCGGCATCCGCGTCGCGTCGGCATTCCAGTAGAGAAGGTCGAAGGGGAAGGGTTCCTTGCCGAGCAGGTAGTTGTTGACGACGAAAGACCAGATCAGGTCGTTGGCGCGCAGCATGTTGAAGGTCGTCGCCATTTCGGAGCCGTCGAGGTAGCCGCGCTCGGCCATGCGGCCCTCGATGTACTGTAGCTGCTCCTCGTCGATGAAGACCTGCAATTCGCCGGCCTCGGAAAAGTCCACCTGCGCGGCGAAGAACGTCACCGCCTTGACGCGGCTGTCGCCCCTGGCCGCCATGTAGGCAAGCGCCGTGGCGGTCAGGGTTCCGCCGATGCAGTAGCCGATCATGGTGACTTCTTTTTCACCGGTCGCCTTCTCGACCGCGTCGATGGCATCGAAGATGCCCTCGAACATATAGTCGTCGAAGCCCTTGTCGGCGTGACGCTCGTCCGGATTGACCCAGGAGACGACGAAGACGGTGTAGCCCTTCGCCACGGCCCACTTTATGAAGGAATTTTCCGCCTTGAGATCGAGGATGTAGAACTTGTTGATCCAGGGCGGAACGATCAGCAGCGGGCGCTTGTAGACCTGTTCGGTGGTCGGTTCGTACTGAATGAGCTGGATCAGTTCGTTCTGGTAGACCACCTTGCCCGGCGTCACCGCCACGTTGACGCCGAGCTGGAATGCCTCCATGTCGGTCATCTTGATGGCGAGCTGTCCCTTGCCGCGCTCCAGGTCCTTGAGCATGTTTTCCAGGCCCTTGACCAGGTTCTCGCCGTTCGACTCCACCGTCGCGCGCAGGACTTCGGGATTGGTCAGGATGAAGTTGGAGGGCGCCATCGCGTCGACGAACTGACGCGTGTAGAAATCCACCTTCTTGGCGGTCTTGTTGTCGAGGCCATCCACTTTGCGAACGGTGTCCTGCAGCCAGCGCGCGGTCAGCAGGTAGGACTGCTTGATGAAGTTGAAGACATGGTTTTCGTCCCAGGCGGCGTCCTTGAAGCGCCGGTCCGTCTTCTCCGCCTGGACCAGGGGTTTCTCTTCCTGGCCAAGGAAACGGGCGGTCGTGTTCTGGAGCAGGTTGAGGTAGTTCTGCCAGAGTTCCACCTGCGCCGCGACGAGCTGGCGGGGGTCGGACATCATCTTGGACGTCATTTCGAGGAATGCCGCGCCGACATTGAGCGGATCGACCGGCTGGCCCTGCTCCTGCTGGCGGCCCAGAAAGTCGCTGACCAGTTTCTGGCTCTGGGTTGCGATGGTCACCAGGTTCTTCGCGAACTCCTGCGGATCCGGTAACTTGATCTCATCGCCCGGTTTCTTTTCCATCCGGCAGATCCTTATACCTACACGCGAATTTTGTTGTCGGGCCGGCAAGGCTGGGTTATCAAGCCTAGCAATCTGGACGCTTTCTCCCTTGCCCGCCCTATACCATATTTAGGGCGCCGAGGGGAATTCGCAGGGCCCCTCGCGCGGGTCCGGTTTGGTTCGCGGCGGCCGCTGGGGAGGCTACATGCGGAAGTCGATATCTGTTCGCATTTCCGATCGCACCCGACGCGGCAGTTTCGCCCTGCTCCTGCTGTTTGGCGGGCTGGGCGGCCTGGCTGGCTGTGCCTGGTTCGAGGATGACGAGCTATCGCCGACGGCCTCCGGCGCCAGCGCCGAAGCGCGCGGCGCGGCCGAGCGGGCATCGCAGTCCGGCGCGCCAAATCTCGGTTCGGTGCCGGCGCGGCCGACGCCGAGCAGCGTTTCCGACCGGCAGGCACTGCAGCGCGGCCTGCAGGCGGACCGGGAGGCTGCCCGATACACCGACGATACCTTGCGAGGACGCGAGGCCGCCGGACCGCCGCCCGCGCCCGCTTCCGAGGCTGCCTATCCGCCCCCGGGGCCGCAGGCCGGCCCGCCGCCGCCCGCGACCCCGCCCGCCGCGGCACCCTATCCGCAGCCGCCCGCTTCGGCGGGCTTCCAGGGCCAGGAGACGGTGGAGCAGGTCTATGCGCGCCAGATCCGGCAATCCTCGGCCACTTCGATCAGCCAGGAAGGGGGCGGCGCGGGAACCCAGGCCGCCATGCCGACGCCGCCGCGCTTCGAGGGGCTGCCGGCGCAACGCATGCACGTCGCGACCATCGTCTATGGCAACGCCTCCTACGCGCTCTCGGCCAGCGACCGGCAGATCATTGCCGCGGTTGCTGCCGAACAGCGGCGCGCTGGCGGAAGCGTCCGGGTCATCGGCCATGCCTCCAGCCGCACCCGCGACATGTTGGTCGGGCGGCACCAGCTCACCAACTACGAACTTTCGATGCGCCGCGCCCAGGCGGTCGCCAACGCCCTGGTCCGCCAGGGCGTGCCGGAGGCCAATGTCTTCTTCGAGGGACGGGGCGATTCCGAACCGGTCTTCCATGAATCGATGCCGATGGCGGAAGCCTACAACCGGCGCACGGAAATATTCTTGGAGCGCTGACATCTGTTAAGGTAAAGGATGCTACCTTCGCCCGCCCGGGCCCCGGTCCGGCAGGTCGCGTCGGCCGTCCGCCGGAGGCCCGGCTTCCGTCCGGCGACCACCACTCTCAGGCTCTGTCGATCAGGCTCTGTCATGGATACCGATTTCCACCGCATCAAGCGCCTGCCGCCCTACGTTTTCGAGGAAGTCAACCGGATGAAGGCCAAGGCACGGGCCGCCGGCGAGGACATCATCGATTTCGGCATGGGCAATCCCGACATGCCGACGCCGCAGCATATCGTCGACAAGATGGTCGAGGCCGTCCGGAACCCGCGCACGCATCGCTATTCCTCATCGCGCGGCATACCGGGGCTGCGGCGGGCCATCGCCGGCTACTATGGCCGGCGCTTCGGCGTCGAGATCGATCCCGAGCGCGAGACCATCGTCACGCTTGGCTCGAAGGAGGGTCTCGCCAACCTGGCGCAGGCGATAACGGCTCCGGGCGACACGATCATCGTGCCCAATCCGTCCTATCCGATCCATCCCTTCGGATTCATAATCGCCGGCGCCAACCTGCGCCACGTGCAGATCGGCCCCGATATCGACTTCATGTCCGGCCTCTCGCGCGCCGTGCGCCATAGCGTGCCGGCGCCGGTGGCCCTGGTGGTGAGCTTTCCCGCCAACCCGACTGCGATGACGGTCGGGCTTGACTTCTACCGCGAGATCGTCGAGTTCGCGCGCCGCAGCGGCCTGTTCGTGATTTCCGACATCGCCTACTCGGAGATCTACTTCGATGGCGAGCCGCCGCCATCGATCCTGCAGGTTCCCGGCGCCAAGGATGTGGCGATCGAGTTCACCTCCCTCAGCAAAACCTACAACATGCCCGGCTGGCGCGTGGGCTTCGCCACGGGCAATGCGCGCCTCGTGCACGCGCTGACGCGCATCAAGTCCTATCTCGACTACGGTGCCTTCACGCCGATCCAGGTGGCGGCGACGGCGGCACTGAACGGCCCGCAGGACTGCGTGAGCGAGATCCGCGGCATTTACCGCCAGCGGCGCGACACGCTGATCGCCGGGCTCCGCCAGGCCGGCTGGCAGGTGCCCGCGCCGCCCGCCTCGATGTTCGCCTGGGCGCCGATACCGGAACCGTTCCGCGCGCTGGGCTCGGTCGAGTTCGCGAAGCTTTTGCTGACGGAAGCCAAGGTCGCCGTCGCGCCGGGCCTGGGCTTCGGCGAGTATGGCGACGGCCATGTGCGCATCGCATTGGTCGAGAACGAGCACCGCATCCGCCAGGCATGCAAGAGCATCAGGCGGTTCATGGCCGATAGCGGACGGATCCTGGAACTCGCGGACCGCCGGGCGCTGGCATCCTGATGAAGGCGATCAGACTGGGCATCGCCGGCCTCGGCACGGTCGGCGCCGGACTGGCAAGGCTTCTGCGCCAGCAGCAGGACCTGTTGCGCCGGCGCGCCGACGCGGCCTTTCCGATCGTCGCCGTCTCGGCCCGTGACCGCAGCAAGCCGCGCGACGCCGAACTGGGTTCGGCGCGCTGGCACGACGATCCGGTGGCGCTGGCGCACGATCCGGAGGTCGATGTGGTGGTCGAACTGATCGGCGGCGCGGGCGGCCCCGCGCTCGCTCTCGTGGAGGCTGCCATTGCTGCCGGCAAGCCGGTGGTGACCGCGAACAAGGCGATGCTGGCCGAACATGGCACGCGCCTCGCGCGCCTCGCCGAGGCGCGCGGGGTGCCCCTGCATTTCGAGGCCGCTGTCGCCGGCGGCATCCCCATCGTCAAGGCGCTGCGCGAGGGACTGGCCGGCAATCGCATCGAACGGGTTTTCGGCATCCTGAACGGTACCTGCAACTACATCCTGACCCAGATGCAGGAGAGCGGCCGCGAGTTCACGGCGGTGCTGGACGAGGCGCAGGCGCTGGGCTACGCGGAGGCGGATCCGAGTTTCGACGTCGACGGGATCGACGCCGCGCACAAGCTCGCCATCCTCACCGCGCTTGCCTTCAACTGCCCGACCGATTTCGCCTCGGTGCATGTGGAAGGTATCCGCCATGTCAGCGCGCTCGACATCCAGTATGCGCGCGAACTTGGCTTCCGCATCAAGCTGCTGGCCATCGCCAAACGCACGCCGGAAGGGATCGAGCAGCGGGTGCATCCCTGCATGATCGATGCGGAAGCGCCGATCGCCCATGTGGACGGCGTGTTCAATGCCGTGGTGGCCGAGGGCGACTTCGTCGACCGCACGATGTTCTCCGGCCGCGGCGCCGGCGCCGGGCCGACGGCGTCCGCGGTGGCGGCGGACATTCTCGACATCGCCGCCGGGCGCAATGCGCCGACATTCGGCATGCGGGCCGACCGGCTGGAGAAGATCGCTGCCTCGCCGCTGCAGCATCATGTGGGGCGCTATTACATCCGCCTCATGGTCCAGGACCGTCCCGGCGTCATCGCCGACGTTGCGGCGGTGCTGCGCGACGAGCGCATCTCCATCGAATCGCTGCTGCAGCGCGGCCGAGCCTCGGCCGGCGAGGCGGTGCCGGTCGTGCTGATCAGTCACGAAGCCAAGGAAGCCTCGGTCAACCGCGCGCTCGCCGCCATAGCGCGTACCAGCGCGGTGATGGAGCCGCCGCGCATGATCCGCATCGAACAACTCTGAACGAGAGACGAACGGGGAAGAGAATGGCCAAGAAGCCGTGGATGGAACGCAACCTCATTCTGGAGGCCGTGCGTGTCACGGAAGCCGCCGCCATCGCCGCGTCGCGCTGGATGGGCAGCGGCGACGAGAAATCCGCCGATCAGGCGGCGGTTGACGCCATGCGCAAGGCGCTGAACAGCATGGATGTCGATGCCACGGTGGTGATCGGCGAGGGCGAGCGCGACGAGGCGCCGATGCTCTATATCGGCGAGAGGGTCGGGACCGGCAAGGGCACCAAGATCGACATCGCCCTCGATCCGCTGGAAGGAACCACGCTTACCGCCAAGGGCGGGCCGAATGCGCTGGCGGTGCTGGCTTTCGCCGAGGCCGGCGGTTTCCTCAACGCGCCCGATGTCTATATGGACAAGATCGCGGTGGGCGGCGGCCTGCCGAAGAACCTCGTCGATCTCGATGCCAGCCCGGCGGAGAACATCGCCGCCGTGGCGAAGGCAAAGAAGATCCCGGTCAGCAACGTGGTCGCCTGCATCCTCGACCGGCCGCGCCATGCCGAGCTGATCAGCGCGGTCCGCGCCTCGGGCGCGCGCGTCAAGCTCATCACCGACGGCGACGTGGCCGGCGTGATCGCCACCGCCGATCCGGCAACCGGCGTCGATATCTACATGGGGCAGGGCGGCGCGCCGGAAGGCGTGCTGGCGGCGGCGGCGCTGCGCTGCATCGGCGGCCAGATGCAGGGCCGTCTCATCTTCCGTAACGAAGACGAGCGGGGCCGCGCGGTCCGTCTCGGCATCGCGGACTTCAACCGGAAATATTCCATGACCGATCTTGCCGGCGGCGACGTGATGTTCGCCGCGACCGGCGTCACCGATGGTTCGATGCTGGAAGGCGTGCGCCGGGTGAGCGGTGGCGTCACCACGCATTCCATCGCCATGCGTTCGCATACCGGCACGGTGCGCTGGGTCAAGGCGCGGCATCGCATCAAGCTCTGAAGGACAGATGGACGCGGAGACGGCGCGGGCTTTCCTTGGTATCGAACGTTCGCTGACCGGACGGCGCTGGCGCGCGCGCGCGGAGAACGAGCGCCTTGCCATGGCCATCGCGCAGCGTCTCGGTCTGCCGGAACTGGTCGGCCGGCTGCTGGCCGGACGCGACGTATCGCTCGAGGATTGCGAACGTTATCTCGATCCGACGCTCCGCGACCATTTGCCGGACCCCTCGCGCTTCGTCGACATGGACCGCGCGGCAACGCGCCTGGCGCGGGCTGTGCTGGATGGGGAGCGCATCGGCATTTTCGGCGATTACGACGTGGATGGCGCCACCTCGACGGCGCTGCTGGGCCGTTATCTCCGCACGCTGGACCGGGAACCGCTGATCCATATTCCCGACCGCCTGCGCGAGGGCTACGGGCCGAACACCCCGGCGTTGCTTGCGCTCGGCGCGAAGGGCGCGCGCGTCGTGGTCACGGTCGATTGCGGGACCTTGAGCTTCGAGCCGCTGGCCCGCGCCCGCGCCGCCGGGATCGACGTCATCGTTGCCGATCATCATCTGGCCGAAGCGGCATTGCCCGAGGCGGCGGCCATCGTCAATCCAAACCGGCTCGACGATGCCTCCGGCGCGCGTCAGCTTGCCGCTGTCGGCGTCGTCTTCCTGCTGGCGGTCGCGGTCAATCGCGAATTGCGCGCGGCCGGCTTCTTCGCCAGCCGGGACGAGCCCGATCTGCGGCACCTGCTCGATCTCGTCGCCCTCGGCACCGTGGCGGACGTGGTGCCGCTCACCGGCGTCAACCGCGCGCTCGTCGCCCAGGGGCTCAGGGTGCTGGCCCGGCGCGCCAATGCGGGTCTTGCCGCGCTCTGCGACGTGGCCGGCCTGGATGAGCCGCCGGGGGCTTATCACCTGGGCTTCCTGCTGGGGCCGCGGGTCAATGCGGGCGGGCGGGTCGGGCGCGCCGATCTCGGAGCCCGGCTGCTCATGACCGACGATGCGCAGGAGGCCCGGTCGATCGCCGCCGAACTGAACCGGCTGAACGCGGAACGCCAGTCGATCGAGGCCATTGTGCTCGAGGATGCCATCGCGGCGGCAGGCGTGCCGGCGGCGGGCGAGCCGCTCGTCATGGTGGCGCGCGAGGGCTGGCACCCGGGCGTCATCGGCATCGTGGCGGCGCGGCTCAAGGAGCGCTTCGAGCGGCCGGCCATCGTGGTCGCGCTGGAAGGCGGGCTGGGCAAGGGCTCGGGCCGTTCGGTGCCGGGCGTCGATCTCGGCGCGGCGGTGACGGCGGCGCGACAGGCGGGCTTTCTGGTCAATGGTGGCGGCCATGCCATGGCGGCCGGCCTGACGGTGCGAGCCGAGGCGCTGGCGCCGCTCCGGGAGTTTCTGGCGGAACGCCTGGCCGGGCCGATGGCGCATCGCGCCGGCCGCGCCTCGCTCGGGCTCGACGGGGCGATCAGCGTGCGCGGCGCCAATGCCGAACTGCTCGAAGTGCTGGAGCGGGCCGGCCCCTATGGTGCGGGGCACCCGGAGCCGCGCCTGGCGCTCACCTCCTGCCGGGTCGTGAATGCCGGCGTGGTCGGCGAGCGGCATGTGCGCTGCTTCCTGACCGGGGCGGACGGCGCGCGGATCAAGGCCATCGCCTTCCGCGCCATCGACAACGGCCTGGGCGAGGCGCTGCTCGGTGCCGCCGGCGCCAGCCTCCATGTTGCGGGAACACTGCGCGCCGACTGGTGGCGGGGCGAGCGCCGGATCCAGTTCGTGATCGAGGATGCCGCCCGCCTCTGACCAGGGCGGCGCCTGGCTGGCCGGATTCGGCTTTCGCGCTTGCCTTTTGCGGCTTCTGCCGATACATCGATGCCACCTTCGGCCCGACCCCATCGTCTAGAGGCCTAGGACGTCACCCTTTCACGGTGAAGACACGGGTTCGACTCCCGTTGGGGTCGCCAGTTTTGGACGCGCTTTCTAAAACTGGAAAATGAAACAATGCTTTGCCGGTTGATTCTTCTGCATTTCCCTGACATGAGCCTGTTGACCTAGGTCATGGAAGGGAAGCGGGCGCCGGGTTAGGTATCTGCCAGTCCGAAGCCCCAATTCATGCCGGAGGAAACCCGCCATGCCGGTTCGCCGCAAGCGCCGCCTGATCGTCGTGTTCGATGGTGCCGTCGCCAGGCTGCTCGAACAGGAGCCCAAGGGCTTCCGCGAGATCGGGACCCTCAAATCCGATGCGTCCCACAAGCCATCGCGCGAGGTCTTCGCCGACCGCCCGACCAAGGGCGCCGACCGGGCCACCGGCCGGCGTTTCGGCATCCAGGCAAAGAGCGATCCGCAGCGCGAAGCCAAGCGCGAGTTCGCCGCCAGCCTCGCCGCGCGGCTCGATGCCGAGGCCTCGGGTGGCAAGGGGCTGGACGGCATCGTCCTCGTCGCGGCGCCGCGCAGCCTCGGCGATCTGCGTCGCTGTATCGGCCGCCCCACCATGGCACTTGTCGAGGCGCAGTTCGCCAAGGACCTGACCAAGGAGCCGAAGCTCGCGCTGGCCAACCATCTCAGCCGCATGCTTGCAGCCCGCTGAGCGCGGCGGACCAGCCAGCCGGATGTTGCGGCACCTGCTCCTCCTCGCATGGCTGTTGGTGGTGGCCATGCTGCTCCCGCTTCCCGTCGCCGCCCCGGGCTTCGCGGCTGCGGCGGTGGGCTGCGCCGTGATGCCATCCCAGCTCGCCGCCGCGCCTCAGCCGGCCGCACCCAGGCCGACCGCCGGACTGCCGGATCTGTCTGCACGAGACCTGGCGGAGCTGCGCGCGGCCGTGGCCGCAGCCGGCACCCATGGCCTCGATCCGCGCGACTATCCGTTGCCGGAGAGCGGCGGCGGCGGGTCCGCCGGCGGTGCGCTGGCGCTACGCCTCGCGAGCGATCTGCGCGATGGCAGGATCGCACCGGCAGAGGGTGATCCGCGCTGGTATCTGACCGAACAGCGCGAGCCACTCTCGAGCGGGCTTTCGCCGGCGCTGGCTTCGGGGCGGCTCGCCTCCTTTCTCGAGGATCAGGTACCGCCCCATGCGGAGTACCGCGCCCTTCGGGGGGCGCTGGCACGGCTCGGTCAAGGCGGCGCGTTGACCCCGGTCGCGCCCGGGGCGGAGATCGTTCCCTGGTCGGCCGATCCGCGCTGGCCCGACGTGATCTCGCGCCTCATGCAGGAGGGCCATCTGGCGCCTGCCGCGCGGGATGAGCCGGCGGCGGTGGCGCAGGCGATCCGGGATTTTCAGCGCGCGCAGGGCCTGGCGACGGACGGGCGGATCGGTCCGCGCACGCTCGCCGCGCTGGGCGAGAGCCGGGAGATGCGTCGGGCGCGCATCGTCGCCAATATGGAACGCTGGCGGTGGATGCCCCGGCAGATACCGCGATACCACGTCATGGCGAGCGTGGCGGAACAGTCCCTCCGCGTGGTCGAGGACGGCACGGTCCGGCTCGCCATGCCGGTGGTGGTCGGGCGGGTCGCGACGCCGACGCCAAGCTTTTCGGCCCGCATCTCGGGCCTGGTGATCAATCCGGCCTGGAACATCCCGACCGGCATCGCCCGCAACGAAATCCTGCCGCGGCTGCGGCGCGATCCGGCCTACCTCGCGAAGCACGGGATGCGCCTGCTGAACGGCCCGCCGGACGATCCGCATGGCCTCGGCATCGACTGGCGGGCCTTGCCGTCCGGGCGGTTTCCCTACCTGCTCCAGCAGGTGCCCGGGCCGGCCAATCCGCTGGGCGCGGTCCGCTTCGACATGCCGAACCCGCACGACATCTTCCTGCACGACACGCCACTGCGTGCCGCCTTCGCGCGGCAGGACCGGGCGCTGAGCCATGGCTGCGTGCGCCTGTCCGATGCGGCCGCACTGGCGGAACTGCTGGCGGGACTGCCACCTGGCGCCTTCGCGGACCTGCTGGCGGAGGCACGCGCGCGTGGCGCCAGCGAGAATCGCCCCCTGGCGCGCGCAGTTCCGGTCTTCGTCGTCTACCTCACTGCCTTTGCCGACGAGGCAGGGCAAATTCGCTTCGCCCCCGATATCTATGGACGCGACGCAAGGCTCATGGCGGCGCTGGACGCGCGCGCCCGACCCTGATATCAGCCTCGCGAGGGGTCTGGTCAGGATGCAGGAAAGCCGATGACAAACGAGCACAACCCCCGGGTTTCGCGGCGCGGCCTGCTGGGGATGGCGCTGGCGGTTGCCGGCGGCGGATTACTGATGTCCGCCCCGTTTCGCCCGGCACAGGCGGCCATTCCCAGGCCTTCGCCGCGTGCGATTGCCTTCGAGAACATGCATACGGGCGAGCGACTGGAACTCACCTATTGGCGCGATGGGGCGGCGCTGCCCGACGCGATGCGCCGGATCGACCATCTGTTCCGCGACCACCGAGCCAATGCCGTGCACGGCATCGCGCCGCAACTGATCGATCTCCTGCATGATCTGCGCATGGCGCTCGACAGCCGGGCGCCGCTGCAGATCATCTCCGGCTACCGCTCGCCCGGCACCAATGCAAGCCTTGCGAAGGCGAGCGCCGGAGTGGCCACGGGCAGCCTGCATATGCGCGGCATGGCGGTGGATATCCGTCTGCCAGGGTGCGATATGGCCGCGGTGCGGGATGCCGCCATCGCGCTCGGCCGCGGCGGCGTCGGATTCTATCCGCGCTCCGATTTTGTGCATGTCGATATCGGGCGCGTTCGGCGCTGGTAGGCGCCGCCGGCAGCTTCATCCGCTGCCGGGCGCTCCGAGAAACTCGATGAGCGCCGCGAGGAACGCATCGAGCCGGTCGTGATGGACCCAGTGCCCGGCGCCGGCGAAACTCACCACCCGGGCGTTCGGAAAATGCGCGGCGCGACCATCGGCCAGCGGGTTCGAGGCCCAGCTTTCATCGCCATAGACCAGCAGGGTCGGACAGGCGATGCGTGCCCAGAGTTCCTCGATCTCGCGGCGCGTCATGTCATAGGGCGGCCAGGCACGGACATAGTTGTCGAACTTCCAGCTATAGGTCCCGTCCTCGTTCTGGGCCACGCCATGGCGCGTCAGGTGCAGGGCCTGTTCCGCCGAGAGATGGCGGTTCTCCTCGCGCATGCGGGCCAGCGCCTCGTCGAGGCTGGCATAGCGACGCGGCGCGCGGGCCGATAGCGCCCGCACTTCCTCGATCCAGTCGCGCATGCGCCGGTCGATGCCGCGCCCGGCCTGTTCCGCCTGGGCCTTGGGCGAGGGACCAAGCCCCTCGATGGCCACCAGCTTGCGCACATTCTCGGGATAGATCCCCGCATAGCGGAGCGCGATGTTGCCGCCAAGCGAATGGCCGACCAGGGTCAACGGTGCCAGCCGCTGCTGATGCACCAGCTGGGCCAGATCGTAGATATAGGCGGCCATGGTGTAGCTGCCGTCCGGCGAGTGCTGGCTGTCGCCATGGCCGCGCAGGTCGGGCGCGATGACGTGCCAGTCCCGGCGCAGGCAGGCCGCGATCCAGTCCCAGTTCCTGGAGTGATCGCGCGTGCCATGCAGCAGAAGCAGCGGCGGCGCCTGTTCGTTGCCCCAGTCGACATAATGCAAACGCAGCCGCTGGGAGTAGTAGCTCCGCGAGACCGGTCCTGGGGTGTCGTCGTTCATCTGCGCCACTCGTCCGGCATGCTGCGTTTTCTCATTGGGCCTGGCCTCCTCCGGGTGGCGCAGGATAGCCGGCGCGTCGGGGCGTGTCAGGATACGCGCGTTCTGTCGCAGTGCATCGGACCAGCGCCCTGTCAGAGCCCCGGTTGGATCGCGGTGGAGCGATACCATCGCTTCACACGGCTGTGGATATCAACCATGAGGCTTTTGGATCCTCGTCCTGTCAACCGTCAATAATTTCGACGCCGATTCGTAAAGAAAGCTGACAGAGCATCTGCGACACCTTGTCTAAGTAGCTGAACTGTAAGGAATGCTGAAATGGCATATGGATTGCTTGATAAAGGATTAAGAATTGTGGGTGTCGCAGAGGCGAGGTGGCTCATGACCAGCGAAAAGTTGAGGTCCCGTCTGCTCGGTACCGTCTTCGGGGCGGCGCTGGTGGCTTTCGGTCCAGGTTTCGCTGCGGCGCACACGCTGCCCACATCAATCCTGCAGGGGGGTGATTCCTACGGTTTTGAGGATCCCTGCGACTCCGGCGGAGGCACCGGCAGCGGTTGCGAGCCAGGGCCGAACGACATGGAAGGCAACGAGCCGGAGGACGGCGGCAGCAACCCATTCGATCAGAAGACAAATCTCTCGCTGTTCGGTTCCTCGGGCACCGGCACGGGCGGTGGTGGCGGCGGCTCCGGTGGCGGCGGTGGCGGATCCGGCGGCGGCGGCGGGGGTGAAGCCGGCGGCGGCGGAGGTGGAGCCGGCGGCGGTGACGGCGAAGGGGATGGTGAAGGCGACGGCGAGGAGAATACCAAGGGCGGGCCGGAGGGCGAGGAGAATCCAATCCCGCCGCTGGCTTTGCTTACGCTCGACCCGCTGAACGAAGAGGGCGAGGAAACCGACGGCGAGCAGCAGACCAACCTGCGCACCTCGGTGGTGCCGGAGCCGGGCACGCTCTCTCTGCTTGGCTTGGCCTTGCTTGGCCTCGGCGGTTTGATGATGGGGCGGCGCCGATTGCTGGCGCGGCGGGTGAAATCCGACTGAAACCGGTTCGACTGGTCCGATGACCTTATCAGGGCGGCGGGGTTCCCGCCGCCTTTACTTTGTGTCGGCGACGGAACTCGCCGTCACTGCATCGTGATCCGGCGTTATTTGTCCGCTTTCCGGACTAGGTCCAATCTCCGGCGAGAGCAACTGCATCGCTGGGCGGACCGTGATCGACAAGGCTTCAAGGCGCCTGCGCGCCTTTTACCGAACCCACCTGCGCTATCCGCTCTGGCGGTTGCGCAACTGGCGCCGACCCTACAGCGACTATTATGTCGACGTGGTCATGGGCAAGCTCAATGCCGGCTTGCAGCATCCGGCCATCGGTTCCGACGTGGTTGCCCATTCGACGCCGATGGAAATGTTCGATTTCCTGGCGCCGCTTGGCCTGCGCCCCGACCATTGCGTCGTGGATTATGGCTGCGGCAGCCTGCGGCTCGGGCGGCCGTTCATCGAGTATCTCGATGCCGGGAAATACTGGGGCTACGAGGTGACGCCGGAGTTTCTGCGCATCGGCCGGGACAAGCTGCCGCCCGAACTGCTTGAGGTCAAGCGGCCCAATTTGCGGGTGATCGACGAACACACTTTGGCGGAGGGGCGGGCGGCGAACCCCGAATTCATCGCCTGCTGGAAGGTGGTGAGCAAGGTACCGGAACATCTGCTCGACGAATTTTTCCGTAACTTGACCGGCTTGCTGCGTCCAGGCGGACGGATCCTGCTTGAATTCTCGGAAAGCGCTCACCGGGTCAAGGTCTCGCCGATGTCCTGGGCCAATCCGCGCTCGCTCCTGCTCGACCATCTCGAGCGGGCCATGCCCGGCCTCGAAATCCGGATCCACCGGTTGAGCGGCGGTGCGCCGCCGGTAATCCAGAAGTCGGTGATGGAGATCGCGCTTGTGACCGGCCAGCAAGGCGGGGCTGCCGGAAGCGCGAGAGCACTGGCGGAGGTTGAGGCCTGACTTGACGCTTGACCCGGAATCGAGCGCTAAGTTCTTGTGGTTGGATACCAAAGTAGTTTTACAATCGCAGTTCGGTGAAAGCGGTCATATCCGCGAATTGCGCTGGCCCTATTTCTGGCATTCCGGCTAGCGCGGTGTCATTATTCATGCGTTGGTAACCATAGTCTTCGGCCCGAATTCGCGGGGGGCTTCGTGGGAGAGATGTGGGGTTAACCCGGCATTATCCATTTGATGCGAAGAGACAAGCGAGCGTCGGTCAATGGCACCGGCGGGCCGTGGGGGCAAAATGACTGTGCCGCAACCTTTCGGGATCAAGCGCGATCTTGAATTGCAGACCGAACGGACCGCGGATGGCCGCCGGCCGTGGCATGGAATGGTCGCGGCATCGGCGCAGAAGGGCGCCGGAAGCGAGATCCGCTTCGAGCAGCTTGGTCAGACTCTTTCGAGCAGCATCTATGCGGTCGCGCTGGAAGCGGCGGCGGCACTTCTGATCGTGCTCGGCCTCGGCGGCCTGGTGCCGCCAGCGGTGCTCGCCACCTGGTTCCTGCTGGTCTGGGGCCTCGCGGCGGCCCGCGCCATGCTTTGGTATCGCTACAAGCGGTGGTTCATCTCGGCGGATTCCATAGGGCAGGCGCAAGCCCTGCTTGTCTGCGTCAGTGCTGCGAGCGGCCTGCTTTGGGGCGGGGCGCTGGTCTTTCTCTGGCCGTTCGAGGCGAACGTACACCAGGTCTTCCTGGTGATGACCGCGGCGGCGATCGCGGCGGCCTCATCCGGCCTGATGCTGAGCCACCTTCCCTCCCTGATGGTCTTCATCGGCGCCGGGTTGCTGATGGTCGTCCTCGGCTATCCACGCAATGGCGGAGACAGCCTCTATGGGCTGATTGCCGGCTTCGCGCTGCCGTATGCGCTGATCCTTGGCCTCGTGGCACGCCATATCAACTCGATCCTTGTCAAGTCCCACATGCTGCGGCTCGAACTGGCATCTGCCAAGGAAGAGGCGCAGGTGGCGAGCCGGGCCAAGTCGGAATTCATCTCCAGCATCAGTCACGAGTTGCGCACGCCGCTCAATGCGGTGATCGGTTTCTCCGAGATCATGATGCAGCAGATGTTCGGCCCCATCGGCAATGCCCAGTATCTGGACTATACCAAGGACATCCACCGCTCCGGCTCGCACCTGCTCGCCATCATCAACGATATCCTCGACCTGACCAAGATCGAGGCCGGCAAGATGGTGGTGCATGAATCGGAGGTTGATGTCTCCGAGGTCGTCACCGCCACGGTCAGTATCCTGCGCGACAGCGCCGACAAGGCGGGGCTCGAGGTGGATTGCCGCTGGCCGGAGCCGGCGCCCCGACTCAAATGCGACGAGCGACTGCTCAAGCAGATGCTGCTCAACCTGATCTCTAACGCGATCAAGTTCACGCCGATCGGCGGCAAGGTAAGCATCACGGTGGAGCGGACGCCCGGGCGCGAAACGCTGATCGTTGTGCACGATACGGGCATCGGCATCGCGCCCGACGACATGGAGCTGGTCATGCAGGCGTTCGGCCAGGTCGAGGGGGCGATGACGCGGCAGCATTCCGGCACCGGCCTTGGTCTGCCCCTGGTGAAAGCCATGGCGGAACTGCATGGCGCCAGGTTCGAATTGCAAAGCACGGTCGATGTGGGCACGACGGCCACGCTTCGCTTTTCCGCCGCCAGTGCGGCCTGACGGCGTTATCCACCGTTAACCAAGTTCTTGTGGATAACCTGGTCTTCGACAGACAAGGTATGGTGTCCTACCACCAACTTGTCGCAAATTTCTCACAAATTCATTTTGATTAATTGCTTAGTAAAAGGCCGCGACCAATAGGCAACACTTTATCTTGTCCAAATTTGAGACAAGTTATTGTCTTGTATAATCCAAAAAATTGGATACCTTATTTTAGGATGTGCATCTCAAGCACATGTTAAGAAATAGTTATCGTAGTTGCGTCGCCATCGTTTTTGTCCTCAATGGCAACGAAGGTGGTTTGGCAGGCCGAATGTAATAGTAAAGAAGCGAGGCGGGGGCCAATGTCGTTGCCGTTCGAGTGCGGAAGTTCTTCCGTTATTTCCAGACCTCGGGATTGGGGCGAACTTCCGGGCCTTACCTGGCGGATCGAACAGTATTTCGAGCGCTTCAAGGACGGACACGCGACGAAGGGCATTCCGCCAACGGCGAAGACCCTTATCTTTTCGAGTAACGACTATCTGTCGATCGGCGGCGATCCCCGGATCGTTGAGGCGCAGGTCCGGCGCCTTCGCGAGTTCGGGGATTCGGTGCTCATGTCGGCGGTATTCCTGCATTCCGAGACCGAGCAGCGCGCTTTCGAGCGCCGTATCGCCCGATTCATGGGCGCCGAAGATGCCGTGCTCTGCCAGTCCGGCTGGTGCGCCAATGACGGCCTGATCCAGACCCTGGCCGACCAGACGATCCCGATCTATTTCGACATGTTCGCGCACATGTCCTTCTGGCAGGGCGCGCAGAGCGCCGGCGTCAAGGCGCGGCCATTCCGCCATAACAGCGTGGAGAACCTGGCGGCGCTGATCCGCAAGAACGGCCCGGGCATCGTCGGCGTCGATTCCGTCTATTCCACGACCGGCGATATCGCGCCGCTCGCGGAGCTGGCGGAGTTGTGCGAGGCGGAAGGTTGCCTGCTCATCGTGGACGAGAGCCATTCCGCCGGTGTGTTCGGCGCGTCAGGCGAGGGACTGGTCGCCATGCTGGGCCTGCAGGACAGGGTGCCCTACCGAACCCTCAGCATGTCGAAGGCATTCGCCTCTCGTGCCGGCCTTGTGGTCGGGCCGTCACGCGCGCTCGAGTTCTACCGTTATGAGTCGCGGCCGGCGATCTTTTCCTCGGCGGTGGTGCCGCATGAGATTGCCGCTTTCGAGGCGTCGCTGGATGTGATCGAGGCGGAAGGCCCGCGCCGGACCCGCTTGCAGGAGAGTGCAAGTTATCTACGCAACAGGCTGGACGAACTGGGCTACAACGTCGATATCAGCCAGACACAGATCATTGCGCTGGAGGCGGGGACCGAGGCGGCGACCATCCGCCTGCGTCGGGCACTCGAGAGTCGCCACATCCAGGGTGCGGTCTTCTGCGCCCCCGCCACGCCAAAGAACCGGGCGCTGGTGCGTTTCTCGGTGACGGCTGCGCATACGCCCGAGCAACTCGACCGTGTCGCCGAGGTCTGCGCGGAGATCCGCGACGAGGTGGGAATGCGCGACTGGCCCTCGACCCAGCGCAAGAGCGTGCGCAGCCGCAGGCTCACGGTCGCCGCCTGACGCAGCGGCGTTCGGTTCAGCCCTGGACCGAATATCCGCCATCGACCGGGATGGCCGTCCCGGTGACGAAATCCGAAGCGGCGCTGGCGAGGAACACGGCGATCCCCGCATGATCCTCCGGCCGGCCCCAGCGGCCCGCCGGCGTGCGCGCCAGGACGCGCTCGTGCAGGCCGGGAACGTCGCTACGGGCGCGGCGCGTCAGATCCGTGTCGATCCAGCCCGGCAGCACCGCATTGACCTGGATGTTGTCTGCGGCCCAGGCGCTTGCCAGCGCGCGCGTCAGTTGCACGATGCCGCCCTTGCTGGCGGCATAGGGGCCGGCAAAGGAAGCGCCGAAGATCGACATCATGGAGCCGATATTGATGATCTTGCCACCACCGGCCCGCTTCATCGCCGGATAGGCCGCCTGCGCGGCGATGAAGGCGCTGGTCAGATTGGTGTCGAGGATCTGCCGCCATTCCGCGAGAGCGTATTCCTCCGGCCGCTTGCGGATGTTGATGCCGGCATTGTTGATCAGGATATCGAGGCGCAGGTGGCGTTGCTCGATCTCCGCGACCACGCGCTTCAGATCGGCTTCGCTCGTGACGTCGCCCTGATGCGCCGATGCCGGCCGGCCCAGCGCGGCCAACGAGGCAAGCGCGGCCTCGTTCTTGTCGCGGTTCCGGCCGAGAATGGCGACCGTGGCACCGGCTTCGGCAAGTCCTTTGGCCATGCCGAGACCTATCCCGCCATTGCCGCCGGTCACCAGCGCGACGCGGGCGGTCAGATCGAAAGCCTTCATGGAAATCAAGTTAGCGCAAGTGGGCTCAGGCCACCACCCGCGGCACGGCGCGCAGCGGCGAGCGCTTCACGGCCGGCAAGTGGAGCTGGAACTCCGTGAAGCGCCCGTATTCGGAGCGGCAGAAGATCTCGCCCGAGAAGCCCTCCACCACCGCCTTGCAGAACGCAAGGCCACCGGAGGAAGCAATCGTCGGATCTACGTAACTGCTGGCACCCTCGAAGATCGCCGAAGTCTGCGCCGCCGGAATCCCGAAACCCGTTTCGCGTATGAATAGATAGTTCTCCTCCGCGCCGGTGCCGATGCGGATGCTGATTTCGCCCTTGCCGGCGCGTGTCACGCTGTAGAGCGAATTCTTGATCAGCATCATCAGAACGCGGATCATCAGGCTATCGTTGCCGAGGAAGCTGAAATCGCCGTCGCGCTTCCAGACGATGCGCTGGCGCTCACGGTCGCTGCGGAAAGGATAGGTCTGCAAGGCCGCATCGACGCAGTCGGCGATCGAGCGGACGTTGAACGTATTGGGGTCGATGGTCACATTACGCGCATCGGCCGACGCCATCTCGAAGAGCGTGTTGACATGCTCCGCTTCCAGGCGAATACGCTCGACGACGCCTTCGAGCGCCACCAGTTCGCGCCGTTCGATGTTGGGTACCGGCAGGTTGCTATTGCGCGCGATCTGGTAGGCGCGGAGCAGGTCCGGCATGAACTTGGCAAGTCCGAGCATGCCGGCGCGCATGCCGTTGAGCGAGGGCCTCAGCTCGCGCGCGAGGTTCTGCCCGAATTCGTGCGCGGCGCGATGGCGTTCGCGTCGCAGCAGTTCGGACTTGTAGTTGAAGATGCTGCCGGCAATGAGCGCGAAGATGAAGATCGGCAGATACTCGCCATAACGGGCCAGCAGTTCCAGATTGCCGACACCGTTGTAGTAGGCAAAAGTCGCGGCGACGACCGTGCCGGCGGTGAAGAGAAGGAGCGAACTCAGCCAATCCACCAGCATGACCAACAGCACGACGCTGATCAGGTTCGAGAGCAGCCAGATCACGGAAAATTCGTTCCGGATCAGCATGTAGTTGAAGAAGAAGGGCAGGCAGAAAAAGACGGAAAAGAACCAGTAGGCCGGAAAGAGGCCGCGCAGCTCGCGCGGCCAGCGGCTGTTCAGGGCCAGACCGAGACAGAGGATGGCGCCGGCCATGCGCAGGGAGAGGTTCTCGTAAGACTGCGGGACCAGCGCATACCATACGAAGTAGTAGAGTGGAAATCCGATGAAGCCGACCCAGCCGATGGCGCCGATATTGGGGCGTGCCTGTTCCAGCGATCGCGCGGCCAGGTCCCTGTACGCGCTCGCCCATTGCAGGGGCGATATGAGCTCGCGCTGGAACATTGCTCTGCCTTGCGCCGTTCCCTCCGACCTAGCGCCCTGCGACGCGACGCGCGAGCGGGACCACGTTGGCGGACCGCGGTTCTGCCGGCGCCGGTTCGCACACCGCCTCGAAATCCTGGTTCTCGATCAGCTCGGCCAAGCGCTCGAGCCGCGACCAGGTGGCGCGCAGCTCGCGTGCGACACCATCGTCCCACAGATCGACGGAGCGCAGGATCTCTGCCGCCTGCCGCAGGTCGCGAACCGCATTGTGACTGATCATCATGGCCCCCTATATCGCATCGGCCTGGAGAGTGCCGCGTCATCCCGGCATCGGACTGGCTCTCCGCCCGATGGAGGCATCTTTGTCAGCAAGAAGTTAACAATCCTTCAAATTTCTTAGTTAATTCGCGCCAGATTTAGGCGATTCGTCCGGCATGCAAAGTCATTTTATGGTTAATGCCGCGCATTTTCGGGGCAGAACGGGGCTCGTGCATTAGGATTGGTTGCCAATCTCTTCATGAATTCGGCACAAGGCAGGCGCCGCTTCCGGGAAATGCGATCATCTTCCCCGGTTACGATTTCGCGCCTTCCGCCTTCAGTGATCCTGGGCTTGCATCCAGCGCACGAGCGGCACGGCCGGCAGCAGCCAGAGCAGCCCGGCAAGCGGATAGAAAATCAGCTCGGCGAGCCAGTGATCGGGCAACGCCCTGACAGCGATCGTCACCATGAATGCGGCATAGAGCAGCAGGCCGGCAAGCAATCCGGCAAGACCGAGGAACTTGCGGCCGCGCGGTCCGATCATGCCTCGCTTTCGCCAAGAGCGATGGTGGCGCGCTTGCCGGCGATACGCACGTCGATGACCGGCTTCCCGTCCACAGTGCGCTTGAAGTTCACCACGACCATGTTGTTTTCGAAGGCATTGACCACGTCCGCCTCTTCCATGCGCAGGGCGCCGGCGATGGCTTTCACCAGGGCGTTCATCTCATCGAAGAGCTCGGGCTTGGGGCTTCGTGATTTCATGCGTCTCATTCCTTCCTTGCAGCCTTCTCCAGCGCCTCGGTAAGGGCACGGAATGGCAGCAGCACGCAGGCATGACGGCTGCGGATGCGGGCCGCCGGTTTCAGGGACTCGATGCCGCTCCAGCCCGGCGGGAGTTCGGTGGCATCAGGCTGTCGCAGCATGGCGGCCACGCTAGCCGCGGCTTCGTGCAATTCGGCCACCGTCCTTCCGGGCGCATGGCGGCCGAGGAGGCTTGCCGATGCCTGGCAGAGCAGGCACGCCTTCACCTCGTGGCCGATGGCGCTTATCTTGCCGTCCGTCACTTCGAGATCGAGCGTGACACGATCGCCGCATAGCGGGTTGTCGGCGGTCACGCTGGCGGTTGGCGAGGTGAGCCGGCCATGGCCATGCGCATCGCCGGCCAGGCGCAGGAGATCCATCTGATAGATGTCGTCGCTCATCGGCCGAGCCTCGCCATGGCATCTTCGAGCCCCGTCAGCAGGGCATCGATATCGTCCGTGTCGTTGTAGCAGGCAAGGCTGGCCCTTGTCGTGCCAGCCACGCCGAAGGCATCCATCAGCGGCTGGGCGCAATGATGCCCGCCGCGCAGCGCGACGCCGTGCCGATCGAGGATCTGGCAGACATCGTGCGGATGCGCGCCATCGATGGCAAACGATACCACCGGATAACGCGCCTGAAGACCTTGCGGGCCGATCACGCGCAGCCTGCGAAAGCGGGCAAGTCCTTCGAGCAGCCGGCCGGTGAGGCGCGCGAGATGCGCATGCACGGCTTCCTGGTCGAGACCGGCGATCCAATTCGCCGCCGCGGCAAGGCCCACCGCCTGGGCGATGGGCGGGGTGCCAGCCTCGAAGCGGCGCGGCACTTCGGCATAGCTCGTCCGCTCGATCGTGACCCGCTCGATCATCTCGCCACCGCCGAGGAAGGGGGGCATGGTCTCGAGCAGCTCCTTCCTTCCCCACAGCACGCCAACGCCGTTAGGGCCGAACATCTTGTGTCCGGAGAAGGCATAGAAATCGATGCCCAGGCCGCGTACATCGAGCGGGCCATGCGGCGCGCGCTGCGCCCCGTCCAGAAAGACCCGCGCCCCCACCACGCGTGCTGCCGCCACCACCCGCGCCACGTCCGTCTCGGCACCGGTGACGTTCGAGACGTGGGTCAGGGCCATTAGGCGCGTGCGCTTTCCGAGAAGGCTCTCCATCCGGTCGAGGTCGAGGCGGCCTTCCGACGTGACCGGAATGGCCTTGAGCACGATGCCCCTTCGCTCGCGCAGCATCTGCCAGGGAACGATGTTGCTGTGATGTTCAAGCACCGAGATGAGGACCTCGTCCCCGGGATCGAGCCGCGAGCCGAAGCTGTGCGCCAGCAGGTTGATGGCGGCGGTGCAGCCGGAGGTGAGGATGATTTCGTCCGCATCTGCGGCGTTGAGATACGTCGCAAGCGTGTTTCTTGCCGCCTCGTAGGCCTCTGTCGCCGCTTCCGCCAGGTAATGGACGCTGCGCTTGACGTTGGCCCGCGCCCCGGTCTCATGGCGCAGGATGGCATCCAGCACCGCGCGCGGCACCTGCGCGGTGGCGCCGTTGTCGAGATAGTGCAGGGGCTGGCCATGCGGGCGCAGCGCCAGGATCGGGAACTCCGTGCGCAGGGCGGCGGGGTCGAAGTTCATGCCGTGACCCCGGCGGCGCGCAGTGAGGCAAGGGCTTCCGGCGTATCCACGTCCACCAGAACACCGTTATCGTCCATGGCGACCTCGCAGACCAGTTCGCCATGCCGGCCAATCAGGTGCCGGGCGCCGGTATCGCCCGCGACGTCGCGCATCTCGGGCAGGAACATCGCGGCGAAGAGCACGGGGTTGCCACGCTTGCCGTTCCAGGTCGGCACGCAGATGGCACGGCCCTCGGTCGGATTGAAGGCGGCGATGAGACGGTCGATATGCCGCGCGGTGACGCGGGGCATGTCGCCCAGGCAGATCATCACGCCGTCGCAATCCGGCGGGATGGCGGAGAGGCCGCGCCGCAGCGAGGAGCTGAGCCCTTGCGCGAAATCCTGGTTGTGGATCAGGGCGACGGGCCGGCCGCGCAGCAGCGAGCGCACCTCGTCCGCCTGATTGCCGGTCACGACCACCACCGGGCGGGCCTGCGATTGCAGCACGGCATCGACGACGCGGCGGATCATAGGCTGGCCGTCGAGCTGCTCCAGCAGCTTGTTCGTGCCCATGCGCCGCGACTGACCCGCGGCGAGCACGATCGCGGCGATGCGCGGGGCGCGTGGCGCAACGGCTTCACCGCCCTGTTCGCGCGGCTGCGGCCGGGTGGCGATCTCCTTGAGCAGGCCGCCAACGCCCATGCGCTGGATGTCGGTGCGGCCGACCGCGATGCCTGCCAGCATGCGTTGCAGAACCCAGTCGAAACCGTTGAGCTTGGGGGAGCGGGCGCAGCCGGGCACGCCGATGACCCGCCGCCCGCCGATGCGGCCGAGCAGGAGCAGGTTGCCCGGATCTACCGGCATGCCGAAATGCTCGACCTCGCCGCCGGCGGCCTCGATGCCGGCCGGGATCACGTCGCGACGGTCGACGATGGCCGATGCGCCGAAGACCAGCAGCGGCTCGCAATCCTCACGCGCGAGCGCCCCGAGCGCCCGGCCGACCGCCTCCGTCTCATGCCCGGTGATCTTGACCGCGGCGAGCTGGCTGCCCAGTTCCTCGACCCGCTGGCGGACAGAACCGGCCGTCTTCTCCACCACGCTGTCCTTGGTCTGGGGCAGGCGCGTGGCCAGCAGTCCGACACGGTGCGGCCGGAACGAAGCGACCGATACCAGTGGGCCGCCCTCACGCGCTATCGCACTGCATTCCGCGACGGCTTTCTCCGGCGCGGCGAACGGGATCACCTTGACGGTCGCCAGCATCTGGCCGGGCTCGACCGCCTCGAACGGCGCCACGGTGGCGATGGTGAGCGCCTCATGCACGAGATTGAGACGGTCGACGCGCGCGGCATCGAGAAGCGCGATTCCATGCGCTTCCGCATAGAGATTGGCGCGGCCCGTGAAAGGCGCGTTGCGCCGCGTGCCGGGACCCGAAGCGGCGGCGGCGACGAGATCGGCCGCCTGATCCTCCGGCACATCGCCGGCTTCCAGGCGTGCGGCGACGACATTGCGCAGGCCGGCCTCCGCAAGCCGCGCCAGGTCGCCGGCGCCGAGGCGATGCCCCTTCTTCAGGCGGAGACCGCCCGCGGAGAGGCTGTGCGCCAGGATGGCGCCCTCCGCCTCGTCGAGTGAGAGGGGACCGAAGCGCATCTCTCAAGCCGCCCGCTTGCGCAGCCGTTCCGTCGCCTGCGCCAGGATGGAGACGGCAATCTCCGCCGGGGAACGTGCGCCGATATCAAGCCCGGCAGGCCCTTGGATACGGGAGAGTTCGTGTTCGGGAAAGCCGGCCGTGCGCAGCCGGTCGAGCCGCCTCGCATGGGTGCGGATCGAACCGAGGGCGCCGATATAGAAGGCATCGGAGCGCAGCGCGGCGGCCAGCGCCGGATCGTCGAGCTTCGGGTCGTGGGTGAGGGTCACCACCGCCGTCCGCAGGTCGGGCGCGAAAGCCGCCATGGCCTCATCCGGCCAGGCATGGGAGAGATGCACGCCGGGAAAGCGTTCGCCGGTGGCGAAGGCACGGCGCGGATCGACGACGCTCACGTCGTAGCCCGCAAGTGCCGCCATGGGCGCGAGGGACTGGGAGATATGCACCGCGCCGATCACGATCATGCGCAGCGGCGGATTGAAGACATTGAGGAAGACCGGGCCTTCGGCCGTCTCGATGGTGGTGGAGCGATCGGCGAGGAGCGCGGCGCGCGCCGCCTCCGCGACCTGGTGCGGCCAGCCCCTGGCACCTTTCTTGCCCTGCAGGTAGAGGAGGGTCTCCGCACCGGTCCGCAGGTTCTTGGCAAGCACTACGGGAACCTTGGCGGTCCGGTCTGCCTGCAACTGTTCAAAGGTCGTGCTCTGCATGGCCGTTCAGTCGAGTCGCTCCACATAGACCTGGATTTTTCCGCCGCAGGCGAGGCCGACCTCCCAGGCCTGGTCGTCGGTCACGCCGAAATCGAGCATGCGCGGCTTGCCGTCGTGGATCGTGTCGACAGCCTCCTGCACGACGGCGCCCTCAATGCAGCCGCCGGAGACCGAGCCGACGAAGGCGCCGTCCTCGGTGATGGCAAGCTGGCTGCCAACCGGCCGGGGCGCCGAGCCCCAGGTGGTCACCACCGTGGCGATGGCGACGCCGCGCCCCTCGCGACGCCATTGGCCGGCCTGCTGCAACACGTCGGGATTCTGCGCGGATGTCATGCTGCTTTCTCCCTCACGGACAGGTCGCGTCGGGGGGCCGGTCTGCCCAGGGCGGCCGCAAGATCCTCAAGACTTTCCAGGTTGTGCACCGGCCTGAATTCGTCCACATGGGGCAATATAGTGCGGATTCCGATGGATTTCGGCTCGAAGCCCTCATAGCGCAGCAACGGGTTCAGCCAGACCAGCCGCCGGCAGGACATGCGCAGCCGCTCGATCTCGTGTTCGAGCCCGGCGCCGGCATCGCGGTCCAGCCCGTCGGAGATGAACAGCACGATGGCCCCCTGGCCCAGCACCCGGCGCGACCAGTCGCGGTTGAACGCGTGGAGCGTAGCGCCGATCCGGGTGCCGCCCGACCAGTCCTGCACCACGGCGCCGATCTTCTGCATCGCCATGTCGATGTCGCGGAAGCGGAGCTGGCGCGTGACGTTGGTCAGGCGGGTGCCGAACAGGAACGTATGCACCCGGTCGCGGTCGTTGGTGATGGCATGCAGGAAATGCAGGAACACGCGGGAATAGCGGCTCATGGAGCCGGAAATGTCGCAGAGCACGACGAGCGGCGGATGCCGCGTCGCCGCCTCCCGGTGCTTCAGCGGAATGTGTCCCCCGCCCGAACGCAGCGCCGCGCGCAGGGTCGCGCGCATGTCGGCGCGCCGTCCGCGCGGGTCGGGATGGAAGCGGCGCGTCGGGACCTCGACGATGGGCAGGCGCATCTGCGCGATGAGGCGCCGGGCCCGTCGCAGTTCTTCGGCGCTCATCGTCTCGAAATCCATCTTCTGCAGCAGCTCGCGGTCCGAGTAGGTGAGGGTGGCATCGATTTCCAGTTCCTCCTCCTGGCGACCGGCGCCTTTCGGATCGGCCGCGCCGAGACCGGGAAAGAACGCGTCCGCGAGCCGGCGGTTCTGCCGGCGCGAATCCATCTCGCCGCCCGGATCGATGGTGGGAAGCAGCAGGCCCATCATCTTTTCCAGAAGCTGCGGGTTGCGCCAGAAGATGTGGAAAGCCTGGTCGAACAGCTCCTTCTGGTCCTGCCGGTTGACCAGCACCGAATGAAGGGTCCAGTAGAGGTCGTCGCGCCGGCCGATTCCGGCCACCTCCACCGCCCGCACTGCATCGATGATCCGCCCCGGGCCGATCGGCAAGCCGGCGGCACGCAGCACGCGGCCGAAATACATGATGTTCTCGACCAGGCGGGCGGGGTCGTCGCTCATCGCGGTCCGGCGGCCATCTCGGCCTGCACGCGATTGATGATGGCGGCCGCCTCGCTGCCCTGCACCTTGGCGATGTCGTCCTGGTATTTGAGCAGCACGCCGATCGTGTCGTTGACGGTGCGCGGGTCGAGCGCGATGACGTTGAGCTGGATCAGCGCTTCCGCCCAGTCGATCGTCTCGGCGATGCCGGGCAGCTTGAAGAGATCCATTCGGCGCAATTCCTGCACGAAGCCCACGACCTGTCGCGCGAGCCGCTGGTCGGCTCCCGGCACCTTGCGCGCGATGATGCGCAGCTCCCGCTCGGCATCCGGATAGGCCACCCAATGATAGAGACAGCGCCGCTTGAGCGCGTCGTGGATTTCCCGGGTGCGGTTCGAGGTGATGACGACGATCGGCGGCTCCGGTGCCTTGATGGTGCCGATTTCCGGAATGGTGATCTGGAAGTCGGACAGGATCTCCAGGAGGTAAGCCTCGAACGGCTCGTCGGTCCGGTCGAGTTCGTCGATCAGCAGGACCGGCGGGCCGGCCGCATCCGCCCGCAGCGCCTGCAGCAGCGGGCGCTCGATCAGGAAGCGCGAGGAGAATACGTCCTGGCCGATCTTGTCGCGGTCCTGGATGCCGGCCGCCTCTGCCAGGCGGATCTCGATCATCTGCCTCGCATAGTTCCATTCATAGACGGCGGAGGCGACGTCCAGCCCTTCGTAGCATTGCAGGCGCACCAGCCGGCGGCCGAGGGCGCGCGAGAGAACCTTGGCGATTTCGGTCTTGCCGACCCCGGCCTCGCCTTCGAGGAACAGCGGCCGGCGCAGGCTGAGCGCCAGAAACAGCGTCGTCGCCAGCGCGCGGTCGGCGACATAATCCTCGCCCGCGAGAAGGGCTTCCGTGGCATCGATTGTGGCGGGCAGGGGGGTGGACATGGAGCGTTACTCTGACCTGACGGGCGGGAAGGCAATTCTACACGAAAAGGCCGATGACTGCGCCGGTCATGCAGGTTGCCAGGGTGCCGGAGACCAGCGAGCGCAGTCCGAGTGCGACGATCTCCCCCCGACGCTCGGGCACCATGGTGCCGAGGCCGCCGATCATGATGCCGAGGCTGCCGAAATTGGCGAATCCGCACAGGGCGTAGGTGAGGATCAGGCGGGACCGTGCCGAGAGCGCCTCGTCTCCGATGCCCGCCAGATCGAGATAGGCGACGAACTCGTTCAGCACCGTCTTGGTGCCCATGAGCTGCCCGGCCAGCACCGCCTCGCTCCAGGGAATGCCCATCAGGAAGCAGATCGGTGCCATGATCCAGCCGAGCAGGCGCTGCAGCGTCAGCGGCGCCCCAGCCACGTCCGGCGCGAGCGCGATGACCTGGTTCAGCAGGTGGACCAGTGCCACCAGCACGATCAGCATGGCAACCACGTTGACGAGGAGCTGCACGCCCGAGAGCGTGCCACGCGTGATGGCGTCCATCGACGAGGTGGCGGGATCGGGAACCGCGATATCGCCCTCGGTGCCCGGCGCGCGGTCCGGGATCATGACCTGCGCGACCAGGATGGCCGCCGGGGCGCTGAGCAGCGAGGCCAGGACCAGATGGCCGCCGAC
The DNA here is from genome assembly GCA_026126215.1 of Alphaproteobacteria bacterium. Lineage (GTDB taxonomy): Bacteria > Pseudomonadota > Alphaproteobacteria > Ferrovibrionales > Ferrovibrionaceae > JAHCJQ01. Next base: position 61,203 of record JAHCJQ010000004.1, read on the forward strand.
ATCAGGAATGGCAGGGGCCAGGATCACGGCATAGAGCACGAGGACGGTACCTGCGATGGTCGCCATGCCCGCCGTCATCACCACGAAGAGTTCGCCCCGGCTCAGCCGCGCGAGGTAGGGGCGGGCGAAGAGCGGCGCCTCGACCATGCCGACGAAGATATTCGCCGCCGTGGCGACGCCCACCGCGCCGCCAGTGCCGAGCGTTCGCCGCAGCCCCCAGGCGAACGCCCGCACCAGCGCGGGCAGGATCCGCCAATGGAACAGCAGGCTCGATAGTGCGCTCATCACCAGGATCAGCGGCAGCGCCTGAAAGGCGAGGTTGAAGCTCGAGCCCGGACTCTTCTCGTCGAAAGGAAGGGGCCCGCCACCGATATAGCCGAAGACGAAAGATGTTCCCGCACGGGTCGCGGCGGCGATGGAGTTGACCGCGCCGGTGAGCGAGGCCAGAGCGGACTTGAGCGGCGGCAACGAGGTGAACAGCGCCGCAAGGACGATCTGGAGGAGGAGCGCGATGAGCAACGGTCGCCAGCGCAGGGCGCGGCGATCCTCGCTCAGAAGCCAGGCCAGCCCGAGAAGTCCGACCAACCCAGCTCCGCTTTGTATTAATTCCATAATTATAACGGCTTAAAGATAATTCTTCATTAATCGCTTGAAAAGACGGCGAGGGGAGACGGACTCCCCTCGCTCAGGGCTCACGAATGACTCCCCGCCGGTCAGCCGCAGGCCGCCACCGCCCGGCGCGCCATGACGCCGATCAGATGCGCGCGATACTCCGCCGAGGCATGGATATCGGCGTTCAGTCCGTCTGCCTTTGCCTTGAGCCCGTCGAGCGCGCCGGCGGCGAAGCTCTTCCCCAGTGCCGCCTCTGCTTCCGTCCAGCGAAAGACCGAAGGCGCGGCCCCGGTAACTGCCACCCGCACGCCATTCGCCGTTTCGGCGACCAATACGCCCACGATGGCGTAGCGCGAGGCCGGGTTCTCGAACTTCTGGTAGGCCGCGCGCTTCGGCGCCGGAAAGGCCACCTTGACGATGATCTCGCCTTCTTCGAGGGCGGTCTCGAACATGCCGGTGAAGAACTTGTCGGCCGGGATCTGGCGCTTGCTGGTATGGATCGTCGCGCCGAGACCAAGGGCCGCGGCCGGATAGTCCGCCGCCGGATCGCTGTTGGCGATCGAGCCGCCGATGGTGCCCAGGTTGCGCACCTGCGGATCGCCGATACCGCCCGCCAGCGCGGCAAGGGCCGGAATGGCCTTTTTCACCTCGGCCGATGACGCCACCTCGCCATGCCTGGTCATGGCGCCGATGACGACACTGCCGCCTTCGACCTTGATGCCCTTGAGTTCGGCAATGCCGCCGAGGTCGATCACGTCGCCGGGCTGCGCCAGGCGCTGCTTGAGCGTCGGGATCAGGGTCTGGCCACCGGCCAATAGTTTCGCTTCCGTGTTGGCGGCGATCAGCTTGGTCGCCTCCGCGAGGCTGCCGGGACGATGATAGTTGAACGCATACATGTTCGGGTCCCCCTGTTCCTATTCGGCCGCCATGCGCGGGCGATTGGCCTGCGCGGCGCGCCAGACTTTTTCCGGCGAGGCTGGCATGTCGAGATGCTTGATGCCGAGCGCATCGGTTACGGCGTTGATCAGTGCCGGCGGCGCGGCGATTGCACCCGCCTCGCCGCAGCCCTTGACGCCCAGCGGATTGAGCGGCGAGGGCGTGGTCGTCATGCCGACTTCGAAGCTTGGCAGGTCGTCGGCTCGCGGCATGCAGTAGTCCATGTATGAGCCGGTGAGGAGCTGCCCGGACTGCTTGTCGTAGACGCAGGTCTCGAGCAGGGCCTGGCCGACACCCTGGGCGATGCCGCCATGGACTTGGCCCTCCACCACCATCGGGTTGATCACCGTGCCGAAATCATCGACCGCCACCCATTTCGCGATGTCGACGATGCCGGTGTCCGGATCGACCTCGACCTCGCAGATATGGGTCCCCGCCGGGAAGCTGAAGTTCAGCGGATCGTAGAACGCGGTCTCGTCCAATCCCGGTTCGACATCGGCCGGGTAGTTGTGCGGGACATAGGCGGAAAAGGCGATTTGGGCGATGTTGACGCTCTTGTCGGTGCCGCTCACCTTGAAGACGCCGCGCTCGTGCTCGATGTCCTCGACCGCCGCTTCCAGCATGTGCGCTGCGATCTTCTTGGCCTTGGCGACGATCTTGTCGCAGGCTTTGACGATGGCGGACCCGCCGACCGCGAGCGAGCGCGAGCCGTAGGTGCCCATGCCGAACGCGGTCTTGTCCGTGTCGCCATGCACCACCTCGATATTCTCGATCGGCACGCCGAGCTTGTCGGCGACGATCTGGGCGAAGGTGGTCTCGTGGCCCTGGCCGTGGCTGTGGCTGCCGGTATGGATCGTCACCGAGCCGGTGGGGTTGAAGCGGACCTGTCCCGATTCCCACAGGCCCACACCGCCGCCCAGCGCGCCGACCGCGGCCGAAGGCGCGATGCCGCAGGCTTCGATATAGGAGGAGAAGCCGATGCCGCGCCGCTTTCCTTTCTTCTCGGACTGCGCGCGGCGCGCTGGGAAGCCCTTGTAGTCGATCATCTCCAGCGCCTTGTCGAGCGAGGCGTGATAATTGCCGATGTCGTACTGCTGGATGACCGGCGTCTGGTAGGGGAAGGCATCCGGCGGGATGAAGTTGCGCCGGCGCAGCTCCGCCGGGTCGATCTTCATCTCGCGCGCCGCCGTCTCGACTATGCGCTCGAGCAGGTAGGTCGCCTCCGGCCGTCCCGCGCCGCGATAGGCATCGACCGGGGTCGTATGGGTGAACACGCCCTTCACCTCGATATAGAGCTGGGGCGTGGTATAGGGCCCCGCCAGAAGCGGCGCGTAGAGATAGGTCGGGACCGAGGTGGCGAAGGTGGAGAGGTAGGCGCCGAGATTGGCGTGGGTATCCACCCTCATGGCGAGAAATTTGCCAGCCTTGTCGAGCGCCAGCTCGACATGGGTGACGTGATCGCGGCCATGGGCGTCGGTCAGGAAGCTCTCGCTGCGCTCGGCGGTCCATTTCACCGGGCGCCGGATCTGCCTCGAGGCCCAGGTGCAGACCGTCTCTTCCGGGTAATTGAAGATCTTCGAGCCGAAGCCGCCGCCCACGTCGGGCGCGATGACGCGCATCTTGTGCTCGGGCACCTGAAGGACAAAGGCGCACAGCAGCAGTTTAAGCACATGCGGGTTCTGGCTCGTCGACCAAACGGTGTAGCTGTCTGTGCCGAAATCATACTCGGCGACCGCCGCGCGCGGTTCCATGGCATTCGGAATCAGGCGGTTGTTGACCAGATCGAGCTTCGCCACGTGATGCGCCTTGGCGAAGGCCGCTTCGGTCGCTGCTTTGTCGCCGAGTTCCCAGTCGTAGCAGAGGTTGCCGGGCGCATCCGCATGCACCTGAGGTGCCCCCTTGGCCGCGGCATCCTTGGGATCGACCACGGCCGGCAGCACCTCGTATTCGACCTGGACCTGTTCGGCCGCGTCGCGCGCCTGCGCCAGCGTCTCGCCGATGACCACGGCCACCTGGTCGCCGACATGGCGCACCGTGTCCAGCGCGATGATCGGGTGGGGCGGCGCCTTGTGCGGCGAGCCGTCCTTGGATTTGATGAGCCAGCCGCAGATCAGTCCACCGACCTTGGAGTCGGCCACGTCCTTGCCGGTGAAGATGGCGACGACGCCCGGCATCTTCGATGCCTTGGTCGTGTCGACGCGCTTGATGCGCGCATGGGCATGGGGCGAACGGACGAAAAAGGCGTAGGTCTGGCCGGGACGGTTGAGGTCGTCCGTGTAACGGCCGTTGCCTGTGATGAATCTGCGGTCTTCCTTGCGGCGCACCGAGGCGCCGATGCCTGATTCAGCGGTCATGGCGAACCCCTTACATGTTGGCTGCGGCGGCCTTCACGGCCTTCACGATGTTGTGGTAGCCGGTGCAACGGCAGATGTTGCCTTCGAGTTCGTGCCGGATCGTCTCCTCGGAGGGGTTCGGATTGCGCTTCACCAGGTCGATCGCGCTCATGATCATGCCGGGGGTGCAGAAGCCGCACTGCAGGGCATGATGCTCGCGGAAGGCTTCCTGCATCGGATGCAGCTTGTCGCCTTGCGCCAGTCCCTCGATGGTCGTCACGCTGGCGCCGTTCGCCTGCGCGGCCAGCATGGTGCAGGACTTCACGCTGCGCCCGTCCACATGAACGACGCAGGCGCCGCACTGGCTGGTATCGCAGCCGACATGGGTTCCCGTGAGATTGAGGTGTTCGCGCAGGAACTGGACCAGCAGGGTGCGGGCCTCGACGTCGCGCGAAACGGTTTTTCCGTTCACCGTCATGGAAACGGTTGGCATGATTTCCTCCCTGTACGACTCTGGCCGCCCGGGCGGGCGGCACGCATGCCGGGGACGACGGCCGGCACGTCCCGGATGAGGGAGTCTGGTTTGCCGGAGGCCGCCGGTCAAGCGGTGCGCGAATACTTTTCTCCGACCGGAACCGCCCGCGCTTCACCCGGCGGACGAGAATGCCCACAAAACGATCAGCACAACAACGATGACCGCTGCACCCCAGGCCCAGGAGGGAATGCCGCGGCCGGCTCCGTTCGTTCCTCCGTCCGCAAGCGGCGGGGCGGCTGCGGGCTTCGCCGCCTCGGCGGACACCGGTTCCGCCGGCGCCGGGGCCGCGCGCGCGCTTACGATCTCGTTGAAGCGGGTGAAGAAATCGTCCGCCAGCTTGCGGGCCGTGGCGTCGATGAGGCGCGAGCCAAGTTGTGCCAGCTTGCCGCCGACCTGCGCCTGGGCTTCATAGACAAGCAGCGTGCCGCCGTCCGGCGCGTCCCGCAGCCGCACCGTGGCGCCGCCCTTGCCGAAACCCGCCGCGCCGCCGGCGCCCTCGCCGGAGATGCGATAGCTGTTCGGCGGATCGATGTCCGACAGGGTCACCTTGCCCTTGAACGTCGCCTTCACCGGGCCGACCTTGGCGATCACCGTCGCCACCAGTTCGGTGTCGGATACCTTCTCGATGCTTTCGCAGCCTGGAATGGCCTGCTTGAGCGTCTCGGGATCGTTCAGCGCCGCCCACACGTCGGCGCGCGGGGCGGGAATGAGCTGTTCGCCCTTCATGTCCATGATGCGGTCCTCGCTCTGGCATTTCCGGCGTCCGTCGCGCCATCTGGGCCGCGAGACTAGTGTGTTTCGCGCCGTGATGGAACCGGCTCTTAACCCCTCGCTAACCACGGGGCGCCTAGCCTTGCGCCATGCCTGCGCACCATCCGCCCGACCGGCGACCGCCGGTCATTCCCTCCGCCCTCGATGCGGCGATCTGGTTCATTCTGAAGAGCGCGGCGGAACGCCAGCCGCTCGATCCGCAGAAGCTCAACCTGCTGCTCTACCTGGGGCAGGCGAGCTATGCCGCCGCCCATGAAGGCGCGGCGCTCATGCCCGGCGTGTTCCTTGCCCACGAGGAAGGCCCGCGTGAGCCCAACGTGACGGTGGCGCTGCAGGCCGGGCTCGCCGCGCCGCCGGAGCCGGTGCTTCCCGGCGTTGGAGAGCGCATTCTCGCCACTTTGTGGGATCGCTACGGCGTCATGCCGTTGATCGGGCTGCAGCGGCTGGTCGCTGCCGACGGCCTCTGGAAGGCGACATTGCAGAAGGTGCAAGGCGGCGAGATCACGCGCGAGGCCATGCGTCATGCCTACGCGCAGCCCAGGGCGGCGCAGGCGCCGAGGCAGCGAGCCAACGCCAACCGGAGCGCGACTGCGGCATCGTTGCACCGGGCCGACCCGCTGCCCCGCTTTACCCTGGACGGGCGCGAGATCAAACGCTGGAAACCCAAGCGCCGCATCGACCCCGCCACACTGGAATAGCCGGCACTATCCGCCGCGCGCGCGCCGCATCCGCTCGCAAGGGTCGAGATCGTCGACGCGCGGCGTGAACCACACGAAATCGAACGGCAGTTGGTAGTCCTCCGGTCGTACCCGCGCGGCATCGACTTCAATGAAGGCAAGCGTCGCGACGGAACGCGCCGGCGCGCGCGCCACCAGATGCACGGGAACGCCCCGGTCGCGCCGCACATGACCGTTGCCGGCGATCAGCACCGCGCCATCGCCCGGTGCGGCCAGCATGCTGTCCGCCATGACTGCATCGCGCAGCCGCTGCGCGAAGGCCATGCCCGGCAGCAGCGAGGCCGGAAGCATGCCGCAATGGGCGTCGGCGATTTCCCTTTCCATCGTTGCCTGTACTTCTGCCGGCAGCGCCTGACCCAGCGCCAGTCGCGTGCGCATAGGTTCAGGCACGCTTGCGGCGCCGCCACGGACCGCCTCGCGAATGCGCGCCCGCGGCAGGTTGGCGGCGCGCATCGTCAGTCCGGCTGCATGCGCCGTCTCGGCAATCGGGCGATAGAAGGACCAGTCCGGCCACCCGGTCCGCTCCCAGCCGATGGCGGCGCCGAGGCCGGACATGTCCTTCGGCGCGGCGGCAAGGAAGCTGGCCAGCGCATCCGCCTGTTCCTGGTCGATCATTTCGAAGGCGACGGCAGGGCGGCGGCCCTGCGCGGCGAGCGCCCGCAGCGTCGCCGCTTGCAGCAGGTGATGATCCTGATTGTCATGGCGTTCGCCGAGCAGGACAAAATCTGCACTCGCCAGCGCCCGATACAGATCATCGGCAGCGATGAGGCGCGCCTCCGCGGTCGACCAGATGCGCCCGGCAAGGACGTGCTCGCGCTCTAGCGTGTGGTGCCAGGCGATCTCGTTTTTGCCGGCGGCGCAGGCGGCGAGCAGCGCAAGGAAGAGGGCTGCGGCGAGCGCGCCGCGCAATGCTCGTGGCATCGTAGTCTCCCGCGTTCGCTACCGGACGGGGTTGTCCGGCCTGCGACATACAAGATGTTTGGTTTTGCTGCTGCTCGGCAAGGGCTCAGGTGGCGCGCGAAGGCGCGGGTGCGGGCCTTGTGACAAATGGAAAATGTGCTAGGGTTTAATGTGGGTATTTTTGCTGTGCGGGGTCCGCATGGACGGCCAATGGGGAGGCGACGGTGCACAACAAGACACCGTCACGATAACAGGGACCATCAAGTGGTTTAATGCGGTAAAGGGGTTCGGGTTCATAACACCGAACGATGGGACCGGGGACGTTTTCCTGCATCTGTCCTGCCTGCGGCAGGCCGGCTACGACAGTGTCCAGGAGGGTGCGGCGATCGTTTGTGAGGCGGTGCGCCGCCCGAAGGGCTTGCAGGCCGTGCGCGTCGTCGAACTCGACAATGCGTCGGCGCCCATGCAGCCGCCGGCGCGCCGGCCGCGTCCCTTTTCTTCCGGTGGCGCATCCGGCTACGAGGGACAGGGACGCCCGATGGGCGCTCCTGGCGCAGAGCGCTTCCCGCCGATCGAGGCCGAAGGCGAATTCCAGGAAGCGCGGGTCAAGTGGTTCAATGTGGTCAAGGGCTACGGCTTCGTCTCGCGCGGCGAGGGCTCGCAGGACGTATTCGTGCATATGGAGGTGCTGCGGCGCATCGGCGTCTCCGACCTGCAGCCCGGCCAGCCGGTGCGTGTGCGCATCGGCCGCGGACCGAAGGGTCCGCAAGTGGCGGAGATCATGCTGGAAGAGTAGGCGTGCCGGGGCGGGTTTCATCCCCCGCCGCAGCGGCGCGCCTCCCCGTCACGGCCGCGTCGCGGCCGGCAGTTCCACGGCATAACGGCCGATCTCGAGTGCTTCGGGGATGATCTTCTGCGCTGCGAGGAACGCGGCGAAGCGTTCGTAACGAACCCGGTCGAGGGCTGCGGGGCGCAGCGCGAAGCGCGGCAGCGTATCGCCCCAGGCCCGCCGGTTCAGTTCGTCGTCGCGATCCTTGTAGGCGGCGATGAAGAGCTGCCAGCTTTCCTTCGGGTGATTGATCAGGTATTGCGTGCCCTGCTCGAGCGCATCGAGGAAGCGGCGCATGCGCCCATCGCCGAGGCGCTCGCGATGGGCGACGAGGATCAGTTCGTCATAGGCGGGCACGCCTTCCTCTTCGACGAAGAAGACCCGTCCCGGCCGGCCGACGATGTCCATCTGGTTCAGCTCGAAATTGCGGAACGCCCCGATTACCGCATCCACCTGGCCGGAGATGAGTGCCGGCGAGAGGCTGAAATTGACGTTTACCAGGGTGACGTCCGAAAGTTTCAGCCCATGCTTCTCCAGCATTGCCTTGAGCAGCGCATCCTCGAAGCCGCCGACGGAATAGCCGATCTTGCGTCCCTTGAGATCGGCGATCGCACGTACCGGTCCGTCGCGAAGCACGACGAGGGAATTGAGCGGCGTGGCCACCAGGGTGCCGAAACGCAGGAGCGGCAGCCCCTGCGCCACCTGCACATGGAGCTGTGGCTGGTAGCTCACGGCGATATCCGCCTTGCCGGCGGCGACCAGCTTCGGCGGGTCGTTCGGATCGGCCGGCGCGATCAGTTCCACCTCCAGCCCCTGCGCCTTGAAGTAGCCGCGCTCGCGGGCCACAACCAGTGTCGCATGGTCGGGATTGACGAACCAGTCGAGCATCACCGTAAGCTTGTCCGCGGCGCGGGCGGCAGCGGCGGCGGGGAGGGCAAGGGCTAGGACGAACAACAGCGTGAGCAGGCGATGCATCTTTTCAATCCTCTTTTTCAACGGGGGCTACGACAGATCAGGTTTCTTCTTCCGACTGGTCCAGGAATCTTTCGGGCGCCCAGGGCATGAGCCGGCGCAGCAGGGCATCGATCGCGAAATAGAGCGTGAGCGCCAGTGCCGCCAGCACCGACAGGGCGGCGAACATGAGATCGATCTGCATGCGTCCGTTGGCATGCAGCATGAGATGGCCGAGGCCCGCGCTCGAGCCGACCCACTCGCCGATCACCGCGCCGATCGGCGCCACCGCCGCCGCCACGCGCAGGCCGCTGCCGAAGGCAGGCAGGGCGGCGGGAATGCGGATACGGAGCAGGATGGCGAAACGCCCGCGCCTTCCGGCCGGCGCCATCGTGCGTGCCAGGTCGAGCCAGCCGGTATCGGTCCGCCGCAGTCCGTCGAGGAAGGCGACCGTCACCGGAAAGAAGATGATGAGCGCCGCCATCGCGACTTTCGAGGCGAGGCCGTAGCCGAACCACAGAACGAGGATGGGCGCCAGCGCGAAGACCGGGATTGCCTGGCTGGCGATGACCAGCGGCAGCAGCCAGGTACGTGCCAGCCGCGCATGATCGATGGCGAGCGCGGCGGCCGCCCCAAGCAGGGTGCCGAGCAGAAGGCCGGCCAGGATCTCGGCGGCAGTGATAGCGGCATGGCCGAGAATGATGTCGGCGCGCGTCATGAGAACATGGCCGACGGCGGCCGGCGCGGGCAGTATATAGGGCGGCAGCCCGCTTAGCAGCACGACCGCCTGCCAGCATGCGAGCAGGGCCAGGATGGCGCCGCCGAGGCGAGCCGACATCATCATGGCAGCCCCTCGCTGTCGGCATTGGCGAGCCTGTCCAGCAGTTCCGCCTGCATGGCGGCGAGCGCCGGGCTCGCGGCGCTGCGCGGCGGCAGACCGTCCGGGCGGAGCGTCGCCGCGATGCGCGCCGGGCGGCCGGAGAGGACATGCACCTCGTGGCCGAGAATGAGAGCTTCGAGCGGATCATGGGTCACCAGCAGGACGGTCCGTCCAGCGAGCAGCCGGGCGGCGAGGCGCTGCAACCGGTGCCGGGTCGGCGCGTCGACGGCCGCGAAGGGCTCGTCGAGCAAAACGATCGGGCGGTCCTCATAAAGCGTGCGCGCCAGCGCCACGCGCTGGCGCATGCCGCCGGAGAGTGCCGCCGGCTGCGTCTCAGCCTGTCCGGCGAGGCCGACCTCGGCCAGCAGCATGCGCGCCCGCTCCCCGTCCGCCGGCTCGCCGCGCAGGCGGCTGCCGAGCGTCACGTTGTCGCGCGCGTTCAGCCAGGGCAGGAGCTGGTCGCGCTGGTCCATCCAGGCGATGCGCCCCGCCGGCGAACCGGTATCGTCACAGCGGATCTCGGCATCCCGAACCGGCATCAGCCCGGCTAAGGCGCGCAGCAGGCTGGTCTTGCCGACGCCGCTCGGGCCGAGGAGGCAGGTGAAACGGCCAGGCGGAAGGTCGAACGAGAGATCCTGGAACAGGATCTCGGCGCGGAAGCGCAGCGTAAGGCCGCGCACGGTGAGGCCGGAGGCGGGAGTTGGGCGACCGAGAGGGCCGTCAAAGACATTCATCAAACACTCGTCCCTACGCCGGTCTGAACCGGATCAGGTTCGAGGGGTCGTCCCGCGCTTGGGACCTCTCAGCCGGATGCCCGGCTCCCCCCAGTGGTGTAGCGACTATAGACGGTGCGGCGGCTAGCGGGAAAGATGAAAATTAGTGAATGTTTCCAAGTGTTTCGCAAGATCAACTCAAGAACGTGGGCATGCAATTGACTTGCGGGGCCGCGGCGGTTTTGTTACGCAGCAGCACCTAATTCATGATTCGGCGCCGTCATTGCAGCGTCCAGCACTCGCACCAGGCCCATGCTCGAACCCACTCCGACGATCAACTCGACCCTGCCGACGCGCGCCAGCGGCTTTGCCCGCCTGACCGACGCGCTCGATTATGCCGCGCGGGGGGAAACCGGCCTGAACTTCTACAGCGCGCGCGGCGAGCTGGTGGAGCGGCTGCCCTATGCGCAACTTCGCGCCGATGCGATCGGCCTGGCACGAAAGCTGATCGCCGCCGGCTTCGCGCCGGGTGAGCGGGTGGCCATGATCGCGGAGACCCATGGCGATTTCATGCGGGCGTTTTTCGGCTGTCAGTATGCCGGACTGGTCGCGACGCCGCTACCTTTGCCGGCGACGTTCGGCGGACGCCAGGCTTATGTCGAGCAGATCAGCCGGCAGATGCAGTTTTCCGGCGCCAGCGCCGTTTTCGGGCCGGCGGAGCTGAAGGAGTTCGTGGACGAGGCGGCGGCGCAAGTGCCGAGCCTGCGCCTGAACGGGGTACTCGCAGAGATGCACGAGGCCGCGCCGGACGGGGTGATGCTGCCCGAGATCGACCCACAGCAGCTCTCCTACCTGCAATATTCCTCCGGCAGCACCCGCTTCCCCGTCGCCGCCGCGGTCACCCATGCGGCGGCGATGAGCAACACGACCGCCATCACGCGCCATGGCCTGCATATCGGGCGGGGCGACCGTTGCACATCCTGGCTGCCGCTCTATCACGACATGGGACTGATCGGCTTCATGATGACGCCGGTCGCCTGCCAGATGAGCGTCGACTACATTGCGACGCGGGATTTCGCGCGCCGCCCGCTGCTCTGGCTTCAGCTCATCTCGCGCAATGGCGGTACGCTCTCGTTCAGCCCGAGCTTTGGCTACGATCTCTGCTCGCGGCGGGCGCGCACGGCCAAGGTGGAGGGGGTGGATCTTTCCTCGTGGCGTTGCGCCGGGATCGGCGCCGACATGATCCGCCCGAACGTGCTGGCGGAGTTCATCGAGCGGTTCGCGCCGCACGGTTTCCGGCCCGGCGCCTTCGTGCCGAGCTATGGCCTGGCTGAATCGACGCTCGCGGTGAGTTTCGCGCCGCTGGGAAGGGGCTTCGACGTGGACAGGGTCGATCTCGACCGCGTGGCGGAAGACGTGGCGGAACCTGCCGGCCCCGAGACCAGGCGGACACGGGATTTCGTCCTGTGCGGCGTACCGATGCCCGACCATGCCGTGGAGATCCGGCGGGCAGATGGCAGTCTCTGTGGCCAGCGCGAGATCGGTCGGGTCTACACAAGGGGCCCCAGCCTGATGCGGGAGTATTTCGCCAAGCCGGAGGAGACGGCGGCGGTGATGGACAGCGCCGGCTGGCTCGATACCGGCGATCTCGGCTACTGGATCGGCGACCAGATCGTGATCACCGGCCGGATGAAGGATCTGATTATCGTCAATGGCCGCAATCTCTGGCCACAGGACCTGGAATGGTCGGTCGAGCGGGAAGTCGAGGGTCTGCGCAGCGGGGACGTCGCCGCCATTTCGGTCGATCAGGGGGAGCGGGAGCGCGTGGTTCTGCTGGTGGAATGCCGGCTGCGCAAACCGGCGGAACGCGCCGACCTGGCACAGCGCATCTCCGGCGCGGTGCAGTCGCTGCATGGCACGGAATGCGACGTGGTGCTGGTGCCTCCGCATGCGTTGCCGCAGACCTCGTCGGGCAAGTTGAGCCGCTCGCGCGCCAGGCAGAGCTATCTGCGCGGAGAGTATGACGAGGTGGCCGTTCCCGCTGCCTCCGGCGGCTAGCGTCATGTCCGGCCTGGTGTCGGTGACCGGCGGGACCGGGTTCATCGGCCTGCATCTGGTCCGGGCCCTGCATCGTTCCGGCTGGCGGCTGCGGCTGCTGGCGCGACGCCTGCCGGTACACCCGGCCATCGCCGACATCCGTTTCGAACTGGTGACCGGCGAACTGCGGGATCCGATGGCGCTGGAGCGGCTGGTGGCGGGGGCGGACGCGGTGGTGCATCTCGCCGGCGCGATCAAGGCGACGTCGCGGCGGGAGTTCTATGCGGCCAACGCGGAAGGCACGGCCGGACTTGCGCGTGCGGCGCGGCAGGCGGGGGTCGGGCGGCTGGTACTCGTCTCCTCGCTCGCCGCGCGCGAACCGCTGCTGTCGGATTATGCCGCAAGCAAACGCGAGGGCGAGGAGAGGGCGCGGCGGGAAGCGGGACCGGTGCCCTGGACGATCCTGCGGCCGGCCGCCGTCTATGGCCCATGGGACCGTGAGACCCTGGCGATATTCCGGCTGGCAAGGCTTGGCATTCTTCCGGTTCCGGGTCAGGTCACCGGTCGGCTCGGCCTGATCCATGTGCAGGATGTCGCAGAAGCCATTCTGCATGCGCTTGCGGGCGAGGGGAGCGGTGGCGTGCATGCGCTCGACGACGGCGCCCCGGCGGGACATTCCTGGCCGGAGCTGGCCGCGGCGGCCGGTGATGCGATCGGCCGTCGGCTCCGCCTGGTGCGGGTGCCGGCGGCGCTGCTGCGCAGCTATGGCTTCGCCGCCGGGGGCCTAGCCCGCCTTTTCGGGCGGGCGGCGATGGTGGGTCCCGGAAAGGTGGCGGAAATGCTGCATCAGGACTGGAGCGCCGGTGCGGACAGTTTCAGCCGGGACTCGACTTGGCGTCCTGCCGTCGGGCTTGGACCAGGTTTCGCCGCCACTTGCCAATGGTATCGCGCGCAGGAGTGGCTGTGAGCGGCGGAGTAACGTCTTGTTGCAAAGAGTGATTCCAGCGATTCCGGCAACAAAATCCTCGTGTTACGGAATGATTTCAACTAACGCCCGGCGTTCGGCAGGATGCTGGCGAGAGTCGCGGAGCAAAGAATAAAAAGAATCCCGTGATATCACCTAATACCGATTAAATAATATAACGCGCCGCCATCATACTCAAGGTTATGTTACGAAATGTTACAAATAATATCTTCAAATTCCACAATAAATATTTCATCTAGTCATTGGTTTTGGCTGTCAGGCAGATTTGAATCATCGAAACTTAAAGGATTTGCTTAATTTCGCTATTGCGAAATTGGCCGAAACGGTGAAAAGCTGCGCGCGCAGATTGAAGGCCCCTGGGGGCAGGCCGTGGCGACGAGTGGAAGAGGCTGGCATTGAACGGAAGCATCGCAGTGGCGGAAGCAGGTTATGACGAGGTCCTGCGGGACGTGATGACGTTCCTCAACGATCAGACGAAGCGGCGCTACGAGATCACCGAGAGCACCAACATGGCGCGTGATCTCAATCTGGATTCGCTTGCCGTCATGGATGTCCTGCTGGCGCTCGAGGACAAGTTCGATGTGTCGATTCCGATCAACCATCTGGCCGAGATCCAGACGGTGAGCGATCTGGCCCGGACGATCATCGACATCAAGAAGGGATGAAATAACAAAATGTCGCTTCTCGCCCGCTTCACCCATGTCGCGAACAACTATGGCAAGGCGACCGCCCTGGGCGCGAATCCCTTCAAGGTCCGCATGGAGAAGGTGATCTCGCCGACCGAGGCCATCGTCAATGGACGCCAGACCACCCTTGCCGGCACCCACAACTATCTCGGCCTGACTTTCGACGCCGATTGCATCGAGGCCGCCATCGCCGCCCTGCGCCAGGAGGGGACCGGGACGACCGGCTCGCGCGTCGCCAATGGCAGTTACAGCCACCATCGCGGCCTCGAGGATGAGCTGGCGGAGTTTTTCGGCCGGCGCCATGCCATGGTTTTCTCCACCGGCTACCAGGCCAATCTCGGCATGCTCTCGGCATTGGTCGGCCCGGACGACCATCTGGTCATCGACGCGGACTGCCATGCGAGCATCTATGACGGCTGCAAGCTGGCCGGCGCCAAGGTGACACGATTCCGTCACAATGATCCGGCGGACCTGGAAAAGCGCCTGCGCCGGCTGGCCGCCGAGGGCGGCAACAAGCTGATCGTCATCGAAGGCATCTACAGCATGTTGGGCGACGAGGCGCCGCTTCGGGAAATCGTCGAGGTCAAGAAGAAGTACGGCGCCTATCTCCTGGTGGACGAAGCGCATTCCGTCGGCGTGCTGGGCGAGCGGGGCCGCGGGCTGGCGGAAGCCGCTGGCTGCGAGGCGGACGTTGATTTCGTGGTTGGCACCTTCTCCAAGAGCTTCGGTTCGGTCGGGGGCTTCTGCGTGTCCGACATGGAAGGCTTCGACCTGCTGCGCGTGGCGAGCCGTCCCTACACCTTCACCGCCTCGCTGCCTCCTTCGGTCATGGCCTCGGTGCGTGCGGCGCTCAAGGCGCTGCAGGAGCGCCCGGAACTGCGCCGCAAGCTGCATGATAATGCGGCGCTGCTCTATGGCGAGCTTTCGCGCTCGGGCTTCACCCTTGGCCCGGTGGTGAATCCCATCGTGGCGGTACGGCTCGAGGATCCGGAGACGGCAATCCGTTTCTGGAACGGCCTGCTGGAGCGGGGCGTCTATGTCAACCTGGCCCTGCCGCCGGCGACGCCCAATGGCTGGTCGATGCTGCGTGTGAGCGTAAGCGCGGCGCATAGCGCCAAGCAGCTCATGCATATCGCCGCCGTCTTCCGCGACGTCGCCTACGACCTCGGCATTCTCGAGATGCCGGTTCGCGCCGCGGCTTTCTGATATTGCGCGGTCGCGCCGGGGAGGCGCGACCCGCCCCGCTCAGCGCAGTGCGCCGATCCGGTAGAGACGCCACAGAACCCTGGGCGCGGCCAGGATCGGGTGGCGGCGCTGCCAGTCGCTGACCTCGACCCGAACGCCGGCATGCCGCTCGACTTTCCAGAGCGCATAGTCGACCGCCCCATCGAACGTGAACACGGCCTTCACCAGTCGCGCGAGATTGCGCAGCTTGCCCTTCAGTCGTTCCCGCCGCCAGCGGCGCGCGGCGGCGCGGCGCAACGATGAAGGGATGCTGATCTTCAGACCTTCGCCCTCGCCGGCAACCTCGAAGCCGGCAGCCTTTATGGCCGGAAACGCGAGTGCCTCGTAACGGGCCGGATATTGCTCGACGATCAGTTCGGGGCGGTTGGCGCGTTCGGCGCGCAGTTCCGCACCGAAGGTGAGCGCATAGAGCCCGCTCCAGAAGCCGCGCGGCGTGACACGTTCGGGCAGCAACGGCGCGAGCCGGCTGGTCGCGGTGACGATGGCATCTGCAAGCAGGCCGGCGAGACGGCGGGCATGGGCCTC
Source organism: Alphaproteobacteria bacterium (assembly GCA_026126215.1). Taxonomy (GTDB): domain Bacteria; phylum Pseudomonadota; class Alphaproteobacteria; order Ferrovibrionales; family Ferrovibrionaceae; genus JAHCJQ01. Next base: position 76,878 of record JAHCJQ010000004.1, read on the forward strand.
GTCCCTGACATGGCAAGCCGCGACGGGTTGGGAGAAGCGCGCCCAGATGGTCGTGTCGCGCGCATCGGGCCCCACGGCGCGTGCGAAATCGTCGAGCGAGATGACCGCGACCTTGGCCTGAAGGTCGCTCCCTTCCAGGCTTGCGCGGGTGAAGAGGACGTTGGGCGGGAGCAGCCGATTGCCCAATCGCAGGAGCGCACTCCCGAAGATGCCGCGATAATCGTCCACCAGCAGATAGAAATCGAGCAGTCCGCCGGGATCGCGGTTGCGCAGGCAGGACCCGTAGAAGAGCACCGCCGCCACGTTCTCCGCGCCATGGCGACGCAAGAGTTCGCGGGCGAAGGCCCCTGCCTCGGGCATGGCCTCTGCCGCCAAGGCGGTCATCTCCGCCGCGATGCGGTCTTCGATCTCGGCACGCGCCTGCTTGTCCGACATGATCTTGCCGTCAAACCTTCACGAAGCGTAGCGTCCGCTCTGCCGTAAGCCTAACCGGTTTGCCCGGCTCCGGCACGACGATCTCGCCATCGAGCACCATCGGTGTGTCGAGCCAGATGGCGATCTGCCGCGCGCGACCTCCGGCATAGCCTCGCTCGCGCATCCAACGCCAGGGCCGGCCGGTGAAGAAAGTGGGCAGCGCAAGGCTCAGGCAGCGTGGCGGCGCCAGACAGTCGATGTAACGCATGCCGCCCTCGCCCTGATCCCAAAAGGGCCAGAGGCCGAGAATCAGATGGTCCAGCGTACTCACCACGAGGAAGAGCCGCCGCTCGCCGGGCACGCATGAGCCATCGACTTCGAGGCGCAGGGGACGGCCCGCATGGAGGCTGCCTTCGCCGCGCCGGAACAGCACGGAAAGCAGCGTGCCGGCGATGCTCATACCGGCGGCGGCGCTCCGCTTGGCGCCGGCGGGATGCAGCCGGTCGTGCGCGAGGCGCGTCGCGTCATGCACGCCGGCCGCGCCAAAAAAACAGCCGGCGCGCGGCGCCTCGCCGCCGGTCCGTAGTTCGAGGACCGGGCGCTCGATGGTCGTGGCGGCGAGGCGGACAGGATCATCCCCCGTTGCGGCGAGCCGGCGGACCGCGTCGAGCCGGTCGCCTTGTGTCCCATAATTCTGCGCGATCAGGTTCAACATTCCGCCGGCCAGTACGGCCAGACGTGGTTGCCAGCCATCATCTGGCCGGCGCAGTATTTCGGTCATCACGGCGGAAACAGTGCCGTCGCCACCATCTACGCAAATCGTGCCGATACCCTCGGCCGCGAACCCTTCAATGGCGGGGGGCAGATCCTCGGGCCGGCGAAACTCCGCGATGCGGACGGCCGGATTGCCGGCGAGCGCGCGTGCGAATGCGCTGCCGCTCTTCTTGTTCAGCGTGCTGAGCGGGTTCGTGATCAGGCCGATGATGCTCATGCCGGTCGTGTTCAGCCGCCGGCTTCCGCCACGGCCGGATCGGCGAGCCAGGAGCGCACGGCCCCGCCGCGCGCTCGCGCCTGTTCGGCCTGGAATATGCGGAGGAAGTGGAAGGCGAGGGAGGCCAGGGTCCAGAGGGCGACGAGCGCCATGCCGAGGTCTGGCCGGCCGGCGAGGGCGGCGAACATGAGGATCGCCACATTGGGATTGCGCCGTGCCGTGATCAGCCGGAAGCGGGTGTCGAGCGCCTGCCAGACGTGAATCTCGATACCGAACCGCCATAGGAAGTATCCCTCCTGCAGCCGGCCGAGAACATAGCCGCCGATCACGATCAGCAGGATCGGTATCTCCTCGCCGAGCGGCATGCCAGCCGCGTGCAGTCCGACGATCCAGGCCCAGTACCAGAAGGGCGGGCTGATCATGTCGATACCATGGTCGAAGACATCGCCGAGTTTGCTCGAGGTCAGGGTGACGCGCGCGAGCTTGCCATCCACCGTGTCGAGAAACGTCATTATCCAGGCGCACAGGCAGCCGGTGAGGAACCAGCCGTTCCAGAAGGCGAGGAAAGCAAGTATCACGAACAGCAGGCTGACCCAGGTCACCATGTTGGGCGTGATGCCGCGATCGGCGCACCAGCGCGTGACGTGCACGGCGATCCGCGGCCAACAATATTTGGTGACAAAGTCGGTGGCGCCCTTGTAGGCGCCCATGAACATGCGCCATTCGATGTCCCGGCGCGTTGCTGGCGAAAGCCGGAGCGCGTAAGGGTCCGCACGCTTGCGGAGGGCATTCCGGTAGGCGGAGGTCACCTCGACCGGCTTGCGGCGCGGAAGTTCCGCCAGGGCGGGGTCCACCTCTTCCGTTGTCCTTCCGGCGAGCAGTTCGCGCGCCGCGGCCACCGATCCGGCCGGTACCACTGCGGCTGCCGCCCGCCCGTCATCGTCGAGCAGGATCATCGGTTCGGCGCGGGCGAGGTCGGCCAGCAGGTTCTCGTCCATCACATAGTCGAGGCGAAGCAGCAGGACGCGGTCGGCCCCGTCCGGCGCGACGTCGCCTTTCGCCAACGCGACGCCAGCCCGCGCGAGGGCACGACGATAGCGCTCGGCCGTCGTCATGCCCCAGATCGGCACGCCGGAACTGCCCACGCCCACGCCAATCAACTCGCTGCCCGCTGCCCTCGCCGTCATTGGCCCGATTCTTTCATATGGCTCGTTCAGGATCGCGGCTTCGATTACACTGGATTTGCAGAAAAGGCGAGTATCCCAAGCGGACCGCATGTTCACGATCGCGCACCTTTCCGACCCGCACCTGCCGCTGCCGCGCGCGCGCGCCGGCGAGCTGCTGTGCAAGCGGGTGCTCGGCTGGCAGTCCTGGCGCCGCAATCGCCGGCATATCCATGTCCCCGAAGTCCTGGCGCTGGTTCAGGCGGATATCCTCGCGCACGCGCCTGATCACATCGTGGTAACGGGGGATATCTGCAACATCTCGCTTCCAGCGGAATTCCGTGCCGGCGCCGGGTGGCTGGCCACGCTCGGGCCGCCGGAGCGCGTGAGCGTCATTCCCGGCAACCACGATGCCTATGTCGCGGTCGAGGAGGCAGTGGGGCTCGGCCTCTGGCGTGACTACATGCGGGGAGATACGGGCGAGGGGGTTCCTGCGGTGCGTATCCGCGGCGAGGTGGCGCTGGTCGGCCTTTCGAGCGCGGTGCCAACACCCTGGTTCATGGCCAGTGGCCGGCTCGGAGAGGGACAGCTCGCGGCGCTGGGGCCGATGCTGCGGGCATTGGGCCGGCGCGGCCTTTTCCGGATCGTGATGGTGCACCATCCGCCGTATCGGGCGCGAGGTGGCTGGCGCAAGTCGCTGAGTGACGCTTCGCGGCTCGAGGAGGTGCTGAGTGCCGAGGGCGCCGAACTGGTGCTGCACGGGCACGATCATCGTGCGGCGCTTGGTCGCATCGGCGAGCCGGCACAGCCTGTCCCGGTCCTGGGTGTGCCCTCCGCCTCGGCGCGCGCTGACGAGCATGGCCATGGCGCCGCCTGGAACCTCTATCGGATCGCCCGGGAAGGGGAAGGGTGGCGGGTTGGCGTCACGGTGCGGGGCGTCGCCACGGGCTCGGGCCGGATCGAGACCAAGGGCCAGTTCGATCTCCTCATCGAAGGCGCGAGGCAGGCCGGGATCAGTAACGCAGCGTGATGCGCAGCGTCCTGGGGGCGCCGTCGATCCGGAAGCTGGCATCTTCGTGACGTGGCGGGCCCGGCGGGACCAGGCTCGGTGCGGCATCGTTGGAAAATCCATAGCCCTCGGTGGGCAGGCCGAAAAGGTTCCGGTTGAGCCGCCGGTCGCCGTTCTCGTCGTGATAGATGGCGATGGCATAGATACCGGGGCCCGGCAGAGGCAGGCAGAGGGTCGTTTCGCCCTCGCGCGCCGGCACGCGTTTACGCGCCAGCCGCTTGCCGGACTGCAGGAACTCCTCCGGCACCGCGCCATAGACGACGGCGACGATCTGGCCGTTGCCGCTGCGGACATTCGGGACCATGATCCTTGCCTCCGGCATGTCCGGCGCCCCTTCGCAGCCCGGCCCTTCGGCCGCCGCCCCGCCGGACTGGAGGACCGAAACGAACAGGGCAAGTAGCAGCGCAAGACCGCGGATGCTTGGCGAACTGACGATCATGTGACCTCTGCTACGTAGTCTCCGGGAGTTTTCGGGGCTTTGTCCTTTGCAAGGCAGGGAGCCTGCCACTAAACTCCCCAAACGTTTCGAAATGTAACTTCCCGCGATCGTCTGGAGAGCCGACGTCCAACTATGAACGCGACTATGGCAAAATTCGGGTTCCCCGACACGCTGGTGGCCGAGGCGGACGGCTGGGCGGCACTGGTGCGTCCGCAACAGGTGACACTCGGCGCCATGGTTCTCGTCTGCCAGGAGCCGGTGGGCGCCTTCGGGCAGGTGAGCGCTGCCGGCTTCGCCGGTCTCGGCCGCATGGTCGCGCGCACCGAGAGTGCGCTCAAGGCCGCATTCAATTACGACAAGATCAATTTCGTCATGCTGATGATGGTCGATCCGGACGTGCATTTCCATGTCGTGCCGCGCTATGCGGGCGAGCGGATGTTTTCCGGCCAGACCTTTCAGGATGCCTACTGGCCGAAGCCTCCCGATCTGACCCAGCCCGCACCGCAACCCCCTGAACTGCTATCGGCGATCCGCGAGCGAATCAGGAGCCACTGGCCACGCGAGATCGGCTGATCACCGGATTGGCAAGATGGGGACCATCGACCGCTACATCCTGACGCAGATGGCCAAGCCACTGCTGCTTTCGGTATCGGTGGTGCTGATCGCGCTTCTTCTTGAGCGGATGTTGCGCCTGCTGGATCTGCTGGTGAACAAGGGAGGGCCGTTCTACCTCGTCTTCAAGATGATGGTGAACCTGGTGCCGCATTATCTCGGCATGGCCCTGCCGGCGGCGTTCTTCCTCAGTGTTCTTCTGGTGATTTCGCGGCTCGGCAGCGACAGCGAACTCGAGGCCATGCAGGGTTGCGGCTTCTCGCTGCGCCGGCTGATCGCGCCGTTATTCGCCTTCGGGGTGCTGCTCACCTGCTTCGCGGCGCTGCTTTTCGGATCGATCCAGCCCTTCGCGCGATATGCCTATCGGGCAGTGCACTACGTCGTGACCCATGCAGCCTGGGATGCGCAAATCGAGGAGGGTGCCTTCCTGTCCAGCGATGGCAAGCTCACCATCATGGCGCAGCGGGTCGAAGGCGGCGGCGCGCGCCTGGCCAAGGTCTTCGTGAACCAGGACCGGGAGGACGGCAGCGCGGTGACGACGACGGCGCGGGAAGGGGCGCTGACGCGCGACAGCGAGGGCTATCGCCTGCGCCTGCGCGATGGAGTGCAGATCCAGTCGCGGCTCGGCGAACCGCGCGCCAATATCATTACCTTCGCGGAGCTCAGCCTGCTGATCGACCTCGACAACGAAGTGGCACCGTTCCGCGCACGTGGCGACAGCGAGCGGGAGATGACACTTGTCGAGCTGTGGAAGGCAAGGCGGGGTAATTCCGTGGTGCCCGTGCCGCGGATCAACTCGGAGATGCACGGAAGGCTGGCGCGCGTCGGCAGCGTGCTCTTCCTGCCGCTTCTGGCGTTGCCGCTCGGGTTGGCCAGCCGGCGGGAACGGCGCTCGCACGGCCTTGTCGTCGCCTTCGTGCTGCTCTTCGCCTACCATCACGCGCTGCAATACGGCGAGGGCCTCGTGGATCGCGGCAGCGTCGGGCCGCTGGTCGGCATCTGGCTGCCCTTCGCCATGTTCTCGGGGTTCAGTCTCTGGATGTTCTTCCTGATCGGCGCCAAGCCCGGGGTCAATCCCTTCTCCCTGCTCCTCGAACGGCTCGAGCGGGCCACGCGCTGGCTCCGCTTCCTGCTCGCCCGTCCGCGGGCCGCCTGATGCTCACCATCGGCGTTTATGTATCGAGGCTGTTCCTCGGCCGCTTCCTGCTCTGCGCACTGGGCTTTACTGCCGTGATCCAGATTCTGGAACTGCTCGAGGTTACGCGCGACCTGGCAGTGCGGGGGGATGGCGGATTCCTGGTAACGCTGTACTATTTGGGCCTTCGGTTCCCTGCGGTTCTGGTCCAGACCGTCCCGCTCGCCGTGCTGATGGGAGCGCTGCTCGCGCTCCTGCACCTCGCGGCCAACAACGAGATCATCGCGCTGAAGTCGGTCGGCATCTCGTTCTATGCCGTGCTCGCATCGCTGCTGCCGGTCGGGCTGCTGGTGGCACTCGGCTATCATGTACTCGGCGATCTCGTCGCGCCGGCGGCCGACCGAAAGCTGCAATTCTGGTGGAACGAGACCACGCCGCTTGCCCAGCAATCGCTGCCGCCGCGCGCCTGGATGCGCGATGGCGACAGCGTCGTTGTGGTGGACCGGATTCATCCGCGCGGCGATGAGCTCTATGGCGTGACCATCCATGTGCGCGACGCGGCGGCCAACATGACGGAACGGCTGGTCGCCGAGCGGGCGCGCTATGAGGATGGGCAGTGGCGCCTTTATTCGGTGCATCGCCAGCTTGTGAACGAGGCCCCCGGGGCGCAGCGCGAGGAGATACCGATGCTGCCATGGGCGACCGGACTGACCCCGGCCAATATGGCGGAGATCGCCATGCCGCCGCGCATCTTCACGTTCGCGCAACTCCGTCGCGTCTTGAGCGGCGAGTGGGTCGGCTCCCGCGCGCAATACTACTACCAGACCAAGCTGCACAAGAAGATCGCCGGGCCGGTTTCGCTCCTGTTGCTGATACTGATCGCCGCGCCCGTGGCGCAGACCATTCGGCGCGAAGGAACAGGCGGCCTCGCCCTCGTGTTCGGCGTTATTCTCGGGTTCGGCTATTTCGTCGCCGACGGCCTCGTCCTGACCCTTGGCGAAGGCGGCCTGCTGCCGGGAATCGTCGCGGCCTGGATGCCGACCCTGATCTTCACCATGGTGAGCGGCGCCATCCTCCTGCATCGCGAGCACTGACACGGGCTGCGGCCGGTCGGATCACGGGAACGTGTGTTCCTGTCCGAGCGCCCTGGATGCAGACTGCGATCTTCCTTTGGGAAGGCTGCTTTTGCCGCGGGGTTTGGCTTGTCCTTAGCGCGTGACAATCTGGACTTGGCATCGCCACGGCCGGCTGGTCTGCGCTGGCGGCTCGGCGTGCGCTCGGTGCTGTCGGCCATGATCATCTTTACCGGCGTCGCCACTGCGCTGATCGTGCATTCGGTCTGGACTTTCACTTCCGGGCGGAACCTGCGCGAGGTGGTGGCACAGCTCAACCGTCAGATCGTCACCTCCGTGCGGCATGATCTGGCCGATCTCCTCGCCGGAGCGGAGGCTGCGCGGGAGGCGCTGCGCACCATCTTCTTCCAGGGCGTGATCGAGGCCAAGGACGAGGCCCGTCGGGAATTCATCTTTCTTTCACTGCTGCAGTCGAACCCAAGCTTTTCCTGGGTGGTGCTGGGTTTCCCCAACGGGGACTTCTTCGGTGCCCAGAAGGCTTCCGATAGCGAAATCCGCATGGTCGAAGTGCGGCCGCCGGAGAACGGCGATGGACTGGCGATGCGGGTCGACCGCTATCGCATCGTCACCGACGATATCGAGTTCCGCGAGCGACTTGTCGAGCCGCACGGCTTTCGGGCGACGGGTCAGCCCTGGTTCGCCGCGGCCTTTGCCGCCGGCCGGCCGGTCTGGGCCGAGGTCAGTGACTTCCCCACGCGAATCCGGCCCGCCATCGCCACCGCGACCCGCCTAGTCGTGTATCAGGAGTTCGTCGGCGTGATCGCCATCGCTATCGAACTGGAGCGCATCTCGCGCTTTCTTGAGGGCCTGACCGTCGGCAAGACCGGGGCAGCCTACATCCTTTCGGCGGATGGACGCGTCATTGCCTCCTCGCAGGCCTCCGGTACGGCAGCGGACAATCTGCCGGAACGGGAAATGCCCTCCTGGCGGCGGCTTGCCGAAGCCCGTGCCGGGGAAGAGCCGATGCTCTCCGTGACCCTGAACGCGCTGCGCCGCCAGCGCATCCTTCTGGAGACGATCGACGATACGACCGAGATCGAGTACCGCCAGCCGGGCAGCGATGCCACCTATTTCGTCACTCTCACGCCGCTGCCCTTCGCGGGCTGGACCATCGCCACGGTCATCCCGGCGGAGGACTTCCTGGGCGATGTGGCGGAAAACACGCGGCGACTGGTCTGGGCACTGATCTTCTTCGTCATCGTCGTCGCGGCCGGCGGCACGCTGCTGGGCAATCTCGTGATCGTCAATCCGATCCGGCGGATCATCGATCAGTTGCGGCATGTGGAGAAGTTCATGCTGGAGCGCATCGAGCGCGTTCCCTCGCCGCTGGCCGAACTGGAGCGGCTCTCCGGCGGACTCGTGCAGATGGGACAGGGGCTTGCCTCGTTCCAGAAGTTCCTGCCCACCGAGCTGGTCCGCGTCCTCGTCGCGCAAGGAGTGGCCGCTCGCCCCGGCGGCGAGCGGCGCGAGCTGACCGTGATGTTCACCGACCTCGTCGGTTTCACTTCTCTCTCCGAACGTCTCGGCCATGACATCGTGCCGCTTCTCGCGGGCTATCTCGGCCGCATGTCCGAGGTGGTGGAGAAGGAGGGGGGCACGGTCGACAAGTTCATCGGCGATGCGGTGATGGCCTTCTGGGGCGCGCCGCTCGCCATGCAGGATCATGCGCTCGCCGCCTGCCGGGCCGCGCTCGCCGGCCAGCGCCTGCTCGCTTCCATGCGGCGTGAAGCGGCGAAAACCGGCATGCCCGAGTTGCATATGCGCATCGGCCTCAATACCGGGCGGATGCTGGTCGGCAATATCGGTTCGGAGGCGCGGCTCAACTACACGGTCATCGGCGATCCGGTCAACCTCGCCAGCCGGCTCGAGGCGCTGAACAAGCTCTACGGCACCGCGATCCTGATCGGCCCGGAAACGCGCCGGCAGGCGGGAGACGCCATCATCGTCCGCCATGTCGACCGGGTCGCGGTCTATGGGCGGGACGAGCCCGTCGATGTCTTCGAGTTGCTGGGGATGGCGGGCGAATCCGATGGCCTGATGTCGCTTGGCTGGGTGCGCGCCTACGAGCAGGGACTTGCCCTCTACTTCGCCGCCGACTGGGCTGGGGCGACCCGGGCCTTCACCGATGCGGATCGCCTGCGCGGCGGCGACCCGGCCGCCCAAGCCATGCTGGCGCGAATCCGCGCCCGCCCGAATCCTGCTTCGGACGACGGCTGGAGCGGCGTCGAGGTGCTGGCGGAAAAATGAACGGGCTATCCCGTAACCGCTTGATTCAACGCAGTAACATTTCCTTGCAAAGAGTTACTTAGGGGGCGGGGGAGCAGGCCATATTGTGCAGCCGTCTCAATTGCTTGCGCGCATGGGCCGGTCCCGCCGGGATGACGGTACGTCCGGCGGGCGCGGCAGGACAGCGACAGGTTGCGAATGATGTTTGGCGGCAGATCCTGGCATGGGCGGATCTACGATCTCGGCAAGATGAACTTCCGGGAACTGGTAGTGGCCTATTTCACGTATCCGGCGATCCAGGTCTATCTCCTGGTGGCGGTGGCGGGTGCGGTGCTGGCCGGGATGCTGACCGTCAATGGCTGGCATGCGGCGCTGGCGGCGCTGGCCGTGGTGCTGCTCTACCCGCTGGTGGAGTATGTGCTGCATCGCTGGGTGCTGCATAACAGCCTGCTCTACAAGCTTCCCTTCACCGCCCGCACATGGAAGCGCATCCATTTCGATCATCACCAGGATCCTTACAAGCTCGACGTGCTGTTCGGCTCGCTGGCCAGCACCCTGCCCGCCATCCTGCTGATCACCGCGCCGGTTGGCTATGCCATCCACGGCTGGGCTGGTGCCGCGGCGGCAGTCGCTGCCGGTGCGGTCTGCACGGCGGTGTTCGAGTTCGTGCACTGCATCCAGCATCTGAACTACAAGCCGCCCTATGAGTTCCTGCGCCGCATCAAGCAGGCTCACCTGCTGCACCATTTCCATAATGAGACCGCGAATTTCGGCATCACTAACTTCTTCTGGGACCGGGTGATCGGGACCTATTACGGCTCGGCCAAGGAGAGGGAGCGCAGCCCGACCGTGTTCAACCTCGGCTATGACAGCGCCATGGCGGAACGCTATCCGTGGGCGGCGCGCATGACCAGGGAGCCGATGCTGGAGCGTTCCAGCTACCGTGAGCGGCAGGTCGCGGAGGGCGCGGTGGAAGGGGGTCGGCACTGAGCGGCCGGCGCGGCGGATCGATCGGCATATGAGTTCGCAAGGAGCGGGCGCAATCGAGATCGTGGCGGTGAACACGCCGCGACAACTCTCCCGGTTCATTCGGCTGCCCATCGACCTGCATCGCGGCCGGGGAAAGTGGGTCGCGCCTCTCGTCCTCGAGCGCCAGGACGTCCTTTCGCGCAAGAAAAACCCGTATTTCCGGCATGCCGAGATGGAACTGTTCCTCGCCCTACGCGATGGCCGGCCGGTCGGACGGATCTCGGCTCAGATCGATCGCAACTTCCTCGCCAAATGGGGCGAGGGTATCGGGCATTTCGGCTTCATCGACGGGATCGACGATGCAACCGTTTTCGCGGCCTTGCTGGACGCGGCGGAAGGTTGGCTGCGCCAACGCGGCATGCGGCATGTCTACGGGCCCTTCAGCCCGACGATCAACGACGAACCGGGCATTCTGGTCGAGGGCTTCGATACCCCGCCCATGATGATGATGGCCCACGCGGAGCCCTACCATGCCACCCATCTCGCCGCGGCGGGCTATGGCAAGGCGCGGGATCTGTTCGCCTATTCCTACGACACGCGCCGCGAACCTTCGGAGACCGTTCGGCGGCTGGTCGCCAAGGCGGAAAGTCCGCGCATCGTGATACGCCCGATGGGCAAGGCCTCCTACGCGCGCGAGGTACGGGAGGTTCTCGAAATCTTCAACGAAGCCTGGTCGGACAACTGGTGCTCCGTCGCCCTGACCGAGGAGGAGATGGAGCATCTCGGCAAGTCGATGCGGCCGATTGTCGACCGCCGGTTGGTCTGGTTCGCCGAGGTCGACGGACGCGTTGCCGGAATGGTGGTGGTCCTGCCCAACGTGAACGAGGCCATTGCCGATCTCGATGGCAGCCTGCTGCCCTTCGGCTGGGCTAAGCTGCTCTGGCGGCTCAAGGTGCGCGGTCTGAAATCGGCGCGGGTGCCGCTCATGGGCATTCGCCGCGAGTTCGCGAAGATGAACGTGGTTGGGGCCGCATTGCCCTTCCTGCTGATCGATGCCATGCGGCGGGCGGCAATCTCGGCCGGCTACGAACGGGCGGAACTGTCCTGGATTCTCGAGGACAACCTGCCCGTGCGCCGCGTCATCGAGGCCTTCGGCGGCGTCCCCTACAAGACCTACAGGATTTTCGAGAAGGCCATCGCGTGAGCGGCGCCGGCATCGCGGGAGAGGACCTGCCCACAGCGCTCATCCTGGCGGGGAGCCGCGGGCCGGATGATCCGGTCGCCGCCCTCGGGGGCGTTAGCCACAAGGCAATGGTCCCAGTCCTCGGACGGCCTATGCTCCTGCGCGTGGTCGAGACGCTGGCCGGCTCCGGCCTGGTCGGGCGCATCATCGTGCAGATCGAGCGGCCCGAACTGCCGGCCAGCCTGCCGGAGCTTGCCGCCCTGCAGGCCGGGGGGCGCCTCGCGGTGGAGATGGCGGCGGCCTCGCCGAGCCGCAGCCTGCTCAAGGCCTTTCGCGATCATCCTGAGGTGCCGTCCTGGATCGTCACCACTGCCGATCACCCACTGCTGGATGCGGCGATGCTCAGACATTTCTGGCAGGCCCTTCCGCCCGGGACGGAAGCGGCGGCGGCCCTGGCCAGCGCGCAGACCATCGGACGCGCCTATCCCGGAACCCGGCGGACCTATCTCAAGTTCCGCGACAGGCGGGTGAGCGGCTGCAATCTTTTCGCCTTCCGTGGACCTAACGTCGCGCGTGTCCCGGATTTCTGGATCGCACTCGAACGGCATCGCAAGCGGCCCTGGCGCATGGCCTGGGAGATCGGTCCGCTGGTGACGCTTGCCTTTCTCTGCCGGCTGCTGAGCCAGGCGCAGGTCTTTCGTATCCTCTCGCGGCGTATTGGCGTGCGGGCGGTCGCCATCGACATGCCATTCGCCGAAGCAGCCATCGATGTCGACAAGGCCGAGGATCTCGCGCTGGTCGAGAAGATTCTGGCGCGCCGCGAGGGCGCCATGGCGACCGGCTGACCCGGCCAATGGCCTCCGGTCAGTGGGTCCAGCTGTTGGCCAGAGCCTCTGCCCGCTCCACATCCGGCGGAAAATCGACCTCGCCCCATTTCAGACCGACGATCGGCGCGACCGCGACATGGCCCTGGCGGGCGAGGCGGGCGACTACGGACAGATAGAAAGCCTTCAGCCCTTCCGGCGCGCGCATCGCCTCGAGCACCGCTTCGCTGAAGAGCGCCGGCCCCTTGCCCTTGAACAGATGCAGGCCGATCGCCTCGCCGGTGACGATGTCGAGCGGCAGCGTCTTGCCGATATCGAGCAGGCGGAGCCCGTCGAGTTGCACCTTCATGTCGTCCTCGTCATAGCGATCCTTACGGTCGATGGTGACCGTGACAGGTGCGCTTGCCTGCTGCATGGCACGGGCGAGCAGGGCCGGCTCGAAGATCGTGTCGCCGTTCAGGATCAGGAAGTCCTCGGTCATCTCGTGGCGCGCGAGGAACACGCTGCCGAGATTGTCGGCGAGCTTGTAGAAGGGGTTGAGGATGGTGCGGATGGCAAGGCCGGGGCGCGCCAGGCGGCGCAGTTCCTGTTCCACCTTCAGCGCCTCGAAACCGAGCACCACGACGATTTCGCGGATGCCGTTCAGGTACAGGCTCTCCACCTGCCAGCCGATCAGCGTGCGGCGGCCGACGGGAATCAGGCATTTGGGCCGGTTCTCGGTAAGCGGCAGCAGGCGGGTGCCTTGGCCGGCGCTCAGAATGATGGCTTTCCTCACGATACTCGTTCCTGGTGCGTTGGGTCGGACAGGCCGCCCCGGACGGGTGGCCGCGATGTGGGGATGGTCGGGGGGCCGCATGTCGGGCGGCGCCTTCCGGCGCGCGCGGATCATACAGACGCCCCCGGGCGAGGGCCATATCACGCTTGGTTACAGTTTCTTTCCTCCCTCGAACTTGAAACCGGAGGCCACCTAGCGCCGTTTCTCGTGCAGGTTTCCCTTGAAGCGCGGCCGGCTCTGGACGCGTCCGTAATCCTCGAACATCAGGTTGAAAGCGATGGAGAGCCGCTCCTCCTCGCTCTTGTTCGTATCGACCGAGTGGCGCAGCCAGGCAGGGAAGAGCACCAGGCGGCCGGGCGCGATGTCGAGCGTGACGAGGCTTGCGGTATTGGTCGATGGGCGGGCGACGCGCGGGGCGATGACATGCGCTTGCGGCCTGGGGTCGAGGAAGTTGATCGTGTTCCCGCCTTTCGGCGCGCGCAGATAGTAGACCGCGCTCAGAAAGTTGTTGGGGTGGGAATGTTCGTGATGCGAGGTGCCGGGCGGGCCGAAATTTGCCCAGGCGCCGCTGACGAACATCGGCGACTTTTCGATGCCGAGGAAATCCAGCACGCCATCCGCGGCGCCGATGACGAATCGCACGATCTCTGCCATTTCCTCGCGGTTCTGGAGATCGGTATCGGTCTGCCAGGTCCGCCCGGCCGAATAGGCGCTCGAGTCCCGGCGCATGGCGGAAAGCCAGCCGTGCAGCCGTTCATTCATCGGCCCATAGTCGCTGACGGCGAGGTCATGAACCCAGACGAAGCTCGGAAAGAAGCTCAGAACAGTCTTGCTCGCGAACATGGCCTCTCGCATTCTCCCCGCGCCACGCCCCGGCCTTGCCGGATGCGGGCCCTGGCTTAACCTTTCCTGGCGCCGGCCTCAAGCCGGAAGCGGGCGGCGCCGCAGCGCGAGGGTGCGAACATGGCGGGAACAGCGGCAGCGGCGGCGGAAACCCGCCGCCTCCTGGACGAGGCGGTGGCACGGCACCGGGCCGGAGAATTGTCGGCGGCTGAAATGCTGTACCGGGCGGTCCTGCAGCGCGAGCCACGCAATGCGGGCGCCCTTTCCCTGCTCGGCGTGATCCATTTCCAGGCCGGCGATCGCGATGTCGGCCTCGAACATGGCCGGCGGGCGGCGGCGCTGGCGCCGCGTTCGCCCGGCATCCTCAACAATCTCGGCAACATGCTGGTAGAGCTGGGAGAAAGGGCCGAGGCGGAGCGCTATTATCGGCGCGCCGTGCAGGCGGACGCGAAGTTCGGGGATGGCTGGGTCAATCTCGGCCGTCTGCTGCACGATGCCGGCAAGCGGCGCGAGGCGGCGTCCTGCCTCGGCCGGGCGCTCGCCATCCAGCCGGCCTATGCCGGCGCGCAGGAGCAGATGGCCGAATATGCCCTGGAGGAGGGGGAACTGGAGCGGGCACGGCTTCACGCGCGGGCGGTGGCGGAGTTCGACCCGAATCGCGGCAACCGGGCCCTGGCGCTCAAGGTGGCGCAGCGTCTGATGGAGCGCGAGCGCTATGAGGAGGCGGCGGAGACGCTGCTCGAGCCGGTACGCCGCCTGCATTCGCCCGGCGCCGATCTGCGCGGCCAGGACGTGGAGGACGTGATCGGGACGACGACCGCGACCAAGCTCCAGCACGATATCGAGCAGATGCGTCACTTGCGCGGGCGCGGCCTCATCCCGGAGGCCTATGAGCGGGCGATCGGCAACTATCAGTCGGTGCTGGACGGCCTGCTCGCGCCGTCCGGCGGCGATCACCGCCACCGCCTGAGCGCGGCGGAGCGCACCCGGCTCGGGCCCGGCTACAACCGGCTGCTGTATCTGCCGCGCTTTTCGGCGTTACCAGGCGGCGCGCTCAATCCTGCGCTCGACTTTATCGAGATCGAACGGCGCCTGCGGGTGGAGCCGCAATGGCCGGTCGTGATCGACGATTTCCTGAGCGCGCCGGCGCTGGCGGCGCTGCAGCGCTTCTGCCTGGAGGCCACGATCTGGTGGCAGTTCACCTTCGCGCGCGAACTGGGCGCCAGCATCCGCAACGGCCTTGCCACGCCCCCGCTGCTTCAAGTGGCGCAGGAGGCACGTCTGCGGATGCCGGAGGTTTTTGGCCCGCACCAGCCGCGCATCATCTGGGCCTACAAATACTACGAGAACAGTTCCGGCCTTGCCGCGCACGTCGATGACGGGGCCGTCAGCATCAATCTCTGGATCACGCCCGATGCGGCGAACCGCGATCCCTCTTGCGGTGGCCTGCGCTTCTGGAACGCCGCCGCACCGCCCGGCTATTTCGCCCTGACGGATCAGGCGGCGAAGATTGCGATGCTGAACGAGGTTCTGGCCAGCCGGCGGCCGGAGATGCGCGAGATCCCTTATCGCTGCAACCGCGCGCTGCTGTTCCGCTCCAATCTCCTGCACCAGACCGATCGCATGGACTTCGCGAATGGATATGAGAACCGGCGTATCAACATCACCTTCCTGTTCGGCGAACGACGGGAAGGCGGCGAAGGAGAAGCATGAAGCGGCCGCTCTTCATCGGCAGCGAGATCTACCGCAATTCGATCTACGGTCCGCGCCATCCGCTTTCGATCCCGCGCGTGCCGACCACGATCGATCTCTGCCGCGCGCTTGGCTGGTTGCCCGGCAAGGTCTACCTGGAGAGCGGGCCGGCGAGCGTGGAGGAACTGGCACGGTTTCACGACCGTGACTATATCGCGACGCTCCAGCAGGCCGAGCGCGAGCAGCGCGTCAGCCCGGACATCGCCCGGCGCTACAATCTCGGCAAGATCGAGAACCCGATCTATCCGGCGATGTTCCGCCGCCCCGCCACCGCCTGCGGCGCGACCCTTCTGGCCGTCGACCTGATCGCCGGTGGCGGCATCGTCTATTCCCCGGCTGGTGGCACGCATCACGGGCGGCCGGACCGCGCCTCGGGCTTCTGCTATTTCAACGATCCGGTGCTGGGGATCCTGCGGCTGCTCGAACTCGGCCTGCAGCGCATCCTTTACCTCGATGTCGATGCCCATCACGGCGATGGAGTGGAGGCGGCCTTCGCCTTCGATGCGCGCGTGCTCACCGTCTCGATCCATGAGGCCGGCCGCTGGCCCTTCACCGGGCGGGCCGAGGATCGCGCCGGCGGTTCGGCGCGCAACCTGCCGGTACCGCCCGGCTGCAACGACAGCGAATTCGATCTGCTGCTGGGCGAGGCGGTGCTGCCGCTCGCCTGGGACTTCGCGCCGGAGGCGATCGTTCTGCAGTGCGGCGCCGATGCGCTGGAAGAAGATCCGCTGAGCCGGCTCTCGCTCTCCAACGGTGCGCTCTGGCGCGTGGTCGCCGCGGTGCGTGACCTGGCGCCGCGGCTGCTGGTGCTGGGCGGCGGCGGCTACAATCCCTGGTCGGTTGCCCGCTGCTGGAGCGGGGTCTGGGCGACGCTGAACCGTCTGCCCATTCCCGAACAGCTGCCGCCGACGGCCGAAGCGGTGCTGCGGCGGCTGAGCTGGAATCGCTCCGCCGGCCGCAACCCGCCGCAGCATTGGTTCACCACGCTCGCCGACGCACCGCGGCCCGGCCCGGTGCGCGAGGAGGTGCGGCGCGTGGCGCGGCTGGCGCTGGAACGCGAGGTCGCCTAGGGGCGGTGTTTACCGGCGCCGCGCCATCCGGTATTGATCGGGCCATGAGCCTCGATGACCCTCGACACCCCGTTTCGCGCCGGGCCCTCTGCGGGCTGCTGCTGGGTTTCGGCACCCTGCCGCTCGCTCCTCGCCCGGCGCTGGCGCAGCGCCGCGAGCCGGCCGTCGGCCCGCTCTCGCCGCTGGTGATCGTCACCGCCGCCGGCCAGCAACATCGCTTCCGCGTCGAACTGGCGGCGGACGACCAAGCGCGCGCCCGCGGCCTCATGTTCCGCAAGGAACTGCCCGCCGACCAGGGCATGCTGTTCGACTATGGCGGCACCGAGCGGGAGGTGGCGATGTGGATGCAGAATACGCTCATTCCGCTCGACATGCTGTTCATCCGGGCCGATGCGACCATTCTTTCCATCGCGGAGCGCACGGTGCCACTCTCGACCGACAGCATCTATGCCGGCGGCCCGGTGCGGGCGGTGCTGGAACTCAATGGCGGCACGGTGGCCCGGCTCGGCATCAGGCCGGGGGACCGGATCCTGCACAAGGTGTTCGGGAACCTGCCGTGAGGGGGCCCGCCACCTCCCGTCATCTCGGCGATCCGCCGCCCGAAGGCTTCGTCGAGCTGGAGGCCAAGTCGCATTTCGCCGGCATGACCGGCCCGTTCTATGCGTCGCGGCCGGCCGATGGCAGCCTGGTGCTCGGCTTTCGCGTGGCCGAGAAGCATCTGAACCGGGTCAGCATCGTGCATGGCGGCATGCTGGCGACCTTCATGGACATGCTGCTCTCCTCGGCGATGGAACATGCGAGCGGCCGGCGCGGCTTCACGGTGCGGCTGGTCACCGATTTCGTCGGTCCGGCCAAGCTCGGCGACTGGATCGAGGGGCGCGGAAGGCTGGTGCGCATGACCCGCTCGCTCGCCTTTCTCGAGGGCGAGTTGCAGGCCGGCCGGCGGAAGATCATGGGGGGCAGCGGCATCTTCGCGCTGATGCGGGCGAAAGAGTAGGGGAGCGCCTTGCCCAGCCCCGGCGCCTCGTGTATGTGCAAGGTCCCGGCGCCGGGCGGATCGCGGGGCGTAGCTCAGCCTGGTGGAGCGGCTGTTTTGGGTGCAGCAGGTCGCTGGTTCGAATCCAGTCGCCCCGACCAGCCCGGCGTCGGCGATGAATGGCGAAAATTCCAGATTCTGTAATGAATTGGGAGAGATTCTTCAGATGAAGGCGCGGATCTACCTGCCGGCGAAGACGGCGATGCAGTCAGGCCGGGCCCTGACGCGGAAATGGCGGCTTGAATACGAGCCGGCCGAGGCGCGCTTCGTCGAGCCGCTGATGGGCTGGACCGGTTCACGCGACACGCGCGGCCAGGTCCGGCTCGAGTTCGAGAGCCGGGAAGCCGCCATTGCCTATGCCCGCAAGCACGGCATCGAGTACGAGCTGGAGATGCCGCGCCTGCCGGTGCAGCGGCGGCGCGCCTATGCCGACAATTTCAGCTACACTCGGCTCAAATAGTTTTCCGACCCGGCGGCGCGCGCCATCGCTCCGCCGCCCGCGCGCCCGTAGCTCAGCCGGATAGAGCACGAGCCTTCTAAGCTTGGGGTCGCAGGTTCGAGTCCTGCCGGGCGCGCCAAACAGCTTCTGTCCGACCCGGAGAGATGGGCAACGGAACATGTCCGGGGCCTGGATGACTTCGTCCGGCGCGAGTGCCGGAAATTTGAAGCATCGGCCGCCGGTCGCGGTATTGTCGCAGCCATCTGCAAGATTCGAGCGGTCGCCGCGGGAGGTTTGGTCTTGACGCTGCTGCTCTATGGCCACCCCTTTTCGTCCTATACGCAGAAAGTGCTGATCGCGCTCTACGAGAACGCGACGCGGTTCGAGTTCCGCACCATCGGGCCGGACACGCCACAGCATGTGGCGGAGTGGCGGCGGCGCTGGCCGCTTTCCAAGTTTCCGCTGCTGGTGGATGGCGCGCGTGACATCGCCGAGACCAGCATCATCATCGAGTATCTGCAGCTCGTGCATCCGGGGCCGGTGCGTCTGCTGCCCGAGGCGCCGCTGGCCGCGCTGGAGGTCCGCTTCCTCGACCGCTTCTTCGATCTGCATGTGATGGACGCGGCGCAGCACGCGGTGGACGGGGCGCTGACCGGCGACGCCGCCCGGCGACGGGAGGGACTGGAACGCTCGCTGGAGAAGCTCGGCCGTGCCTATGGCTGGCTGGAAACGCGCCTCGCCGGGCGAAACTGGGCGGCGGGCGAGGACTTCACCATGGCCGATTGTGCCGCCGCGCCGTCCCTCTTCTATGCCGACTGGGTGCATCCGATCCCGGCAGCGCTGACAGCATTGCGTGCCTATCGCACGCGGCTGCTGGGCCGGCCCTCTTTTGCACGCGCGGTCGAGGAGGCGCGGCCCTTCCGGCCGCTGTTTCCGCTCGGCGCACCCGAGCGGGACTGACCGGCGGGCGAAACAGGGACAGGCCGGTGCGGAACCGATGACCAGCGAGCTTGCAATCGTTCTCGGCCTGCTCGGCCTCACCATTGCCATGTTTGCCGCGAACCGGCCGCGCATGGACGCGGTGGCCCTTGTCATGATGACGGCACTGCCGCTGACCGGCGTAATCTCTCTGCCGGAAGCGCTGGCCGGCTTCAGCGATCCCAACATCATCCTGATCGCGGCCCTGTTCGTCCTTGGGGAGGGGCTGGTGCGCACCGGCGTCGCCCAGCGTGTCGGCGACCTGCTGATCCGTCATGCGGGGCGGAGCGAGGCGCGGCTCATCGTGCTGCTCATGATCGCGGTCGCCGGCATCGGCTCGGTGATGAGTTCCACCGGCGTGGTGGCGATCTTCATTCCGATCGTACTGCGCGTGGCGCGGGGTGCGGGCATCGCGCCCGGTCGGTTGATGATGCCGCTCAGCGTCGCGGCACTGATCAGCGGCATGATGACCCTGGTGGCGACGGCGCCCAATCTCGTGGTGCACGGCGAGCTCGTCCGGCAGGGACGGGACGGCTTCCACTTCTTCGCCTTCACGCCCTTTGGCCTGCCGATCCTGCTGCTCGGCATCCTGTACATGCTGTTCGCGCGGCGCTGGCTCGGGCCGGCGCGGGCGTCGGCGGCGGAGACCCCGAGGCGGCCGAGCCTCGCCCGCTGGATCGAGGAGTACGGGCTCGGCGGACGGGAGCACCGGCTGGCGATCGAGCCCGGCTCGCCCTGGATCGGTCGCCGGCTGGAGGAACTGGACCTGCGGGCGACGTCGGGCATCAACATTGTCGCAATCGAACGCCGACACCGCTTCTCCAGCTCCGTCGTGCAGCCGCGGCCGGAGACGGAACTGGCGGCGGGCGATGTGCTGTTTCTCGACCTGTCGCGGGCGGAGTTCGACCTGGCTGGGCTCGTGGCGCGGGCGCGCCTGAAGCCGTTGGCGCTCGCGGCGGGCTATTTTTCGGACATGTCCCAGGCGATCGGCATGGCGGAAGTGATGATACCCGCCAACTCCGCTCTTGTCGGACGGACGCTGGTTGGCAGCGCATTCCGCTCCGTCCATGGCCTGACCGCGATCGGCATGAAGCGGGCGGGCAAGCCATGGCAGGAGCGTCTTATCGACGAACCGCTCAAGGTCGGCGATACGATGCTGCTCGTCGGGCCGTGGCGCGCCATCCGCCGGCTGCAGGGCAACCGGCAGGATCTGCTGCCGCTCGAAATGCCCGTCGAGATGGACGAGATCGTCGCCGTTCCGTCCGGCGCGCCGGTGGCCCTCGGCGTCCTCGCGCTGGTGGTGGTACTGATGGTCTCAGGCCTGGTTCCGAACGTGCTGGCGGCGCTGCTCGGCTGTCTCCTGCTCGGCCTGTTCCGCTGCATCGACATGAACGCGGCCTACAGGTCGATCCACTGGCAGAGCCTGATCCTGATCGTCGGCATGCTGCCATTCTCGCTGGCGCTGCAGAATACCGGGGGCATTGAGCTCGCGGCCGGACTCTTGCGCGACGTGGTTGGCGAGGTCGCGCCTCGGCTGGCGCTGGGCGCGGTCTTCGTCGTGACCGCACTGCTCAGCCTGTTCATCTCCAATACCGCCACGGCGGTGCTCATGGCCCCGGTCGCGCTCGCGCTGGCGGCCGAACTCGGGCTCTCCCCCTATCCCTTCGCCATGACGGTGGCGCTGGCGGCATCGGCGGCGTTCATGACGCCAGTCTCCTCCCCGGTCAACACGCTGGTGGTTGGCCCGGGCGGTTACCGGTTTGGTGATTTCGTCCGGGTGGGGACGCCCTTCGCCCTTATCGTCATGGTCGCGGTGATCGCGCTGGTGCCGCTGGTTTTTCCGTTCCACTCCGTGCCCTGAGACGCGCCGGCCTTTCGCGGTTGGCGGCGATATGCGAAAATCCGAAAGGCCAATGGGCGGCCGGGCGATTCGGGGGAACGGCATGCGCCGCGACAGGGCCATCGCGATCGAGCCGGAGCTGGGGGCGATCCTCGCCTTTGCGCTCGGCATCGCGCTGCTGCTGGCCGGCGTCGCCTACCTGTTTTCCAGCACCGTGCCCGACGAACAGGTGCTGCTCAACGAAATCAACGGCCTCGGCTATCTGGTCGCCCTGCCGATGTCCGCACTGATGGCTGCCTCATCGCGGGATACACGCCTGCGGCGAATGTTCTGGGCGCTACTTGCGGCGCTGCTCGCCGTGCTCGCCGTCAACGAGTTTGCCGACGACGTTCTCCTGCGCATGGAGCGGGAATGGGCGGATGCGGACTATGACGATCTCGTGCTCTGGATCCTGACCCCGATCGGCATTTATGTCGCAGGCAGCACGCGCGATGCGCCGCGGCCGGCCCGCCTGCTTCTGGTTGCAGGCTTCCTCTTCCAGAGCTGTTCGAACCTGATCGACCTGTACGAAGTCGAGCTTGCGACTCTGTTCGGCATCGGGCTCGAGAAGATGCTGGTGGTGACCGCCGCATCGGAGTTCCTGTTCATCGAGACCTACCTGGTCGGCCTGCTCTGGCTGATCGTCTTTACGGTGCTGGATCCGCGCCGGGCGTTCCTGCGCCGGGCCGAGGCGGCAGCGGGACCGGTCGAGCGGATCCACGCGGCACACCGCTATTACCTGGCCGAGCGGCTGCTGGCCGGCGAAAAACTTGATCGCGGGCATCTCTGGTCGCTCTCCGCCTGCTGGCCGGGGCTGTGTTTCGGCTGGGCGGCGCTGGCGACCTGGCGCAATGGGCGGCATGTGCGTGCGCTGACGGGCAAGAGCTGCCTGACGCAATTGCGCGAGCAGGGTCGCCTGGCGCGCCGGCACGGCGTTGCGGCGCCCTGGTATTATGCCTTCGAGTTGCATGGCGCCGAGCGCCAGGGCCGAGCCGGGGCGTATCTGACGCGGCGCGTGCTCAAGGCCGCGACCTACCGCCTGCTCCGTCCGGCACGTGCCCGCGACCTGTCCGACAAGCTCATCTTCCAGGATCGCTGCGAGGCGGCGGGGCTCCCGGTGGCCCGTCTGCTGCTGGCCTGCGGCGATGGTCGCATCCTGCGTGGCGGCGTGGACGCGCTCGCGCCGCGCGTCGGCGGCATCTTCGTCAAGCCGGTGCGCGGGAAGGGCGGACGCGGGGCCGAGCGGTGGGATCTTCTGGGGGAGGGTCAGGCATGCGATCCCGACGGCGCGGTGGCCGATCTGGACCAGCTGCTCGCGCGCTGGCTCTGCCGGTCGCGGAGCGGAGCGCTGCTGGTGCAGGAACGCCTGGTCAATCACCCCGACATTGCCGCACTGAGCAACGGCGCGCTGGCCACGGTGCGCCTCGTTACCTGCCGCACCGAGGTTGGCGATTTCGAGGCGGTCGGCGCCGCCTTCCGGATGGCGCGCGGGCGCAATCGCGTGGTCGACAATTTCCATGCCGGCGGCATCGCCGCGGCGGTCGATCTCGGCAGCGGCCGGCTTGGTGAGGCGACCGATCTCGGCTTCCGTCCGGGCATCGGCTGGGTGCGGGAACATCCCGATTCCCGTGCACAGATCGCGGGGCGGCTGCTGCCCTGCTGGCCGGAAACGCTGGCGCTGGCGCGACGGGCGCATCGTGTCTTCGGCCATCGGGCAATCGTCGGCTGGGACATCGCCATCACGGCGGCCGGGCCGGTGCTGGTGGAGGGCAATGGCGCACCCGATCTCGACATCATCCAGCGCACTCTCCGCCAGCCGGTCGGCGAGCGGCGGCTTGGCGAACTGCTGGCCTGGAACCTGCTGCAGGCCTTGCGCGCGCGCGCCGAGCCGGGGCGGGCCAGTGCCCTCAGCGATGCTGCTGCATGTAGCGGCAGGCGAGCGTGACGATCCGTGTCAGCATGCGGTTGTCCGTTGCTCCGGCGGAGTAGCTGCCGCCGATGGCGTTGCCGCGGGCAAAGAAGACCGGACTGGCGATGACCTCATCCCGCCCGGTGTCGCGGAAGGTCAGGCGGAGGAGGATGGCCGAGCTGCCGGCGAACGGGCCGGCAAGGAGCCTCATGCCGACCGAGACCTTCTTCATCTCGACGATCTCCGGCGTGACCAGCAGCGCCGGAGAAGCCGGGGCCGTGCCTCCGAGCGGCATGGCGCCGAGGGTGTCGGAGAGGCACTTGGCCAGGCCCTTCTCGATCCGCTGGACCGCTTCACTCTCGCGCTCCACTTCCACCTTAGGATGGAGGACGAGTGGCGCCGTCAGGACGCGCGAATAGCTGCCTAATCGTATTTGGGGTGGGTCGGTGTTTCGCTGGCTCGTGTCGATGCGGGTAGCGCATCCCGCCAGTAGCGCACAGGCGAGCAGGGCCGCCAACCATGGCGCGGGGCTTCTGCGTTTCAGTTCCGCCTCCGGGCGAAGAAGGCTGCAGCCCCGGCGACAGGATGACGGCGCCTGGCTGTTCCGCCAAGCGCGGAAGGATCACGTTGTCGTGCGCGATTTCAGCGGAAGCGGACCGAGATGCCTTCGACCTCGATGTCGTGCAGCCGGGTCGACCAGGTCTCGCCGGGGCGCACCGGAAAGGCCCGTGTCAGGGTTCCCGTGGTCACGATCTCGCCGGCCGCCAGCGGCGGATTGTGCGGGTCCGACCGGAGGAGGCGCAGCAGTGCGCCCAAGGCATGGAGCGGGCCATCCAGCACGTTCGCGGCACGACCATGATCGACCTGCTCGCCATTGCGGCTGAGATCGATCTCGAAACCCTCGAACTGCCGCGCCAGTTCGTGCCTGTGGGCCGCGGCGGGACGGATCCGGCCGCCGAGTAGCAGTGCGCCATGCAGGCCGAAGGCGGCCACCGTGTCGGGCGCGGCGAATTTCCAGTCCGGAAAAAGCGACTGCACGATCTCGAAACCATGCGCATACCAGTCGATACAGTCCAGCAGCGTCTGCGCGTCAATGTCCGGTTCCGGGGCACGGGCGAAGTGAAAGGCGATCTCGGGCTCGATGCGTGGCTCGATCAGGCCGGCGAGAGGGAAGGTGCCGTTCAGGGCGGCGAGTTCGTGCAGAGTGCGGTCGTAGACATAGCCCCAGACGGGGCCGTGCACGCCATATTCCTGCCATATGGTGCGGTTGGTGAAGCCGATCTTGCGGCCGACCACCCGTTCGCCTCCCGCCTCACGGGCGCGGCGGATCGCAAGCGTGAGCCGATAGGCATCGGCAAGCGAAAGATCGGGATGGCGGCGGCTCGGCGGCGCGATCTGCCGGCCGCTCCGCCGAGCATCCAGGATGGCCTCGACGATGGCCGCGCCGTCCTCATCCCGCATGATCCGCCCCGCTCCACGATCCGCGCTCCCCGCCGCAAGGTTGCCGCGCCTTGCCAGTCGCCGCAAGCTCCGCCTAATCTTGCGGGCTCTTTTCGAGGAGACACTCATGGCCAGGATGCCCGGCGAGATGCCGATGAAGGACCGCGACGAACTGATCGCCATTCGGCAGGACATCCACCGCCATCCCGAAACCGCCTTCGAGGAGCAGCGCACCTCCGACATCGTGGCGGCGAAGCTGCGTGAATGGGGGCTCGACGTTCATCGCGGACTGGCCAGGACGGGCGTCGTCGGCACCCTCAAGGGCCGCCGCCCGGGACAGCGAGCCATCGGCCTGCGGGCGGACATGGACGCGCTGAACCTGCAGGAACTGAACGAGTTCGCCCACCGTTCGGCATATGACGGGAAGATGCATGCCTGCGGCCATGACGGGCATACAACGATGCTCCTCGGCGCCGCGCGCCAGCTTGCCGCCGACCCGGACTTCGCCGGCACCCTTTACTTCATCTTCCAGCCGGCGGAGGAGGGGCAAGGCGGGGCGCGGGTGATGATGGAAGAGGGGCTCTTCGATCTGTTTCCCTGCGACGCGGTCTATGGCATGCACAACATGCCGGGACTGCCGGCCGGGCAGTTCGCGATCCGGCCCGGCCCCTTGCTGGCGGCAAGCGATAGCTGGTCGATGATCTTTCGCGGCACCGGCGGCCATGGCGCCATGCCCCATCGTGGCACCGATCCGACCATGCCGGCCGCCGCCTTCATCACCGCGACCCAGACGATCGCCGGGCGGAACGTCGCCGCGAGCGATGCCGCCGTGGTCAGTGTCGGTCATATCCAGGCGGGCAGCGCCGGCTCGCCCAACGTGATTCCCGCCCAGGTCACGGTCAGCGGCACCGCGCGCAGCTACAGTCCGGCGGTGCGCGACGTGATCGAGCGGCGGCTTGGCGAACTCGGGCGCAGCCTGGCGGCGGCACATGGCTGCACGGCCGCGTATGAATATCAGCGGCGCTATCCCCCACTGATCAATGCACCGGAACAGACCGCGCTCGCCATCCGCGCGGCCGAGCAGACTGTCGGGCGGGACAGGGTCGATGCCGATACGGCGCCGCTGACCGGGGCGGAGGATTTCGCCTTTATGCTCGAGCGCAAGCCAGGCGCCTATATCTTCATCGGCAACGGCGTCGATAGCGAGGGCGGCTGTCACTACGTCCACACGCCACACTACGACTTCAACGACGAGATCATCGTTACGGGCGTTGCCTGGTGGGTCAATCTCGTGCGCCAGGAACTTGGCGCGCCATAGATCTAACCGCCGGCGCCCTGACGCCGACGGCGGGCGCGCCGCGCCAGCATGTTCAGGGATTCCACCAGGGCCGAGAAAGCCATGGCGGCGTAGATGTAGCCCTTCGGCACCTCGGCGCCGAAGCCCTCGGCGATCAGCGTGGTGCCGATCAGCAGCAGGAAGCCAAGCGCCAGCATGACGATGGTCGGATTTTCATTGATGAACCGCGCCAGCGGTTCGGCGGCCAGCAGCATGACGGTCACGGCCGCAATCACGGCGATGACCATGATGGCGATCTCGTTCGTCATGCCGACCGCCGTGATGATGCTGTCGATGGAGAAAACCAGGTCGAGTAGCAGGATCTGGCCGATGATCGCCGCATAGCCGACGCCGGCGCGCCGGCCGTCGAACATGTCGGGGCCAGGGTCCGGATCGACGTTGTGATGGATCTCCTTGGTTGCCTTCCAGACCAGGAACAGTCCGCCCGCGATCAGGATCAGGTCCCGCCAGGAAAAGCCTTCGCCGAAAAGTGTGAAGAGCGGTGTGGTGAGCTGGACGATGAAGGCCACCGTGCCAAGCAGGGCAAGACGCAGGCCCAGCGCCAGCCCGATGCCGATGCGCCGCGCGCCGGCGCGCTGATGCTCTGGCAACTTGTTGGTCAGGATCGAAATGAAGATCAGGTTGTCGATGCCGAGCACGACCTCCATGACCACGAGCGTCGCCAGCGCCACCCAGGCGCCGGGCGAAGCGGCAAGCGAGAGCAGGTGTTCCATCGTGCCGGATGCCTATGAGGAAATGCGTACAAGACTATGGAAAGATTCGCCTGCCATGCCAATCAGCGACTTGCCGGGGCGCTGGCTACCTGCCGGCAAGCGCCAATGCGGAGCCCGCGCGTCCCTGCAATGGAAGCAGGATGCTGACCTCCGCCCCGGCGCCCGGCTCCGAAGCGACGCGAAGGTCGCCTCCCGACTGGCGCGCATAGCCATAGACCATCGACAGGCCGAGGCCGGTGCCGCCTGACTGCTGCTTCGTCGTGAAGAATGGCTCGACCAGCCGGGTGAGCACTTCCCTGGTCATGCCATGGCCCGTGTCGCGGACTATAAGCACGCCATGATCCTGCTCGCGCCTTGTCGCAATGGTGAGAAGCCCGCCTTGCGGCATCGCATCCCGCGCATTGATCACGAGGTTGAGCAGCGCCGTTTCGCACTGCGCCGGATCGGCATGGACGATGGCAGGGTCGTCGCTCAAGTCGGTCTGCACGGTGATGGCGCTGCCGATGACGCGGCGGATCATGCCGGACATCTGCATCACCATCTGGTTGAGATCGAAATCGCGTGGATTGAGTTCCTGCTGGCGCGAGAAGGCAAGCAGGCGCCCGGTCAGCTCCGAGCCCCTGTTGGCCGCATGTTCGATCATGCCGGCGAGGCGGCGGGCGGGGCCGTTCTCTGGTAGCAGTGCCTGCAGGTCGGCGACGCCGCCGATGATGACGGTGAGCAGGTTGTTGAAGTCATGGGCGATGCCGCCGGTCAGCTGCCCCATCGCCTCCATCTTCTGTGCCTGGTGCAGGGCCGCATCGCGTCGCTTGGTCTCGGTGATGTCGGTATAGGTCACGATCATCCGGCCTTCGGGCAGCGGCCGGCCGCGGATCTGCAGCACCACGCCATTCGGGCGGGTCCGTTCGTGCGAGAGTTCCACCCGTTCGCGGGCCAGGCGCAGGCGCTCGGCCACCATCGCCTCGCGCTCCTTTTCATCTTGCCCATACTCTCCCTGGCTGGCGAGTTGACGGACGATGACATCGAAATGCGATCCCGGCCCGAAACGCTCCTTGGGCAGGTCGAGCAGTTCGAGCAGCCGGTCGTTGCAGGCCAATACTCTGAGGTCGGCGTCCAGGAGCGCTACGCCCTGATCGACATGGCGGAAGACGGCTTCGAGGACGGTGGCCTTTTCGGCGAGCGCCGCCTGCTGCTCGCGGGTTTCGGTCTGGTCGAAGCCCACGCCGCGATAGCCGGCAAACTGCCCATCCGGATCGCGGAATGGCGTCCCGCTGATGGCGACATGTCGGGTCTTTCCATCGGCATCGACGAAGGTGGTCTGGAAGTTGCGGAAAGGCCGCCGGGCCTCAAGGTCGGCAAGATGCGCGGTCCATTTCGGATCCTCGTAATCGGCACGGTTGAGATCGGTTCGCTGGCGCCCGATGACGGAAGCGGGCGGGATCCCGAAAACCTCCTCGAACCTGTCGGAGAGATAGGTGAAGCGCAGGTCGCGATCCATCTCCCACCACCAGTCGAAGGCGGCGTTGGAGAAGTCGCGCAACCGGTCAGCCGCGAGGTCCTGGGTGTGGGTGCCGGGCGCGGCGGTCGTGCGAACCTGTTGCGCCCGTTCCCGGCCTCGCCACCAGAACATACCCGCACCCATGGCAAAACCGATCGCCAGCGCAAGGACGATAAAACCCATCCGGACTCCGATTACTGTCCGTCTACTCGGAGAACGAGCGAGTCAATACTAACCTGAAGTTGTTTTCGGATGCCATGAAAAGTATTCGACTCTTTTCCGGTGGCAGGGAAAATAATCGTAGCAGTCTGCGGAGCCCGCCGCGCCGTTCAGGTGGCGCGGGCGAGCATCGCGTGCAGCAGCACGTTGCAGCCCGCGGCCAGGTCCTCCCGGGTCGCCGATTCCACTTCGTTGTGGCTGATGCCGTCGGCGCAAGGCACGAAGATCATGCCGGCGGGGGCGACACGGTTGATATAGCCGGCATCGTGTCCGGCGCCCGAGACGATGTCCATGTGTCGATATCCGGCGGCGCTCGCCGCCGCGCGCACGGCGGCGATGCAGTCCTCGTGATAGCGCACGGCCGGCGAATGCCAGACCTCGATGCATTCGTATGTGAGGCCGCTCGCCTGGCAGGTCTCGTCGAGTGCCCGTTCCAGCGCCGCCTTCATCTTCAGCAGGTCCTCGTCGGAAGGATGGCGCAGATCGACGGAAAATAAGACCGTTCCGGGAATCGTGTTGCGCGAATTGGGGCTGACCTTCACCAGGCCGACAGTAGAGACCCCGGGTGGATGATCGAGGGCGATCCGGTTGATTCGCTCCATCATCCGGCCGCAGCCCAGCATGGCATCCCGGCGCCGCGCCATGGGCGTGGTGCCGGCATGGCTCTCCTGTCCGGTCAGGGTAACTTCGAACCAGCGCATGGCCTGGATTCCCAGAACGACACCGATAGTCCTTCCCTCTGCCTCGAGAACCGGACCCTGTTCGATATGCGCTTCGAAGAATGCCTTGAACGGCCTGCCGCCGACCGGCAGCTCGCCGAGATAGCCAATGCGCTTCAGCTCCTCGCCGATGGTCTTTCCATCCAGGTCCGCGCGCGAATGGCCATAAGCCTCGGTGAAGACACCGGCAAAGACCCCGGACGCGACCATCGCCGGGGCGAAGCGGGCGCCCTCTTCGTTGGTCCAGACCGTGACCTCGATCGGCGCCTCGGTCGCGAAATCCGCGTCGTTCAGGGTCCGGATCACTTCCAGCCCGGCAAGCACGCCATAGACCCCGTCGAACTTGCCCCCCGTCGGCTGGGTGTCGAGATGGCTGCCGGTCGCCACGGCCGGAAGATCGGGCCTGCGGCCGGGGCGGCGGGCGAAAATGTTGCCCATGCGGTCGATCTCGACCGTGCATCCAGCTTCCTGGCACCAGCGCACGAAGAGATCGCGCCCCTCGCGGTCCAGATCGCTGAGGGCGAGGCGCGCCGAACCGCCGCGCGCCGTCGCGCCGATGCGCGCCATTTCCATCAGGCTGTTCCAGAGCCGCTCCGCATCGATGCGCAGGTTTCCGGTTTCGGTCATCCTTCATCCTCCCGGGGGCGATCGTGCCTCAATATGCCCTCTTCCGCATCGGATTGTTTATCCGGCGGCTTTCGGGCAGCCGGCGCGAACCGATCCTTTCTACTTGCTGGTCGCCACATGCACGCCGTCCCAGTCGGGCGGTGGTGGCGCGCGCTCGTATTCGTCCAGGCGCTCTTGGTAGAGATCGAACAGCACGGCGAGGTCGGGCGCGAGCGCGCGGGCATGGCCGAGTTCCGACCGCGCCGTGGCCCAGTTCCGGCGGCGATATGCGCGGAGCAGCCGTGTCTGCGTTTCGCGAAGCTCGCGGAAGCCTTTCTCCCGGGCCATGTCGGGGCCGCCCAGAAGCGCGAAGATGCGGACCGCCTCGCGCTTGCCCTTGACCGCCAGCAGGTCCAGCTCCAGAAGGGCGTGCTCCGGGACTGCGGCCGCCGTGTCGGGACCGATGATGATGCCGACGCCGTATGGCTTCGACTGACCTTCGAGGCGGGAGGCGAGGTTGACCGCATCGCCGAGGACGGAATAGTCGAAGCGCTGTTCCGAACCCATGTTGCCCACCACGCAGGGGCCGGTATTGACGCCGATGCCGATGGCAAGCGGCAGGAAGGCGGAACCTTCCTCCCGGGCACGCTCCGCCAGATTCTCGTTCAGGGGCCGAATGGCGGCGATCATGGCAAGTGCGGCGTCGCAGGCGAGGCGGGCATGGGCCGGATTGCTGAGCGGCGCGTTCCAGAACGCCATGATGCAGTCGCCGATGTATTTGTCGATCGTGCCGCCGTGCCGGAGGATGATCTCGGTCATCGGCGT
>JAHCJQ010000040.1 GCA_026126215.1 Alphaproteobacteria bacterium
TCCGGCCCGCGGCCGGACCTCGTCATCTTCGATTGCGATGGCGTGCTTGTCGATTCCGAGCCGATCGCCAACCGCATCCTGGTGGAGATGCTGAACGAGGCGGGCTTCCCGATCTCGCTCGAGCAGTCGCATCGCGAACTCAATGGCCTCTCGCTTGCCTCCTGCTGGAAGCTCATCGAGCGGCGTTTCGGCAGGCCGGTGCCGGCCGGCTTCGAGGCGCGGCTTCAGGCGCGCACCTTTGCCGCGCTGGCGGATGCGGTGGAAGCCGTGCCCGGCGTGGGCGAGGCGATCGCCGCAATCGATGTTCCGATCTGCGTCGCCTCCTCGGGCGAGCCGGAGAAGATGCGGATCACCCTCGGGCGGAGCGGCCTGCTGCCCCTCTTCGATGGCCGCCTGTTTTCGGCCCTTGAAGTGGCGCGCGGCAAGCCACATCCCGACCTCTTCCTTCATGCCGCCGCCCGCATGGGGGTGGCACCGGCGCGGGCCGTGGTCGTGGAGGATGCGGTGCCGGGCGTGCAGGGTGCGCGCGCGGCGGGCATGAAGGTATTCGCCTACGCCGCCGCGCCGCATGCGAACCGCGCGGGCCTGATGGCGGCCGGCGCCATCCTGTTCGACGACATGCGCGAGCTGCCGCGCCTGCTGGGGTTCGCGGCCTGACGAGAGCCGGCACCAATCTCCCGTTAACCCTGCCTTGCTAGCGTCGCGATCCCCCCGCTAACCTGCTGGCTGGAACCGGCGAGGGGGATAGCTCTTTCCCCGAGGGCGCCCAGGCATGCAGCATTCCGGCGAGCGCGAACGGCAGCGGCTGAAAAAGCTCAGGGCCTATCGCATCCTCGATACGGCGCCCGAGGAGGCCTTCGACGCGATCACCTCTCTTGCAGCCGGCATCTTCGGCGCGCCGGTCGCCCTCGTCTCGCTGGTCGACGAGGGCCGGCAATGGTTCAAGTCGCGCTTCGGCCTCGACTTGACGGAGACGCCGCGCGCGGTCTCGTTCTGCGCTCTTGCCATCGCGGGTGAGCAGACGATGGTCGTCGCCGATGCAACGTCCGACCCGCGCTTCGCCGCCAATCCGCTCGTCACCGGGCAGCCCGGCATCCGCTTCTATGCCGGCGCGCCGCTGCGCGTACCGGGCGCGCCGCCGATCGGCACGCTATGCCTCATCGACACGAGGCCGAGGCCGCCGCTGGAGGAGGAAGAGCGGCGCCTGCTCGAGCGGCTGGCGGGCCTCGTCGTCGACCAGCTCGAACTCCGTCTGGCGCTGCGCGTCAACGAGGAACGGCGGCGCCTGCTCGAGTTGCGCAACCGCCTTTCCAAGGCCGATCACGAAGCAGAAAGCTTCGCCGAAACCGTGCGCCATGCGCTCCGGCTCATTGCCGAGGAATGCGGCGCGACGCTGGCGCAGGCCTGGTCGCTCAATCGCCAGATCGGCCGCATGAGCTTCGATGGTGCCTGGTGGCGGGACGACCATGCCGGCCCTGGCGCAGCCTATATTTCGGCGCTGCGTGAACAGGACCCTTTTCGGGTTCCCTCGCTCATGCAGGAGGCGGTGCTCGCCGGCCGGCGCGTCGTTGCGGCCGATTACCGCGCGGTGGATCTGGCCAGGTACAGGCTGGCGGAGTTGGCGCTCGATCACGGACTGATCGCCCATGTCAGCCTGCCCATGGCCTACGAGGACGGCTCTTTCGTGCTGACTTTCCAGTTTTCGGAGCCAAGGTCCGATATCGAGGAGATCGCCGACTTCATCGAATCGGCGCTGCCGGCAGTGCGGCCGGTCCTGGTGCGCAAGCGCGCGGAGCGCGAACTGGCGCTGTTGCGCTCGGTGATCGAGAATACCAACGAGATCGTCGTCATCACCGATGGCGATTTCGGCCGGCCCGACGGGGCGCATATCATCTATGTCAATCCGGCCTTCGAGCGGCTGACCGGCTACCGGAGCGAGGAGGTGATCGGGCGCTCGCCCCGCATGCTGCACGGTCCGGCGACCGAGAGCGGCGAGGTGGAGAGGCTCGGCAGGCTGCTTCGTGCCGGCCGCCCCGGCCAGGGGCGGATTACGCGCTATCGCAAGGACGGGTCGACCTTCATCGTCGAACTCGATCTGGTGCCGGTGCGTGCCCATGGCGACTGGATCAGCCATGTGGTGAGCGTGCAGCGCGACGTCACCGCGCAACACCAGGCGGAGGAGCGGATCCGGCGCAGCGAAGCCTCGTTCCGGCTGATGTTCGAGAGCAACCCGCTGCCGATGTGGGTCTATGACCTGGAAACGCTGCGCTTCGTCGAGGTCAACGCGGCGGCGGTGGCGCATTACGGTTACAGCCGCGCGGAGTTCCTGGAGAGCACCATCGCCGACATCCGGCCGGCGGAGGATGTGTCGGACGTGCGCGAGATGGTCCGGCAGATCGAGGGCCGCGCGGTCAGCCGGTCCGGCTACTGGCGGCACGTGAAGGCGAATGGCGAACTGATCACGGTCGAGATCACCTCGCATCCGATCGACATGAACGGCCGAAAGTGCCGCCTCGTCGTGATCAACGACGTGACCGCGCGCGCCGGCGCGGAGGAAGCCCTGCGCGACCGCGAGCGGCGCATCCGGCTGCTTTCCGAGCAACAGGCGGCCACCCTCGATTCGCTGCCGGCGAGCGTGGCGCTGCTGGATGCCGAGGGGCGCATCGTTTCCTGCAACTTTCGCTGGAGCGCGTCCGGCGAGGATGGCCGTCTCCTCGGTGCCGCGCTTGGACGCGGCGCGGACTATCTCGCGCATTGCCGGCAGGTCGCCCTGGAGGGTGATCCGGATGCGCGGGTGATCGCTGCCGGACTGGCGGACGTGCTGGAAGGGCTCGGCGAGTCCTTCGATCACGAGTTCCGCATCGGCACCGGTGACGATCCGCGCTGGCTGCGCTGCATGCTGGCGCCGGTCGTCACCGACCGCCTGGCCGGTGCCGTCATCATGTATCTCGATATCACGCCGATGCAGCTCGCGCTGCGCCAGATCGCCCAGGCGAAGTCGGCGGCCGAGGCCGCCAGCCGCGCCAAGTCGGACTTCCTCGCCAACATGAGCCACGAGTTGCGCACGCCGCTCAATGCCATCAACGGCATGTCGGAGTTGATGCGCATGCAGGTCTTCGGGCCGCTGGCGCCCAAGTATCTCGAATATCTCGCCGACATCCACGAAAGCGGCAAGCATCTGCTCGCCATCATCAACGACATTCTCGATCTGTCGAAAATCGAGGCGGGGACCATGCGTCTTGTGGACGAGGTGTTCGATCTCGAATCGGCGTTCTTCGCCGTGCTGCGCCTCGTGCGGGGACGTGCCGACCAGGCGCGGCACGATATCGGCTACCAGATCGACCCGCCGGATCTGCGGCTGCGGGCCGATCTGCGGGCCATCAAGCAAATCCTGCTCAACCTCATCGTCAATGCCATCAAATTCTCGGCGCCGCGTTCGCGCATCGCGCTGCGTGCCGGTATCGAGGCGGAGAGCGGCGAGGTGGTGATCGCGGTTGAGGATAACGGTGTCGGCATGGCGCTCGAGGATATTCCGCGCGCGCTCGAGCCGTTTCGTCAGGTTGGGCACACGGTCAAGGCCTCCGAGGAAGGGGCGGGCCTCGGCCTGCCCCTGGTCAAGCGGCTGACCGAACTGCATGGCGGCCGGCTCGAAATCCGCTCCCAGCGCGGAGTCGGAACCACGGTGTTCATCCGCCTGCCGGCGGAGAGGGTTGGAGAAACTGCGCCGGTGGCAGGGGAGACCGGCGCGGGTCGCTGAACCTTGCCCAGCACCGGCGCCAAAAAAAAGCCCCGGGGGTTGCCCGGGGCTAAGTCTAACAGGGAGGCTTCACGTCTGGGAGACGTAAACGGGCCTTCCGCAAATGGGAGGGGCGGAAAGCCCTGCTTCCGGACCCTCGCGGGCCCGAAACTTTGAATGCCGTGAACGATGGTGCGATGCAGCATCGTTACAAGAAGTTATATAGGTCGGTGTGGCAATTCGATGAAGGACAATCTGGGCAAGTCGGTCATGCATCGTCTGCATGACTCCTAAATTGTCAGAATCGCCAATCCGACACTTTCCGGAGCAGAAAATCCCTGAACACGGCGATCCGTTTTGAATGACGCAACTCTTCCGGGTAAACGAAATAGGCATCGAAAGCCGGCGGTTTCAGCTCGGTGAGGATCGGCACCAGTCGCGCGTTTCCATCAGCCAGGTAATCGGGTATGGCGGCGATGCCAAGGCCACTCTCGACGGCCCGCAGGATGGCAAGTGTATTGTTGACTGTTAGGACGGTATGCCTACGTCGGCCAGCCGGCATGCCGGCGGTCATCAGCCAGTTGACATCGGCGATGGGCGAGGGCGCCCCGTCGCCGTAGGTGATGAGGCGATGCTGCTCCAGATCGTCGAGGTTCTTCGGCATGCCGAAGCGCTTCAGATACTCCGGCGAGGCGTAGATGTGATAGTGCAGCGAGATCAGCTTGCGCTGGATCAGGTCGGGCTGGGTCGGCTTGCGCATGCGGATGGCGACGTCCGCCTCGCGCATGGAGAGGTCCAGCTCATGGTCGTCCAGCAGCAGCGTGACCACCACGTCCGGATAGAGATCGGCGAATTCCCGGATGCGCGGCGCGATCCAGTTCGAGCCGAAGCTCACCGTCGCCGTCACCTTGAGCTCGCCGCGCGGCCGGTCCTTGGCATCGGTCAGCACCGCTTCGGTCATGGCGAGCTTGGCGAAGATGTCGTGCGCGGTGCGATAGAGGACCTCACCCTGCTCGGTCAGCACCAGGCCGCGCGCATGGCGGTGGAAGAGCGGCGTCTTGAGGCTGTCCTCGAGCGCGCTGATCTGCCGGCTCACCGCCGACTGACTGAGGTTGAGCGTCTCCCCGGCATGCGTGAAGCTGCCAGCCTCCGCCACCGCGTGAAAGATGCGCAGCTTGTCCCAATCCATCACGACTTTGACGTGCCCCCGTCCAACAGCCTGATTTCCGCCTATTCCGCCGCTTCCCGCGCCACGCCGTGATGGGCGATGAACTTCTCCGCGTCGAGCGCCGCCATGCAGCCGGTGCCCGCCGCCGTCACCGCCTGGCGATAGACCTTGTCCTGCACGTCGCCACAGGCGAAGACGCCAGGAATGTTGGTCAGCGTCGTTCCCGGCCGGGTCAGGAGGTAGCCTTCCTGGTCCATGTCGAGCTGGCCCCGGAACAACGCGGTGTTGGGCGTATGGCCGATGGCGATGAAGACGCCATGCACGGCCAGCACGCGTGTCGCCCCGCTCTGGCTCTCGCGCAGGCGCACATGGGTGACGCCGGGCGGATCCTCGCCGCCCAGGATCTCGTCCACCACATGGTTCCAGATCACCGAGATCTTCGGATGGGTGAACAGGCGCTGCTGGAGGATTTTCTCGGCGCGCAGGCTGTCGCGCCGGTGCACCAGCGTCACCTTGCTCGCATGGTTGGTGAGATAGAGCGCCTCCTCGACCGCGGTGTTTCCGCCGCCGACCACCAGCACCTCCTTGCCGCGATAGAAGAAGCCATCGCAAGTGGCGCAGGCCGAGACCCCGAAACCCTGGAACCTCTGTTCCGAAGGCAGGCCGAGCCAGCGTGCTTGCGCACCGGTTGCCACGATCAGCGTCTCGCCGGAATAGGTATCGCCGGAGTCGCCTTTTGCGGTGAACGGGCGGCGCGAAAGATCGACCGAGACGATCACGTCGTTCACGATCGTCGTGCCGACGTGGCGCGCCTGGGCCTCCATCTGTTCCATCAGCCAGGGGCCCTGGATGACCTCTGCGAAACCCGGGTAATTCTCCACATCGGTGGTGATGGTGAGTTGCCCGCCCGGCTGAAGCCCATGCACCATGACCGGCGCCAGGGATGCGCGCGCTGCATAGATGGCCGCGGTGCATCCGGCCGGACCGGAGCCGAGGATCAAGACTTTGCTGTGCGTATGCTTCGACATACCAGATCTCCTGGGCGGAAGGCCAATCTTAGAAACATGGCTCGACACCTGCAAGGAAAGGTGCCCGGACTGCCGCTCAATCCCGCGCGAGCAGGGCCCGCACCGCCGCTTCGGCCCGCGCCATGTCATCGAGCGACGCCGACACGAAGCGTTCGAGCGGACCGGCATGGAGCCTGGCGGCGCCGCGCCGCACCAGCTCGGCATGGAACCTCGAGATCTTCGGGCGGGTCGCGGCGAGCGGGAGCAGCGAGACGGGTTTGCCCGTCGCCACCGCCTCGGCCGCCATGCTTACCGAATCGCCGGTTACCAGCAGATGGTCGGCATGCGCGAGGAAAGCAAGGTAGGGACCGGTCTCGCCCGTCAGGGCGAGGATGTGCGGGGCGTGGCCGAGTCGCGCCCGCAGGATGGCCCGGGCGGCATCCCCGGTGCGCCGCGAGCAGGCGATCAGCAGCCGCGCGTTTTCGTCGCGCGCCAGATGCAGGCCCAACTCGGCGATGCGTTCCGCATCGGCCGGGGTTGGCGCCCCGATCAGCAGCGCCACGTCCGGGCCCGCGCCGGGTGGGCGCGCCACCGGCGTGGCGGCCGCGGCATCAGCAAGCCGTGCCGGCGTGATCCGGTGCAAGGCCGCGGCAATGACCAGGCAGCCGGGATCCGCCGGACGGTCATGGGCCGGTTGGATCGTCAGGTCAAAGGCGCGCGCCGGGAGGCCGCTGCGGAGAATCTGCACGGCCCGGCACCGTCCCCCTGAACGCCGGCGCAGCGCCGCCACGACAGCGCCGGTGCGGCGTCCGCAGCCGATGACCAGATCGGGCCACGGCCCCGACAACGGGGCTTCAATCAGCAATTGCAGAGGCCAGGGCCAGAGCCGAGGCGGCAGTAAACGGCGGAGCCCGGGATCTGCCAGGCGCAGGAGACGCGGTTCGGCACCAACCGCTTCCGCCAGACCAAGGGACTGGTTCTCGTGCCCCGGGCGGCCATCGCTGACGACCCAGGCGGTGATGACCGGCTTATCCACAGGAAATGACATTGCCGTCGTTGCGGCCGCGAGGCCAGTGCAATAAAGTCGCGCGACATTTTCTTTCGTGCCGCTCGAACGAGGCGAATTGTTCATGCAGAAGGTCAAGCTGGACGAGATCGATCGCAGGATCCTGGCGGACCTGCAGGATGATGGCCGCATGACCAACGTGGATCTCGCAAGGCGGGCGGGCATCTCCGCGCCGCCCTGCCTCCGGCGCGTGCGCGCGCTGGAGGAAGCAGGCTTCATCCGTGGCTACCATGCCGACCTCAATCCTGAGCCGCTCGGTTTCGGCGTCTGCGCCTATGCCCAGGTCGGCCTGCATGGCCAGGCGGAAAGCGACCTGCTTGCCTTCGAGCGGCTGATCCAGGGCTGGCCGATGGTGCGCGAGTGCCACATGCTGGCCGGCGAGGTGGACTTCATGCTGAAGATCGTCGCCCGCGATTGGGACAGCTACCAGCACTTCCTGACGCGCGAACTCACCGCCGCGCCGAACGTGGCGCATGTCAAGACGGCGCTGGTGATCCGCAGCTCCAAGCAGCTACCTGGCGTGCCGATCGAGGCGCCGCCGCCGCAGGAGTGAAAGGCCGATCGTTCAGAACAGCAGGCGCGCGAGAGCCAGCGTCAGCCCCGCGACCGTGATCAGGCCCGTCAGGAAGGTGACGGTCATGACCAGGGTCTGGCGCTCGATGCGCGCTTCCAGCCCTGTCTTGAACGCGGCCATGTCGGCTTTCAGTTTGGAGCGCAGAGCGGCGATACTGGCCTTCAGTTCCGACTTTACGTCATGAAGATCCGACTTGGTCGCCGCCGTCATGTCGACGAACCTTTCCGAGGTGCTTGCCATGACTTCCGCCTGGGCACGGCTGAAGCCCGCATTCTCGAGAGTCTGTCGCAGCGCCCCCGCCGTAGCCGGCCAATACCGGTCCTCACCTCATTTGTAGGCGACCTTCATCACTTCGTATGACTTGGAGCCGCCCGGCGTCGTCACTTCGACCGTGTCGCCCTCGGCCTTGCCGATGAGCGCGCGTGCCAGCGGCGCGGTGATCGAGAGGCGGCCGGACTTGATGTCCGCCTCGTCGGTACCGACGATCTGGTAGGTGAGCTTCTCGTCCGTGTCCTCGTCCACGAGCTTGACGGTGGCGCCGAACTTGATCTGTTTCGAGCCGCCGAGCCGCGACACGTCGATGACCTCGGCGCGGCGCAGCTTGTCCTCCAGTTCGAGGACGCGCGACTCGATGAAGCCCTGGCGCTCCTTCGCGGCGTGATACTCGGCGTTTTCCGAAAGGTCGCCGTGTTCGCGCGCCTCCGAGATGGCGCGGATCACCGCCGGCCGCTCGACGCTCTTGAGCTGCTTGAGTTCGGCTTCGAGCTGCTGGAAGCCGCGCAGGGTCATGGGCACCTTGTCCATCGTCTCACTCGTCTCAAGACTGACAAAGGCCGGCTCCGCTGCGGCAGTCGTGCAACTCCCGCGCGCAGACCCGACCAATGAAGGAAACTGATGTTAAGAATAGGACTGGAGCGGCGCGACTTCAAGTGATCCGCTGCGCAGGGCCGCGATGGCCTTGACCGCCGCTTTTGCCCCGGCAACCGTCGTATAATATGGGATTCGCTGGGTCAGGGCGGTGCGGCGAAGCTGAAAACTGTCCCGGATCGCCTGGGCGCCCTCGGTTGTATTGAAGACCAGGTGAACCTCGCCATTCTTCATCTTGTCGACGATGTGCGGCCGTCCCTCCATGACCTTGTTGACCTCGGCCACGGCGAGCCCGGCCTCCGCCAGGAGCCGCGCCGTGCCGCGCGTGGCCACGATCTCGAAGCCCATGGCGATCAGCTCGCGCGCTGCCTCGGCAATGGCCGGCTTGTCGCGGTCGCGCACCGAGATGAAGACCGTGCCCGAGGAGGGCAGGAAGGTGCCGCCCGCCATCTGCGATTTCGCGAAGGCGGTGTTGAAGTCGCGATCGATCCCCATCACTTCGCCGGTCGAGCGCATTTCCGGCCCGAGAATGATGTCGACGCCGGGGAAACGGGCGAAGGGAAAGACCGACTCTTTGACCGCCACGTGCTTGAGCTGCTTCTGGACCAGGCCAAAGCTGGCCAGGCTCTCGCCCGCCATGACGCGTGCCGCCACCTTGGCCAGGGGATAGCCGATCGCCTTGGCGACGAAGGGCACGGTGCGGCTGGCACGTGGATTGACCTCGAGGATGAAAATATCCGCCCCCTTTACGGCGTACTGCACGTTCATCAGGCCGCGCACATCGAGGGCGCGCGCCAGTGCCTCGGTCTGGCGATGGATCTCGCGGACCACCGAGGGGGCGAGGCTGTGCGGCGGCAGGGCGCAGGCACTGTCGCCGGAATGGATGCCCGCTTCCTCCACGTGCTCCATGATGCCGGCGACGAACGCGGTGGCCTCGTCGGCGAGACAATCGACATCGACTTCGATCGCATCCTGCAGATAGCTGTCGATCAGCACCGGGCTGTCGCCGGAGACGACCACCGCTTCCAACATGTAGCGTTCGAGCCCGTCCTGGTCGTGCACGATCTGCATGCCGCGCCCGCCCAGCACGTAGGAGGGGCGGATGACGACGGGGAAGCCGATCCGGTCCACCGCCGCCCGGGCCTCCTCCAGCGAACGGGCGATGCCGTTTTCAGGCTGCCGGAGGCCGAGGCGCGCCAGCAGACGCTGGAAACGCTCCCGGTCTTCCGCCAGGTCGATCATGTCGGGCGAGGTGCCGAGGATCGGCGCCGCCGCCGCCTCCAGCCCGCGTGCGAGCTTGAGCGGCGTCTGGCCGCCGAACTGCACGATCAGCCCGAGCAGTTCGCCCCGGCTCTGCTCCAGCCGGACGATCTCCAGCACGTCCTCGACGGTGAGCGGCTCGAAATAGAGCCGGTCGGAGGTGTCGTAATCGGTGGATACCGTCTCGGGGTTGCAGTTCACCATGATGGTCTCGATGCCGGCCTCCTTGAGCGCATAGGCGGCATGGACGCAGCAGTAATCGAACTCGATGCCCTGGCCGATGCGGTTCGGCCCGCCACCCAGGATCATCACCTTGCGACGGTCGGAAGGTTCGGCCTCGCATTCCGCATCGCCCGCCTCGCCGTCGTAGGTCGAATACATGTAGGGCGTGCGCGAGGCGAACTCGCCGGCGCAGGTGTCGATGCGCTTGTAGACCGGATGGACGCCGAGGCGCTGGCGCTGGGCGGTTACCTCGGAAACGGGCCGGCCGGCCAGTTCCGCGAGGCGCTGGTCGGAGAAGCCCATGCGCTTGAGACGCCGCACGCCGGCGGCATCGCCGGGCAGCCCGTCTTCCAGCACTTGCCGCTCCATGGCGACGAGTTCGGCGATCTGTTCGATGAACCAGGGATCGTAGGCGCAGGCGGCATGGATTTCCGCCGTGCTCAGGCCGCGCCGCAATGCCTCTGCGATCACCAGCAGGCGGTCCGGGGTCGGACGGGCAAGCTGGGCAATGATCGCTTCCCTGTCGCCGGCGCTGCCGGTGACGCCGGGGATGGTCACGGGATTGAGCCCGGTAAGCCCGGTCTCCATGGACCGCAGCGCCTTCTGTAGGCTTTCCTGAAAGGACCGCCCGATCGACATCGCCTCGCCGACCGACTTCATCGACGTGGTGAGCAGTGGTTCGGCGCCGGGAAACTTTTCGAAGGTGAAGCGCGGCATCTTCGTGACCACGTAATCGATGGTCGGCTCGAAGGAGGCCGGCGTCACGCCGGTGATGTCGTTGAGCAGCTCGTCCAGCGTGTAGCCGACGGCCAGCCGCGCCGCTACCTTGGCGATGGGAAAACCGGTCGCCTTCGAGGCGAGCGCGGAGGAGCGCGATACGCGCGGGTTCATCTCGATCACCACCATGCGCCCGTCGCGCGGATCGATGGCGAACTGCACGTTCGAGCCGCCGGTCTCGACGCCGATCTCGCGCAGCACCGCGATCGAGGCGTTGCGCATCACCTGGTATTCCTTGTCGGTGAGGGTGAGCGCGGGGGCGACGGTGACGCTGTCGCCGGTATGAACGCCCATCGGATCGATATTCTCGATCGAGCAGACGATGATGCAGTTGTCGTTGCGGTCGCGCACCACCTCCATCTCGTATTCCTTCCAGCCGAGGACCGATTCCTCGATCAGGACTTCCGTGGTGGGCGATGCGTCGAGGCCGCGCGCGACGATCTCCTCGAATTCCTCCCGGTTGTAGGCGATGCCGCCGCCGGTGCCGGCCAGGGTGAAGGAGGGGCGGATGACGCAGGGCAGGCCGATGGTGAGCATGGCCTCGCGCGCCTCCGTCATGGTGTGGGCGATGGCGCTGCGCGGCATCTCCAGGCCGATCGAGGTCATCGCCTTGCGGAACAGGTCGCGGTCCTCCGCCTTCGCGATCGCCTCGCGCGAGGCGCCGATCAGTTCGACGCCGTGCCTCTCCAGCACACTGGTCTCGGCCAGACGCATGGCGCAGTTGAGCGCGGTCTGCCCGCCCATGGTGGGCAGCAGCGCGTCCGGACGCTCGCGGGCGATGATCTTCTCCACCATCTCCGGCGTGATCGGCTCCACATAGGTGGCATCCGCCATGCCCGGATCGGTCATGATGGTCGCCGGATTGGAGTTCACCAGGATGATGCGGTAGCCCTCGGCCTTGAGCGCGCGGCAGGCCTGGGTCCCGGAATAGTCGAACTCGCAGGCCTGGCCGATGACGATGGGTCCGGCGCCGATGATGAGGATGGACTTTATGTCGTTGCGCTTCGGCATTCTTCACCCAGTGAGTGCGGCGGTTCTTCCGGCGGCGGTGCGGCGGCGGCCGCGCCAGCGCCGGTCCGGCTCAGCGCCGACGGTGTTCGTCGATCATCGCCACGAAACGATCGAAGAGATAATGGCTGTCCTGCGGTCCGGGGGAGGCCTCGGGATGATACTGCACGGAAAACACCGGCCGGTCGGTCAGCCGCAGGCCCTCGTTCGAGCCATCGAACAGCGAGACATGCGTGACTTCCGCCCGCGCGGGCAGGCTTTCGGGGACCACCTGGAAGCCATGGTTCTGGCTGGTGATCTCGACCTTGCCGGTGGCCAGGTCCTTGACCGGATGGTTGGCGCCACGATGGCCGCGCGCCATTTTCTCGGTCCGTCCGCCCAGCGCCAGGGCGACCATCTGGTGGCCGAGGCAGATGCCGAACAGGGGCACGCCGCTCTCGATCAGCGTCCTGATGGCGGGGACCGCATAGCGCCCGGTGGCTGCCGGATCGCCCGGCCCGTTCGAAAGGAAGATGCCGTCGGGCCGGAGTGCCAGCACCTGTTCGGCCGTGGCATCGGCCGGCAGCACGCTCACCGCCGTTCCGGTGGAGGCGAGGCAGCGCAGGATATTGCGCTTGATGCCGTAATCGATGGCGACGACATGCCGCGCGGCCCGTTCGAGGCGGCCATAGCCCCGACCCGGCTGCCAGCGCGTCTCTTCCCAGCGATAACTCTGCCGTGTCGAGACTTCGAGGGCGAGATCCATGCCTTCGAGACCCGGCCAGGCCGCCGCCTCGGCGCGCAGCGCATCGAGATCGAAACGCCCGTCGGGGGCATGGGCGACCACGCCGTTCGGCGGGCCGCCATCGCGGATCCGCCTGGTCAGCCGGCGGGTATCGACGCCGGCGATGCCGACCAGGTTGCGGCTCTTCAGCCAGGCATCCAGATGCTGGCTCGAGCGCCAGTTGGAGGGTTCGGTGATCGGCGCGGCGAGTACCAGCCCGCGGGCGGCGATGTTGATCGTCTCGATATCTTCCGGGTTGGCGCCGGTATTGCCGATATGGGGGAAGGTGAAAGTGACGATCTGCCCGGCGAAGGAGGGATCGGTCAGGATCTCCTGATAGCCGGTCATGGAGGTGTTGAAGCAGACCTCGCCCACCGCCCGGCCGACGGCGCCGATACCCTGGCCGCGAAACACGGTGCCGTCGGCAAGGACCAGCACCGCCGTCGCGCCCATGGCGGGCCGCGTGGCGGTCTTGGATGTGGCATCGGCCATTTTGGGGACTCCTGTTGCCGCC
Source organism: Alphaproteobacteria bacterium (assembly GCA_026126215.1). Lineage (GTDB taxonomy): Bacteria > Pseudomonadota > Alphaproteobacteria > Ferrovibrionales > Ferrovibrionaceae > JAHCJQ01. Next base: position 12,963 of record JAHCJQ010000040.1, read on the forward strand.
AGGACCGGCGGCCGGACAAAAAGCTGGCCGGAAGATAAGCAAAGGGCGTGCCGAGGTCAAGCTTGCGACTATGTTCAAATATTCAATAAATTCAATGAGTTAGTCAATATTGATTGGTTGATGGCCAGCGCCTTCCGCGCTAGACTGCGCGACCGACAAAAATAAGAACGGGTCTCGGGTTCATGCTGCGCCAGCGCCTCAATGACGGTTTGAAGACGGCCCTCAAGGCCAAGGAAGCCCGCAGGGTCTCGACGATTCGTCTGATTCTCGCCGCGCTCAAGGACCGCGACATCGGCGCGCGCACCGCCGACAGCCGCGAGGGCATCAGCGACGAGGAGATCATGAACATGCTCCAGACCATGGTCCGCCAGCGCCGCGAATCGATTGCCCTCTACGAACAGGGCGCGCGCATGGACCTGGCGCAGCAGGAGCAGGAGGAGATCGAGGTGATCGAGAGCTTCCTGCCGCGCCAGCTCAGCGACGAGGAAATCGGCGCGGCGGTGACGAAGGTGGTGGCCGAGGTCGGCGCGAAGGGGATCAAGGACATGGGCCGGACCATCGCGGCACTGAAGCAGCAATATGCCGGACAGATGGACTTCTCCAAGGCGGCCCAGATGGTGAAGCGGGCGCTCCAGGGCTAGCGGCCGGGGCGTCGGGGAGGACCTGGGAAAGTGGCGTTTCCGCCGCGATTTCTCGAGGAACTGCGCGGCCGTCTTTCGGTGGTGGCCGTGGTTGGCCGGCGCGTGCGCCTGATCAAGCGCGGCCGCGAACATACCGGCCTTTGCCCGTTTCACAACGAGAAGACGCCCTCCTTCACCGTTTCGGACGACAAGGGTTTCTATCACTGCTTCGGCTGCGGCGCCCACGGCGATGCGATCGAGTTCGTGCGCCGTGCCGAGGGCCTGAGTTTCACCGAGGCGGTGGAGCGGCTTGCCGGCGAGGCGGGGCTCACCCTGCCGGAACCCGATCCGGCACAGCGCGAGCGCATCGAGCATGCGGCCGGCCTGCAGCAGGTGGTGGAAGCCTGCGCCGCCTGGTTCGAGGCGCAGCTCTGGGGCGCGGGCGGGCGCCGGGCGCGGGAATATCTGGCCGGGCGCGGCCTGACCGAGGAGACGATCTGCAATTTCCGCATCGGATTTGCGCCGGACGGCCGCTCCGCCCTGAAGCAGGCCATGCTCGCGCGCAGGATCGCCGAAGCGGCCCTCGTCGAATCCGGCATGCTGATCCGCCCCGAAGGCGGTGGCGAGAGCTACGACCGCTTTCGCGACCGCATCATCTTCCCGATCGCCGACCGGCGCGGCCGGGTCATCGCCTTCGGCGGCCGGGCCTTCGGCGATGCCAAGCCGAAATACCTCAACTCGCCGGACACGCCGCTCTTCCACAAGGGGCGCGTCCTCTACAATCTCTCGCCGGCGCGCGAGGCCGGGCGGAGTGCCGGCACCATCGTGGTGGCGGAAGGCTACATGGACGTGATCGCCATGGCGCAGGCGGGCATCCGGCATGCCGTGGCGCCGCTCGGCACCGCCCTGACCGAGGAGCAGATGGAAGAACTCTGGCGCCTGGTGCCGGAGCCGGTGCTTTGCCTCGATGGCGACCAGGCCGGCCTGCGCGCCGCGGTCCGCGCCGCGGAACGGGCGCTGCCGATCCTGCGGCCCGGCCAGTCGCTCCGCTTCGCCCTGCTGCCGGCGGGCGAGGATCCGGACAGCCTGGTGCGCGCGCGCGGCCGCAAGGCACTGGAGGAGGTGCTGGCCGGGGCGCTGCCGCTGGCCGAACTGATCTGGCGCAAGGAGACCGAGCAGCGGCCGCTGGGGACGCCCGAGCAGCGGGCGGCGCTCGAAAAGGCGCTGGATGAGGCAGCCCGGCAGATCCAGGACGAGACCCTGCGCGGCTACTACCGGCGCTGGTTCCGCGACCGCCTGGCCCAGGCCTTCAGTCCGGCGCCGCAGGCCCAGCGTGCGCCCTCCCGCCGGTCGGGTGGGCCCGCGCCGCCGCCGGTCCGTGGCCTGAGCCCCGCCGCCCGGGCCCGCGTCAAGGACGATCCGCGCCGGAAGTTCGAACAGATGCTGGTGACGGTCCTGCTCAACCATCCCAGGCTGGTTGAACAGGTAGGCGAGGAATTCGCCGGTCTGGATCTCAAGCAGGGCGAACTTGACAGGCTCCGGCAGGCCATACTAGATGAACTCTCCCGCCATCCGGGCCTTGACTCGGGAGGTCTCGCGACCCATTTAGCGGCTTTGGGTTTAGCCGACATCGTGACCCGTCTGTCCGGGCCAAAATCCTTGGCCCTGCCGTGGTTTGCGAGGCCCGACGCCGCCGATGAGGATGCCCTGATGGCGTGGCGACACATCCTGGCGCGTCACCACTCTCTGGTGACGCTCGAGGCGGATTTGCGTTTGGCGGAAGCGAGATTGGCCGACGAAATGACGGAAGAGTCCCTGAACCGGCTGAGGGCATTGCAGCAGGCGATCGCGCTCGCTGGCGGGGATGAGGCGGAACTGGACGGGTTCGGGCGGGCCTCGGGGCGCGAGGCCGGCATCTAGCAATCCTGGGCGGGGGCGGCCACGGCCGCCCCTGCCCGCGTTTTATGAGGGACGGGAGTGACAGCCCAATGGCAGTGAAGCCCCAGGTGCAGACCGAGAATGCCGAGCCGCGCGAGGAGCTGCCCGACAGCCCGCTGCTCGATTCCGCCACCCAGGCCGTCAAGAAGATGCTCGCCCGCGCCAAGGAGCGCGGCTATGTCACCTATGACGAACTGAATTCCGTGCTGCCGCCCGACAAGCTTTCCTCCGAGCAGATCGAGGACACCATGACGATGCTCTCCGAAATGGGCATCAATGTGGTCGACAACGAGGAATCGGAAGAGGCGGCGGGCGAGGCGGCGAAGGAAGAGGTCGAGGCCGAGGGCGTCGCCCAGCCGGAAGTCGAGCTCGACCGCACCGACGATCCGGTGCGCATGTATCTGCGCGAGATGGGCTCGGTCGAGCTGCTCTCGCGCGAGGGCGAGATCGCCATCGCCAAGCGCATCGAGGCCGGCCGCGACAAGATGATCGGGGCCATCTGCGAAAGCCCGATGACCTTGCATGCCATAATGCAATGGCGTGACGACCTTGTTGCCGGACGCATGCTGCTGCGCGACGTGATCGATCTCGACGCCACCTACGGCGGCACGCCGGCTGGCGCGGCGCGCACGGAAGGCAATGGCGAGGCGCGCGTCGCCGTCGCCCAGCCCGCCAACGACGAGGACGCGCCGGCGGAAGGCGCGGAGGAAGAGGCGCCGGCCGAGGTGGAGGAGGAGGGCGACGAGGCCAATCTCTCGCTCGCCGCCATGGAGGCATCGCTCAAGCCGCAGGTGCTCGAGACCTTGGACAACATCGCCAAGGCGTTCAAGAAGCTCGACAAGATGCACGAGACGCGGCTCCAGGCGGCGCTCGAGCACGAGGAGATCCCGGCGCGCGACGAGAAGCGCTACCAGAAGCTCAAGCAGGAGCTGGTGGAGATGCTCGACAACGTGCATCTCAACAATGCGCGCATCGAGCAGATGGTGGAGCAGATCTACGCCCTCAACCGCCGCCTGATGGGCATGGAGGGGCGGCTCTTGCGCCTGGCCGAGAGCCACGGCGTCAAGCGCGAGGAATTCCTCGAGCAGCATTACACGAACGAACTCGACCCGAACTGGATGCGCCGCGTCTCGCGCCTGAAGGGGCGGGGCTGGAAAGATTTCGGCGCCAAGGAGGTCAAGGAGGTCAAGGACATCCGCGCGCAGATCGCGGGCATTGCCAAGGAAGCGGGCCTGCCGATCGGCGAGTTCCGCCGCATCGCCCAGACGGTGAAGGAGGGCGAGCGCGAGGCGAGCCGGGCCAAGAAGGAGATGGTCGAGGCCAATCTCCGCCTCGTCATCTCGATCGCCAAGAAATACACCAACCGCGGCCTGCAGTTCCTCGACCTGATCCAGGAAGGCAATATCGGCCTGATGAAGGCGGTGGACAAGTTCGAGTACCGGCGCGGCTACAAGTTCTCCACCTACGCCACCTGGTGGATCCGCCAGGCGATCACCCGCTCGATCGCCGACCAGGCGCGCACGATCCGCATTCCGGTGCACATGATCGAGACCATCAACAAGCTGGTGCGCACCTCGCGACAGATGCTGCACGAGATCGGCCGCGAGCCGACGCCGGAGGAGCTGGCGGAAAAACTCGGCATGCCGCTCGAGAAGGTGCGCAAGGTGCTGAAGATCGCCAAGGAGCCGATCAGCCTCGAGACGCCGATCGGCGACGAGGAGGACAGCCATCTCGGCGACTTCATCGAGGACAAGAACGCGGTCTTGCCGCTCGATGCGGCGATCCAGTCGAACCTGCGCGAGACGACGACGCGCGTGCTGGCCAGCCTGACGCCGCGCGAGGAGCGCGTGCTGCGCATGCGTTTTGGCATCGGCATGAACACCGACCACACGCTCGAGGAAGTCGGCCAGCAATTCTCGGTGACGCGCGAGCGCATCCGCCAGATCGAGGCCAAGGCTTTGCGCAAGCTCAAGCATCCGAGCCGCTCGCGCAAGCTGCGCAGCTTCCTGGATAATTGAAGCCATGCCGGCGCCGCCTTCCGCGCGGCGCCGTTTCTTGCTATAGCCGTTCCGGCGTGGGCCTGTAGTTCAGCGGTTAGAACCCGCCGCTCATAACGGCGTTGTCGCAGGTTCGAATCCTGCCGGGCCCACCATCGCGCAAAATTCTCCACGCATTTCGGACCGCGCCGCCCTCACCCCGCCCCTTGCATGTTTGCATCTGCGCCGAATCGGGGATGATTCGGTTTGATCCTCGGGGGGCGGCCGCCCCCCGAGGATCGGATGGGCGGGACCGTCCGGCCCTTGGCTGCGCGCCGTGGGAGAGTTTGGTCCGTTCATCCATTGCGCTTGGCCTGAACAGATGAAAGGGAGCAAGTCCCGCATGCAAGGCAAGGTATTGCTCGTTGGAAGCGCAACGAAGGCAGTGTACGTCGGAATCGACGTCTGCAAAGACTGGCTCGACGTCTATGTCGATCCGCTTGGCGATCGCTGGCGGATCGCCAACACGCCGCAGGGACTGCGCGGCCTGCGGCGCCGGCTGGCTGGCCTACCAGTCGCCCTGATCGTCCTGGAAGCGACCGGCAAGTTCCATCGGCAGGTGCATCGCGGGCTGCATGCCGCAGGCTTCGCGGTCGGCGTGATCAATCCACTGCGCGCGCGGCTGTTCGCCGAGGCGGCGGGACCATGCTGGTCGCGAACGATGCCGCAGGCGTCGCCGGCTTCGCCCATTGGTCGGGCGATCTGTTGGGCCAGCTCTATATTGGCCGGCGCCTGCGCGGGAGCGGCATCGGACACCGCCTGCTCGTGCCGGTATTGCATTTCTGATATATCGCATTTATGGTATAAGACATGAGTTGGGTCGTCACGTTCCTGTCGCAGGCCGTCGCGGACGAGTTGACCAGCCAGCCCGCCGATATCCGGGCGAGATTCCAGCGCATCCGTTCGCTGTTCGAGACTTATGGCCTGGAGCAGGTCCGCGCGCCGCATGTGAAGCATCTGGAAGGCCGGCTCTGGGAAATGCGGATGATCGGGCGGGATGGAATTGCGCGCGCGATCTACGTCACCGCCTCCGGGCAACGGGTGGTGATCGTGCATGTCTTCGCCAAGAAGACGCAGAAGACGCCGCGTTCGGCAATGGCGTTGGCCCGCAGGCGGGCCGGGGAGGTCGAATGAGCCGGAAGAAGGAAATTCGCGCGGCGGATCTGCATCGGAAGTGGCTGAAAAGCGATCCCGAATACGCCCGGGAGTACGCGGCGCTCGAGGACGAGTTCGCGCTGGCGGGCGCGATGATCGAGGCGCGGAAGCAGGCCGGCCTGACGCAACAGCAACTGGCACGTCGCATGAAGACGACGCAGGCGGCGATCGCCCGTCTGGAAAGCGGACGCGCCAAGCCCTCCACCCGCACCCTGGAACGCGTGGCGGCGGCGACCGGAACGCGCCTGCGCATCACCTTCGCCACCATCAAGGCGCCGCAGCGTTCGACGGCGCGTTGACCTCGCCGCCGGATCGTCTATCGTCGCGCTGACGGACGATCGTGGCATGTCGGAAAGTTCAGGCGGAGCACCCTCCATCTCCATCCGCGCGGCGAGCGAAGCCGACCATGCGGCGGTGGCGTCGCTCTATCGCGAGGTCTGGATGGAGACGCATGCGCCCTTGCAGCCGCCGGAAGTGGCGGCCTTCCGCGATATCGAGTTCTTCCGGCGGCGCGTCGCCGGCCTCGGCGGGACCATGCTGGTCGCGAGCGATGCCGCGGGGATCGCCGGCTTCGCCCACTGGTCGGGCGATCTTCTGGGCCAGCTCTATATTGGCCGGCGCCTGCGCGGGGGCGGCATCGGACATCGTCTCCTCGCCATGGCCGAGGCCGGGGTGAAGGAGGCGGGGCTGCCGCTGATCCGCCTCTATTGCCTGCTCGGCAACGATGCGGCTCGCGCCTTCTACGAACGCCGCCGGTGGCGGGTGCGGCAGGTGCTCGACCGCACGGCGGAAACCGCGAACGGCCCGGTGCCGACCCGGGTCTGGGAAATGGTCAAGCCGCTCGCCTGAGGCGGCGGCAAAAAAGGAGTACAGGGAATGGCGCGGGAGAAAGTGATACTGGTGGTCGGCGCCGGCGATGCCACGGGCGGCGCCATCGCGCGGCGCTTCGCGCGCGAGGGCTATCTCGCCTGCATCGTCCGGCGCAACGCGGAGAAGCTCGGCCCGCTGGCGCGGCGCATCGAGGAGGAAGGCGGCAAGGTGCTGGCGCTGGGCTGCGATGCCCGCGAGGAGGAGCAGGTGGCGAAGCTCGTCGAGCGCATCGAGCGCGAGGTCGGCGAGCTGGAAGTGGCGGTCTTCAATGTCGGCGGCAACGTGCGCTTTCCGATCCGCGAGATGACCGCGCGCGTCTATCGCAAGACCTGGGAAATGGCCTGCTTCGCCGGCTTCCTCACCGGACGCGAGGCGGCGCGCGTCATGGTGCCACGCGGGCGCGGCTCGATCTTCTTCACCGGCGCCACCGCCAGCATGCGCGGCGGCAACGGTTTCGCCGCCTTCGCCGGCGCCAAGCATGGCTTGCGGGCGCTCTCCCAGAGCATGGCGCGCGAGCTGGGGCCGGAAGGCATCCATGTCGCCCATGTGGTGATCGACGGGGCCATCGACACGGCCTGGCTGCGCGAGAATTTTCCGGAACGGGCGGCGCTGAAGGACCGGGACGGCATCCTCGATCCGGACGCCATCGCGGAGAATTACTGGCACCTGCATCGCCAGCCGCGCAGCGCCTGGACGCACGAACTCGACCTCAGGCCCTGGATCGAGAAATGGTAGGGCCGGGGAAATGGTAGGGGCTGGGGCGGGCCGGCGGAAATCCCGTCAGTTCTCCGCCGCCTCGATGCGGGTGACATAGGCGGGAAAGATCCGGCTCAGCTCGCCCGCCGCGAAGGTCACTTCCAGATTGCGGGCGACGATCTCGCGCTCGCGCAACCAGCGGGCCAGGCCCGGATCGGCCTCGCCGATGCCGGCGAGATACTTCTCCCGGGCGGCGGCCACCAGCGCGGCGCGGTCGGGGCGCGTCCGGCCGCCATCGGGGCCGCGATGGACGATGCCGTGAAACAGGAAGCTCGCATCGTCGCCGGCGATCCGCTCCTCTCCGGCCGCGAACAGCAACGTGCAGGCGGAATAGCAGATGGCGCCGGCCGGCACCCTGGTGAGGAAGCGCATGCCGGCGCGCCGCGCCGCCGCCATCTCGCGCAGCATGCCGAATGTGGCATCCAGGTTGCCGCCTTCCGAATCGAGATGCAGCTCGATCCGCCGCGCCTGGCCATTGGCACCCGGCTGCGCCAGCAGGGCGGCAAAACGCTTCTCGGTGACGAAGCGGATGCGGCCTTCGATGCGGATGATGTCGCCGTCGCGGCTGATGCCATCGCTTCCCGCAGCGGAGCGGGCAGGCGGTGACGCCAACAGCAGACAAAGCAGCAGCGGAACGATGCGAAGGAACATGCAGCCGGATGCTAGGCCCGGCGCAGTCGGCTCCGCATGTCACGGTTGTTCACATTGCGGGGAGAGGTCAGACAGTGCGGCTTGCCCAGACCGTGAGCGCCAGCACCCAGAGCAGCCCGGCCGAGAGCAGGGTCCAGCGGCTGTAGCGCAGCAGCGTGTCATGCAGCACCATGCGCACGATGCCGAGCGCACGCTCCTCCGACATGGCAAGGCCATGCCGGCGGCCGAGCAGCGCCCAGAGCTCCGTGCCGCGCAGATCCCGGCGCAGCGCATTGGCGGCCATCAGCATGAGGACGGCGTCCATCAGGGTGGTGAGAACGGCGCCACTCTTCAGCGCCAGCAGCAGATCGCCCGAGAGGCCCATCATGGTGGCGCCGATGGCCAGGGCGGCGAAGCCGCAGCCGCGCCGCACCGAAATATCCGCATAGAAGGCGATGCGCTCCATGGAACGCCTCCGGCAGAGCCCCGCCGCTCCTGCCGGACCGCCGGGTCCGGTCATCTTAGCGCAAGATGGCGGCCAGGGAAGCGGCCGCCCCTCAGGCGGGCGGCAGGTTGCCGAGCGTCGGCGCGAGGCCGAGGCCCCGCATCACCACATAGAAGACATAGCGCAGCACCATGAGCCAGAAGGCGGCGACCAGCGGCATGAGCTGGTCGACCATGAAGCGCGGCGTGATCAGCCACGCGGCGCGGATCACCGGATCGGTCAGCCAGCGGAAATTGCGCCAGATGTAGTTGGTCGAGTCCGGCCGCACGAAGAAGCTGAGCAGGAACCGGCCGAGGCAGACCCACATGAGCAGGCCGAGGATGAAATTCGGCACGTTGAAGACCGCGTTCGACCAGAAGCCGAGACCGAGATCGCCCTGTTCCATGTCCCTCCCGCCGTCGCGCGCCGTGAGCAGGACGCGCTGTCTGAAAGAAAAGGGGCCCGGCAAGCCGGGCCCCGCGAAGTTAGCAGAGTGTCGGGTGGGTCGGCTACTCGACCTTTATCGCCTCCACATGCTTGACCTTGCCGCCCGGGACGCGGATCGAGTCGATGAAGTCCTGCATCTCCTTGGATGGCGCGGGCGTCATCAGGCTGACCACGACGGTGACGATGAAGGCGACCGGCAGCCCGAACAGCCCGCAGGAGATGTTGCGGATGCCCCACCAGAGCGGCATGCCATAGAACTGCGTGCCGATCAGGTAGAAGAGGCAGATGCCGAAGCCCGCGATCATGCCCGCGCAGGCGCCCGCCGACGTGGTGCGCTTCCACCAGACGCCAAGCACGAGCGGCACGAACAACCCCGCCGCCGCCAGCGAGAAGGCCCAGGCCACCATCGAGACGATCACCGCGGGCTTGGTCTTGGCGACCTCCGCCGCCGCGACCGCCACGCCGATCAGGATCACGCGGGCGACGATCAGGCGCACCTTGGTCGAGGCCTGCGGGTTGATCATCTTGTAATAGACGTCGTGGCTGAGCGCATTGGCGATGGCGAGCAGAAGGCCGTCGGCGGTGGAGAGCGCCGCGGCCAGGCCGCCGGCCGCCACCAGGCCGGACACCACGTAAGGCAGGCCGGCGATTTCCGGCGTGGCCAGCACGATGATGTCGTTGTTGAGCGTGATCTCGCCCACCTGGAGGATGCCGTCCCCGTTCAGGTCCTTGACCGTCAGCAGGCCGGCCACCTCGCTCCATTTCGCCACCCAGGCGGGAAGCTGCGCGATCGGCTGGCCGATCACGTTGGAATAGACTTCCCACTTGGCGAAGGCCGCATAGGCCGGAGCGGTGAAGTAGAGCAGGAAGATGAAGAAGATGCTCCAGCCCACCGACTTCCGCGCCTCACGCACGCTGGGCGTGGTGAAGTAGCGCATCAGGATGTGGGGCAGCGAGGCCGTGCCGATCATAAGGCAGAAGACCAGCGCCAGGAAGTTGATCATCTCGTTCATCGAGAACTTGCCCGTCGCATCCACGAACGCGGACGAATGGGCCCGGGCGATGCCGAGCTTGCCTTCGAGGGCGGCGATTTCCTGCAACGCGCGGCCATACATGAGCTGCGGCAGCGGGATGCCGGTCTTCTGCGCCGAGAGAATGACGACCGGGATCAGGTAGGCGATGATCAGGATGATGTACTGCGCCACCTGCGTCCAGGTGACCGCCCGCATGCCGCCCAGCATCGAGCAGACGAGGATGCCGAGCAGGCCCACATAGACCGCCACGTCGAAGGGAATGCCGATCAGGCGCGAGGCGATCAGGCCGACGCCGAACACCTGCGCCACCACGTAGGTGAAGGAGGCGCTCATCAGCACGATGATGCCGAGCACGCGCGGCACGTGACCGCCATAGCGGGCGCCGAGGAAGTCCGGCACCGTGAACTGGCCGAACTTGCGCAGATAGGGCGCGAGCAGGGTCGCCACCAGCACATAGCCGCCGGTCCAGCCGAGCACGAAGCCGAGACCGCCATAGCCCAGCAGATAGAGCGAGCCCGCCATGGAGATGAAGGAGGCCGCGCTCATCCAGTCCGAGCCGGTCGCCATGCCGTTGTAGAAGGCGGGCACCACGCGCCCCGCCACGTAATATTCGGCCACCTGCGCCGTTCGCGAGATATAGCCGATCAGCGCATAGACGCCGATCGTGAGGGCGACGAACAGGATGCCGATCGTCTCGTTCGGGACGCCGAGCTGCTCCATGATGCCGAGCACGATCGTGACGCCGACGAAAGCGCCGGTATAGAGGCCGTAGATCTTGCCGAGATTGTTGATGAAAGATGGGCTCGCGCCGCTGCCAGCCATGATTAATCCCCCTCCGGACCCGAGTTGATCAGTCTTCCGTGACGCCGAATTCCTCGTCGATCTTGTTCTGGGCCGAGGAGCTCCAGAAGCAGAGCACGACGAAGACGATCAGCGAGCCCTGGGCCGCGAACCAGAAGCCGATCGGGAAGCCGATGATGTTTATGTTGTTGAGCTGCGGCGCGAAGATGTGGATGACGAAGCCGAAGAAGAACCACAGTGCGAGCACGGTCCACATCAGTGTGGAGGTTCGCCGCCAATACGCGGCCTGCTGTTCCTTGCTGAGAGATTTCTCTTGTGCCATTACCTGATCTCCTTCCCCCACACGAAAATCACGAAGATGCAAGCCGGAACCGGCCAGGCCGGGGCGAGCTGCCCCGAACGGCCGGCAAGTGGTCGCCGAAGCGGGCGACCGTAACTGCAAATCTTCCCGGCGGAAACGACCGGCCGCCGGTCTTGCCTGTCAGGAATGCACGGATTTCAGGATTCGTGTGCCCATGTCTCCGCGCGCTTCCTCATTCCCGTTCTACTTGCCGCTTCAGCGGCTTCCTTATCGATTCGCGTATTTGATACCATGAGAAAAGCTTGCTAGACAATATTACTATTGCCCCGGCGCACGCCGCCCGCGACCATCGCGCGCGGATCGGGGAGGGGAGGAAAGTTTGATCGGCCGGCTCTTCGCCTCGCTGCGTGATGCGGTCTCGCCGCCCGCCATTTCGGGGGCCGGGGACCTGGCCCGTTTCCTCGAGGAAAAGGCCGCCTACCTGGCACAGAAATGTGCCGTGGATTATTGCCGGGCCAAGGCCGGGAATTTCGGCGAGAAGCTGTTCCGGGAGGCGCCCTTCCAGGAGGCGCTGGCCGTCTGCCGCTGGGAATCCTATGCCGCCGCCGCCGCCGATCTCCTGCTCGTCACCGAGGCGGCGCTGCGCCCCCATCTTGGCGCCGATGCCACGCAGGCTTATGACCGGCTCGAGGCGATCTTCCGGCAAATCCTCGGAGCCTATCCGGTACCCGGGCACCGCCCGCAGGGCTGGGGGGACGAATTCGCGGCCTTTCCGGCGCGCCTGCAGGCGGCCCGCATGGCGCCGCCCCTGACACCGGCGCAGATCGCCGCCCACACCGCCCGCCGCCTGCACGAGACCATCCCGATCCATGAATCCCTGCGCACCGAGGAGGACCAGGAATTCATCCATGGCGCGGTGCGCTTCCGCATGACGGCCATCTGGGACGAGATGAGCTGGCGCATCCGCTGGCCCGAGCTCGCCCGCGACCTCTGCCGCGTCCCGGCCGACCCGGCGCCCGCCTGAGCGGAGGCGGGCGAGCCGTGACCCCCGGCGAGCGCCTCGACAGCTTTCCCTATCGCCACCGGCTGGGCGAGCTGATGAGCCGGCCACCGGAGAGCGCGCCCGCCGGCCTCGATCTCGCCTCGGCGGCGGCGCGCATGAGCGCATCCGGCATCAGTTCGATTCTGGTCGAGGACGGGGCGGGCGGCATCGCAGGCATCGTCACCGAGCGCGACATCCTGCGCGCGGTGGCGCGCGCCCCCGATGCCGTGGCCGGCCGCACCCTGGGCGAGATCATGTCGCACCCGCTCGTCTCGCTGCCCGAAAGCGCCTTCGTCTACCGCGCCATCGGCCGCATGGACCGTCTCGGCATCCGCCATCTGGGCGTGACCGACGCCACCGGGCGGGTCAGCGGCGTGGTCACCGCGCGCGGCCTGCTGCGCCAGCGCTCCGCCGGGCTGCTGGCGCTGGGCGACGAGATCGACGCGGCGGAGGATGCGGCCGGCCTGCGCCGGCCACATGATGCCCTGCCGGGGCTGGCGCGCCGGTTGCTGGACGAGGGCGTGCCGGCGCTGGAGATAGCGGGCGTGATCAGCGGCGTGCTCTGCGATCTGACCGAGCGCGCCGGCATCCTCGCGGCGCGCGAGGTGGCGGCGGCGCGCGGACCCGCGCCTTCGCCCTGGTGCCTGCTGGTGCTGGGCTCGGGCGGACGCGGCGAAAGCCTGCTCGCCGCCGACCAGGACAATGCCCTGGTGCATGGCGGAGGCGAGGATGAATGGTTCGCCGCACTGGGCGCGCGCATCGCCGAACTGCTCGATGGTGCCGGCGTGCCCTATTGCAAGGGTGGCATCATGGCGGCCAACGCGCCCTGGCGCGGCAGCCTCGATGAATGGGCCGGGCGCATCGATGGCTGGATCGGCTCGGGCAGCGGCGCCGGCCTGCTTAACGTGGACATTTTCTACGACTTCCGCGCGGTGCATGGCGATCAGGACCTGGCGCGGGACCTGCGCGAACTGGCGCTCGCGCGTGCCGCGGGCAGCCGGGGCTTCCTCGCCCTGCTGGCTTCAGCCATCGATTCGCTCAATCCGCCGCTCGGCTTCCTCGGGCGCATCCGCACCGAGGGCGGACGCGTCGATCTGAAGAAGGGCGGGCTGCTGATGCTGACCGGTGCGGCGCGCGTCATGGCGCTCAGGCAGCGCGTCGGCGAGACCTCGACCGCCGGCCGGCTGCGCGCCATAGCGGGCCCGGCGCGCCTGGCGCTTGAGGATGTGGAGCGGATGGAGCGGGCGCAGGCGCTCTTCATGCGGCTCATCCTCGACCAGCAGCTCGCCGATCTCGCCGCCGGCATCGCGCCCTCGACCCGGGTCGAGACGCGCGGCCTCTCGCCGATGACAAGGCGCGAACTGAAGGAGGCGCTGGAGGAGATGGGCCGGCTCCGCCTGCTGGTGCGCGATGCGCTGACCGCGTGAGGTCAGCGTCGGAACCACGGCAAATAGGGCAGGAACACCGCGAACAGGATGATGGCGATGGCGAGCAGGATGTTGGCGGTGAGCGGCTCGCCGAGGAAGATCGCCGCCATCGCGGCGCCCATCGGCGCCACCAGCGGCGGGAACAGGCTGATG
>JAHCJQ010000041.1 GCA_026126215.1 Alphaproteobacteria bacterium
CGGTCGGCGGCCAGGTCCGCCTCCATCAGGAACGGCATCGGGAACGGATTGCGGTCGGTGAGCGGCGTGCGGATGAAGCCGGGACAGATCAGGCGCACATCGATCCCGCTGCCCCGCAACTCAAGGTGCAGCGCCTCGGCCATGTTGATCAGTGCCGATTTGGTGGCGCCATAGGCGGCCGCTGTCGGCAGGCCGCGATAGCCGGCGACGGACGACACTATGGCAATCTGGCCGCGGCCACGCGCCGCCATGGCCGGGACGAGCGCCTCAAGGCAATGCACCGTCCCCATCAGGTTGATTTCCACCAGTTCGCGGAACACCGCGCCATCGAACCGGACCGCATCGAAAGGCCGGTGCGTCCCGGCATTGAGAATGGCGCGCTCGACCGGGCCATGCACGGCCTCGATGGCGCTCAGCGTCGCCGCGACCGCCTGCCGGTCGCCGATATCGCAGGGAAACGGCAGGATGGCTCCGGTGGTGCCCGTGGTCTCGGCAGCGAGCTGGCCCAGTGCGGTCTCCCCGCGCGCGCTGGCGGCAACACGCCAGCCACCTAGTGCATGGCGCAGGGCGGTGGCACGGCCGAGGCCGGAACTGGCGCCGGTGATCCAGACAAGGCCGCTCATTGCCGTCGCTCATACTGGATGACGGAGCCGTCCTTGGTCGCGAAGCGCAGGCCGGTCCAGGTGTTGTCGTGAACCGCATACCAGATGTCGGTCTTGAGGTCGCCATCGATGCGGTAGCGAACCGACGGCACCTCGCGACCGCCCACGCGCACCGTCTCGGGGCCGACCTCGCTCACCTGGACCTGCACCAGTTCGCCGGTCTGGGTGTTGAGGAGCTGGCTCTGCTTCAGGACACGGCGGTCCCAGTAGCTGGTGGGCATCGTGTCGGCAGGCAGACGGAGATTTCCCGCACTCGAGCGTATCTCAAGAAATTCGCCGCGCAGCCGCGCCGAGACCGTATGCGGCGTGCCGTCATCGTCGGTGCGCGTCTCGATCGAGGCGAGCCTGCCTCCCTGCCAGATCTCCCGATTGCGGTGGATGTAGCGGAAGACCGGAATGAAGGCGATGTTCACTCGCAGGTCGATGGCGATCTCCACTTCGGTCAGGTCTCCGACGCGGCGGAAACTCAGCACATGTTCGCCGATCTCGCGTCCATTGCGCGTCACGGTGAAGGCAATCGTGCCGTCTTCCGGTACCTGGGCCGCCAGTGGAGCGGCCGCCAGCCCGGCGAGAAGCGCGAGCGCCGCCAACAGGGCGCGCATGGCCCCGTTCAGAAGCGGATGAAGGGATTCAGCAGCCGCCCGATGGGACCGGTCAGTCGAAGCGGCGCCTCCCGCACCACAAGGCATATGCAATCCTGATCCGAGCCGGCGACGGGCTGATGATCCACGGATTCGTCGAGCAGCGCCAGATCGCCGCGGGCAAAGCGCCCGAGTGCGTCCTCGTAATGGCCCTCCAGAACCAAGGTCAGCTCCTCGCCACGATGGGTATGCCGCGGCATCGACCGTCCCGGCTCGATACGAAGCAGACTCACCTTGCCATGCGCGCCCGGAACCTCGAAGCGGTATTCCTCGACGCCGGAAATGACTTTCTGCCAGGGCAGGCTGGCGACCGGTCCAGGCAGCAGGCGGCAGACCGGCGCCGGAATCCCCGCCTGGTCCTGAGGATCGGTCGCAACCACCGCCTTCGGCGCCTGCTCGGTCCGTTCCAGCCGGGCGAGCGCCCGCTCCAGCGCGTCGGCGGCAAGGTTCGCGGCGGGCGCTGCTTCCAGCATCAGCCCGCCCAGGGCCTGCAGCCTTGCCATCTCCGCCCGCGCTCCGGCATTGATGGCAAGCTGGGTCGCCACCGCCAGTCCATAACCCGGATCGATGCCGCCACCGGCGTAGTCCAGAAGCAGTTCTGCCGGCGCCAGATGAGATGGCGCGCTGGTCTTTTCGTGCGGGGAAGACATCATGATCTCTGAATTATCCATCGCTCGGGAACGACATATGGCGAAGGTATACGCAATCTCCGGCCTCCCGGATCATGCGGCACCGGCCCTCACGCGGAAAGGTCCGGTGCCGGCAACAGGTAGCAGCCGGCGATCAGCCAGCGTCCATCGGCCTGCCGCTCCATGACATAGAGCGCGATCACCGGCCGCCCATCGGGACCGACCAGAAAGACTTCCTGCGCCGGCTTGCCCTCCACTTCCATGCGCCGCCGGAACTCCACTTCGCGTGGCCGGTAGACCGGGGCATAGCCGCTGCGCACCATGGCCATGAAACGCTCGGCTGTCCCGAAGATCGCCCGGATGGACGGGGCCGCATGGACGAAGGCCCCTTCCCCGTCATCGCGCTGGAACGCCTGCAATTGCCGTTCGATGACCTGGCGGATCGCCTGGTTTTCCGCGGCGGTCGGTTCAGCGGCCCAGGGCGCCGGCGCCGAAGCCAGAACTCCGGCCAGCGCGACCCAGAAGAAGATCAGCCAGACAGCAATTCTCGATCCGGTGCGCATGACCCCCTCGCATTCCCGGTGGAGACTGCCATGAATACGTAGCACGGGTGAAATCGGATCGTTGGAGCCCCGGCCATCACCGACCCGGCGGACCAAAAAACAAGGGGGCCGCCTTTCGGCGACCCCCTGTCCAGTCCAGAACGGGCTGGCCGGCGGAACTAGAAGTCCATGCCGCCCATGCCGCCCATGCCCGGCCCGCCGCCGCCCGCCGGCATGGCAGGCTTCGGCTCCGGCTTCTCGGCGACCATGGCCTCGGTGGTCACCAGCAGGCCGGCGACGGAGGCCGCGTCCTGCAGGGCGGTGCGCACCACCTTGGTCGGGTCGATGATGCCGGCCTTGACCATGTCGACATACTCGTCGGTCTGGGCGTTGTAGCCGAGCTTGACGTTCTTCTGCTCGAGCAGCTTGCCCGCGACCACCGCGCCATCGACGCCGGCATTCTCGGCGATCTGCCGGGCCGGCGACTGCAGCGCGCGACGGACGATGTCGATGCCCATCTGCTGGTCGTGGTTCGCACCCTTGAGGCCGTCCAGCGCCCGGGTCGCATAGAGCAGGGCGACGCCGCCGCCCGGCACGATGCCTTCCTCGACCGCGGCGCGGGTCGCATGCAGCGCGTCATCGACGCGGTCCTTGCGCTCCTTCACCTCGACCTCGGTGGCGCCGCCGACCTTGATCACCGCGACGCCGCCGGCAAGCTTGGCCAGCCGCTCCTGCAACTTCTCGCGGTCGTAGTCGGAGGTCGTCTCCTCAACCTGCTGGCGGATCTGGTTGCAGCGGGCCTCGATCTCCTTCTTCTTGCCGGCGCCATCGACGATGGTGGTGTTCTCCTTGTCGATGCGCACCCGCTTGGCCTGGCCCAGCATGGCGAGCGTGACGGTCTCGAGCTTGATGCCGAGATCCTCGGAGATCACCTGGCCGCCGGTCAGGGTGGCGATGTCCTCCAGCATGGCCTTGCGGCGATCGCCGAAGCCCGGCGCCTTCACCGCCGCGACCTTGAGGCCGCCGCGCAGCTTGTTGACCACCAGGGTGGCCAGCGCCTCGCCTTCCACGTCCTCGGCGACGATCAGCAGCGGCTTGCCCGACTGCACTACCGCCTCGAGCACCGGCAGCATGGCCTGCAGGCCGGAGAGCTTCTTCTCGTGCAGGAGAATGTAGGGATTATCCAGCTCGACCGTCATCTTCTCGGCATTGGTGACGAAGTAGGGCGAGAGATAGCCACGATCGAACTGCATGCCCTCGACGACGTCGAGCTCGGTCTCGAGGCCCTTCGCCTCCTCGACGGTGATGACCCCTTCCTTGCCGACCTTCTGCATGGCGCGGGCGATCATCTCGCCCACTTCGCGCTCGCCATTGGCCGAGATGGTGCCGACCTGGGCGATCTGGTCCTCGGAGGTGACCGAAGTCGAACGCTTGGCGATGTCGCCGATCACCCTCTCGACGGCGAGGTCGATGCCGCGCTTGAGATCCATCGGGTTCATCCCGGCGGCCACCGCCTTGCAGCCCTCGCGAACGATCGCCTGGGCCAGCACGGTCGCGGTCGTGGTGCCGTCGCCAGCCACGTCATTGGTGCGCGACGCCACCTCGCGCACCATCTGCGCGCCCATGTTCTCGAACTTGTCGGCGAGCTCGATCTCCTTGGCGACCGTCACGCCGTCCTTGGTGATGCGCGGCGCGCCGAACGACTTGTCGAGCACCACGTTGCGGCCCTTGGGGCCGAGCGTCACCTTTACCGCGTCGGCCAGGATATCGACGCCGCGCAGCATGCGCCCGCGCGCGTCGGCCGAAAATTTCACTTCCTTGGCAGCCATTAGCTAGTTCCTCGTCTGAATGAGATGCGGTTGCGGATGGGCTTACTCGATGATGCCCATGATGTCGGACTCCTTCATGATGAGGAGTTCGTCGCCGTCGACCTTCACCTCGGTGCCGGACCACTTGCCGAACAGGATGCGGTCGCCCTTCTTCACGTCGAGCGCGACATACTTGCCATCTTCCGTGCGGGTGCCCTTGCCGACAGCCACCACCTTGCCTTCCATCGGCTTTTCCTTGGCCGTGTCTGGGATGATGATGCCGCCCTTGGTCTTATCCTCGGAATCGAGCCGCTTCACCAGCACGCGATCGTGCAGCGGACGGATATTCATAAGTCCTCCATAGAAGAAATCTTTGAAAAATCAGACATGTAGGGAGTTGCTAGCACTCCGGCATGTCGAGTGCCAGCTATATACGCCTACCCGTCCGGACTGTCAACGCATTGACGGACAGGGCGCCACCTGCTCAGGCCCGGGCCGGGCTTGCGCGCAGCCGCTCGAAACGGGCCAGAGCCGACGGGTCGAGGCCGACCGTGAGGTGCGTCCGCCCATCCTCGCCTTCCGCCCGCCGCAGAACCTGGCCGTGACGGTAAAGCCAGGCGAGCGTGGCGCCATCCTCGGGCGCAAGCTCCAGTTCCAACACCCGCCGCTCCTCTGCCAGGCGCAGGTCAAGCAGGGCCAGAAGTTCACCCAGCCCTTCCCCGGTCACGGCCGAGACCGCGAGCGTGCCGGGCTCGCGCTGCGCCTGGTTGCGCACCCGCTCCGCCTGCGACGGCGGCAGGCGGTCGACCTTGTTCAGCACCTCGATCATGCCGTGAACGAGTTCCTCCGACAGGCCGAGATCGCTCAGCACATCGCGCACGTCAGCCGCCTGGGCGGC
This sequence comes from Alphaproteobacteria bacterium, assembly GCA_026126215.1. Lineage (GTDB taxonomy): Bacteria > Pseudomonadota > Alphaproteobacteria > Ferrovibrionales > Ferrovibrionaceae > JAHCJQ01. The sequence goes on from JAHCJQ010000041.1 coordinate 5,181, forward strand.
CCAGTCGGGATGGGAAATATCCTGCACATGCAGGACGATATCTGCCTCCAGCACCTCTTCCAGCGTGGCCCGGAAGGCCGCGACGAGATGATGGGGCAGCTCGGAAATGAAGCCGACCGTATCGGACAGGATGATCTGGCGGCCCGAAGGCAGCCGGACCGCGCGCATGGTGGGGTCGAGCGTGGCGAAGAGCATGTCTTCCGCCAGCACCTCGGCCCGGGTCAGGCGGTTGAAGAGGGTCGACTTGCCGGCATTGGTATAGCCGACGAGGGCAACGACCGGATAGGGCACCTTCTGGCGGCTGGATCGGTGAAGCTGGCGGGTGCGTACCACGCCTTCCAGCTCGCCCTTGATCTTGACGATCCGCTCGCCGATCAGGCGGCGATCGATTTCGAGCTGGCTTTCGCCCGGACCGCCGAGGAAGCCGAAGCCACCGCGCTGGCGTTCGAGATGGGTCCAGGAGCGCACCAGGCGGGAGCGCTGGTAGGTGAGATGCGCCAGCTCGACCTGCAACCGGCCTTCCCGGGTACGCGCCCTGGCGCCGAAAATCTCCAGGATGAGGCCGGTGCGGTCGATGACTTTCGCCTTCAGCGCCCGTTCCAGGTTGCGCTGCTGCACGGGCGATACGGCGCCGTCGACCACCACCACGCCGACATGCAACTCTTCAACCTTCTGGCGCAGGCTCTCGACCCGGCCTTCACCGATCAGGGTCGCCGGACGCAGCCGGTCCATCGCCGCCAACTCCGCGCCGACGATCTCGAGTCCGATCGCGCGCGCCAGGCCCACCGCCTCTTCCAGCCGCGCCTCGGGGCTGCGGCGCCGGTCTGCGGCCTCGCGCTTGGCGAATGGATACAGCACCAGGGCGCGTTCCGCCCCGCTGCCGTTGCTCTGTCCGTTGCCTGCGTTCAATTCGCCGTCATGCACGCGACGCAGCCGGGGCCGCGCCGCCTTCCTGCGCCTGCGGATCGAACAACTGGATCGGGCCGGCCGGCATTACGGTGGAAATGGCATGCTTGTAGACAAGCTGCACATGTCCATCGCGTCGCAGCAGCACCGAGAAGTTGTCGAACCAGCTGATGATTCCTTGCAGCTTCACGCCGTTGATAAGGAAGACCGTCACCGGGATCTTGTTCTTTCGAACGTGGTTCAGGAACACATCCTGCACGTTCTGTGGCTTTTCTTGAGCCATCGGCTTAAGCCCCTTTCAGTTTTTCTTGCCGCCTGCCCGGTCCCCAGGCGAGCGGTTTCAGGCCGTCCACGAGCCGAAACCCGGCTCCACACACTCAGTCAGATTGGATTGCTTCCAACCGACGTCAAGATTGTGGAGACCAATTTCCTTGTCAACGGCCCGCGTGCCGGCGGTCCTGTTGGCCAGCCATGTAGCCGGCGTATAGCTCGCGCAGCCGCCGCGCCACCTCGCCCGGCCGGCCGTTGCCTATTTTCGCGCCATCCACCGACACCACCGGCAGGACATAGGAGGTGGTCGAAGTGATGAATGCCTCACGCGCCGCTTTCGCTTCATCGAGCGTAAAGGACCGTTCCACCACGCGAATCTGCTGCAGCCGCGCCAGTTCCATGACCGCGGCGCGGGTAACGCCGCTCAGGATCGCGTTGTCGATGCTGCGCGTCACCAGCGCGCCGTCCCGGTCGACGATCCAGGCATTGGTCGAGGAACCTTCGGTGACCCGTCCGGCCTCGTCCACCAGCCACGCTTCATAGGCGCCGGCCGCGCGCGCCTGCTGCTTGGCCAGCACGTTGGGCAGCAGCGAGACGGACTTGATGTCGCAACGCTCCCAGCGGATGTCCGGCACCGTGATCACGCCGACCCCCTGACGCGCCATTGCTTCGGCCCTGGCCGGATCGACGCTGCGCGCGGTCACCACCACCGAGGGCCGCGCCGCCGCCGGAAAGGCATGGTCCCGGCGCGCCACGCCGCGCGTGATCTGGAGATAGAAGAGCCCGTCGCGCACCCTGTTGCGCCGGACGACTTCGCGGATCACCACGGCCAGCGCCGCCCGCGACATCGGCCGGGCAATGGAGAGTTCCCGCAGCGAACGCTCCAGCCGGTCGAGATGGGGTTCCATGTCGATGACGACGCCATCCCGCACGGCCGAGACCTCGTAGACGCCGTCCGCGAACTGATAACCGCGATCCTCCACATGCACCATGGCATCGCGATGCGGAACATAGCGCCCATTCACGTAGGCAATGCGTGACATTCAGGTCTCCCCGACAGGATCAGAAGAATTCAAGCCGCACCGAGAACATCTTCTCGAGCTTCTTCACATGCTCCTTGAGCGCGAACATGATGACCCGGTCGTGCGGCTCGACCACGGTGTCGCCGCGCGGAATGACGATTTTCGCCCCGCGCACGATGGCCCCGACCATCATCCCCTTCGGCAGCTTGATGTCGCGCAGCGGCGTGCCGACCAGGCTCGAAGTCTCCATCGCCTCCGCCTCGACCACCTCGGCCGCGCCATCACGCAGCGAATGCAGGCTGCGGATGCGCCCGCGCCGGACATGCTGGAGGATCGTGGACACCGTCGTGGCGCGCGGCGAAACGACGACATCTATGCCAAGCGAGGTCATCAACGGCCGGTAGGTATTGTTGTTCACCAGGGTGATCGCCTTCTTGCACCCTTCCCGCTTGGCGAGCAGCGAGGCCAGGATATTGACCTCGTCGTCATTGGTCAGCACCACGATCGCTTCCGCGGAGGGCACGTTGGCCTCGTCAAGAACTTCCTGGTTCAGCGCGTCGCCATGCAGCACGATGGCGCGCTTGAGCTGGCCGCGAACCTCTTCGGCGCGGGCACGCGATGCCTCGATCACCTTCAGGTTGACATTCGGCTGTTCGGCCTCGATCTGGCGTGCGAGGAAGCTGCCGATATTGCCCGCACCGATCAGGACGATGCGGCGTGCCTCCGTTTCCTCGTGGCCGAACAGTGGCATGGCGCGCGGCACCTGGTTCGTGTCCGCGGTGAAGTAGATCTCGTCGCCCTGCAGAAGCTGGTCGTCGCCGCCCGGCACGAACAGCCGGTCGTTGCGGATCACGCCCGTCACAACCACCGTCAGATCGGGGAACAGCTCCGTGAGCTGGCGCAACGGCGTGTTCAGGATCGGGCAGTCCTCGCCGAGACGCACCCCGATGACCCGCACGCGGTCGTCGGCGAAGGGAATCATGTCGAAGGCGCCAGGCACCTGCAGCCGCCGCATGATGGCGCGCGCCACCTCCACTTCCGGCGAAATGACCACGTCGATCGGCAGGGCATTGCGCTGGAAAAGCTCCGACCATACCGGATCGAGATAGCTCTGGGCCCGGACGCGGGCCACCTTGGTCGGCACGTTGAACAGCGAATGCGCCACCTGGCAGGCGATCATGTTCACCTCGTCCGAATAGGTGACGGCGATGATCATGTCGGCATCCGCGGCACCGGCGCGCTCCAGCATGTCGGGATGCGACGCATGCCCGACCATCGCCTGCACGTCGAAGGAATCGGACAGCCGCTGGATCAGGTCGGGCGACTGGTCGATCACCACCACGTCGTTGCCTTCGCCCGAGAGCTGCTGGGCGATGTTGAAGCCGACCTGGCCGGCTCCGCAAACGATGACCTTCATGACTGAAACCCGTCCTTGGGCGCGCCAGGCCGGCGCGCCACATCAATTGAGATCGGTGGGCTGGTCGCTCGAACCGACGCCAAGCGACTTGAGCTTGCGGTGCAGCGCCGAACGCTCCATTCCAACGAAAGCGGCGGTGCGCGAGACATTGTTGCCGAACCGCGAAAGCTGCGCCACGAGATACTCCCGCTCGAACAGCTCGCGCGCTTCCCTGAGCGGCATGGCCATGATTTCCTCCGCCCCGTCCGAACGCGGCAGCAGCGGCTTGCTGCCGTTGAGTTCGGGCGGCAGCATGTCGGCGCGGATCAGCGTGCGCGGCTCGCCTGGCGCCAGGATCAGCAGCCGCGCCACGATATTGCGGAGCTCGCGTACGTTGCCCGGCCATTCTGCCATCTGCAGGACCGCCATGGCATCCTCGCCGATGATGCGTTGGGGCAGGCCCTGCGCTTCCGCCTCGCGCCGCATGAAGTGATTGGCGAGCAGCGGAATGTCCTCGCGCCGCTCGGTGAGCGCCGGCACGCGGATCGGAACCACGTTCAGCCGGTCCAGCAGGTCCTGGCGGAACCGGCCGGCCTGCACCTCTGCCTGCAGGTTGCGGCTGGAAGCCGAGATGACACGGACATCGACCGCGACCCTCGTCTGACCGCCGACGCGGGTGAAGGTCTGCTCCACCAGCACGCGCAGGATCTTGCCCTGCGTTTCCATCGGCATGTCCGCGACCTCGTCGATGAACAGCGTGCCGCCATGCGCCTGCTCGAAGGTGCCGGTGCGTATGCCCCCCTCGCCCTGGATCTCCGTGCCGAACAGCTCCACCTCCATGCGTTCCGGCGCCATCGAGGCGGCATTGAGCACCACGAATGGTCCCTCGGCACGCCGGGAGTGGGTATGCAGCAGCCGCGCGACGACTTCCTTGCCCGAACCCGGCGGCCCGGAGACCAGCACGCGCGAGTTTGTCGGCGCCACCTTGTCGATCGCCGCCCGCACGGCCTGAACGGCACCCGACTGGCCGATCAGATCCAGCGACTGGCCGGAACGTATGCGCAGTTCCTCGTTCTCGCGCCGGAGTCGCGCCGCCTCGATGGCACGCGCGACCTGCAGCAGAAGACGGTCCGACTTGAAAGGCTTCTCGATGAAATCGTAGGCCCCGCGCTTGATGGCCGAGACCGCCGTTTCGATGGTTCCATGCCCGCTGATCACGATGATGGGCAGGCTCGGGTGGTTGGCCTTGACCTCGTCCAGCAGTTCGAGCCCGTCGAGCCGGCTACCCTGCAGCCAGATGTCGAGGATCATCAGCGACGGCCGGCGGCGCTCGATCTCGCGCAGGGCGCCGTCTGCATCGGGCGCGGTCCGCGTTCCATAGTCCTCGTCGCTCAGGATGCCCGATATCAGTTCACGGATATCCGCCTCGTCGTCGACGATCAGGATGTCATGTGCCATGGCTCACCCTTGTTCTGTCCGCTTCCTCCCTGCCCGACGCCTCATCGCGCCCGGCGCGGGGGAAGACGATCTCGATCCGGGCGCCTCCGATCTCGGAATCGCCCAGCACAAGTCCGCCCCCGTGTTCTTCCATGATCTTCTTCACGATCGCAAGACCGAGTCCGGTCCCTTTGGCGCGCGTCGTGACATAAGGCTCCGTCAGTCGCTCGCGATTCTCCCGCGGCAGCCCCCGGCCATTGTCCGATACACTGATTTCCACCACGCTCTCGCGCGGCTCCACAGCCACCGCGACAAGGCCAGCCGGCGCGTGCGCATCCTCGGCGCGCTTCGCTTCGATGGAGTCGGCGGCGTTCTGCAGCAGGTTGGTGAAGACCTGCGCAAGCTGGCGGCTGTCGCAGCGGATGAGGACCGGCTTGTCGGGCAAAGACGCGTCGTAGACGATCTCCGGATGGGCGACCTGCTGCAGGAAGATCGCCTGACGGACGATCTCGCTCACATTCTCCTCGCGGAAAACCGGCGCCGGCATGCGTGCGAACGACGAGAACTCGTCCACCATGCGACCGATGTCGCCGACCTGCCGGATGATGGTGTCGGTGCATTTGTTGAACGTCTCGGGATCGCTCGATATCTCCTTCAGGTATTTGCGCCGCAGCCGCTCCGCGGATAGCTGGATCGGAGTGAGCGGGTTCTTGATCTCGTGCGCAATGCGGCGCGCCACGTCCGCCCAGGCCGCGGTTCGTTGCGCCGACACCAGATCGGTGATGTCGTCGAAGGTGACCACGTATCCCTGCACGCCCTCCTCGGCCCGCTCCGCGCCGACGACGACGGCGAGGTTGCGCAGCCGGCCCTCGCGGCTGATGATGAGTTGCGCCTGATGGACGCGGTCCGGGCGCTCGCGCGCCTCCCGCAGCAGATCGGCCATCTCCGGCACTGTCTCTTCCAGACTGCCGCCGATAAGCTGTTCCGAGCCGGTGCCAAGCAGGCGCAGTGCCGAAGGATTGAGCAGGTCCACCCGTCCTTCCGGGTTGAGGCCGACGACACCAGCCGACACGCCGGCCAGGACAGCCTCTGTGAATCGCCGGCGCTCGTCGAGTTGCCGGTTGGCTTCCACCAGGTCCTCGCGCTGCTCCTCGAGCTGCATGGTCATGCGGTTGAAGGCGCGCGCCAGCGCCGCCATTTCATCGTCTCTCGCGCCGACCGGAATGCGAGCGGAGAAATCGCCCTCGCGCACCCGTTCGGCAGCGTCGATCATTCCCGAGATCGGCCGCACCAGCCGCGTGGCGATAGCGAGGCCAAAGGCCACCGTGGCGAGCAGGAGCAACAGGGCCACGACGCTGAAGATGACGGCGAAGGTGACTTCGAGCCCCGTGCGCGCCACTTCGAGCTGGCGATACTCCCGCGCTGCCTGCCGCGTGCGCTCCAGATGCTCGATGACCCGCGGTTCCACGATGCGGCCGACATAGAGAAAGACGCCGACCAGATTGTCCAGGCGGACAAGGGCGCGAACGCGGTCCTCGTATTCCGAGGTCAGGATCACCACCTCGCCGTTGATCGCCCGCTCCATGGCCCAGTCCGGCACTTTCTCCAGCTCCATGAGAAAGGCAAAGCCCGATCGCGCCAGTATCTGCCCGGAAGCATCGAACACCATGACCTCGGAGAGCGAACGCAGCCGGCCCAGCGTGTTGACCACGGAATCGAGCAGCGCCGGGTTGCGCGAGAGCTCGGCCGCGTTGCGGTTGAGATCGGCGGCCATGGAGAGCGCATCGCCCTGGATGGTCTTGCGGTGCTCGCCGATATAGGACTCTGCCACCTGCACCGACTCGTTCACCGCGGTCGAGATCGGTTCGGAGAACCAGGTTTCGAGGCCGAGATTGAAGAACAGCGCGGAGAAGACTGCCATGATGATGGCAGGCACGGCGGCCACGCCGGCGAAAAGACCCATGATCCGCAGATGCAGTCGCGAACCGGCCGCGCCGCTGCGCTGCTCCAGCCATAGCTTGACCAGGCCGCGCACGACGATGGCGAAAAGTGCGATCAGAAAGACGACGTCCGCGGCGAGCAGGATGCGAACGAGGTGCGGATTAGGCCCGAGCGGATTGGTTCCGGTCAACGCCAGATACGTGGCGCCGCCGGAAACGAGCGCCGCCACCGCCAACCCGGCCGTGAGCTTGCGCGCCAGTCCGACATTGCGCGCCCACCGCCGGAAGCGGGTATAGAGAAGGCGACCGGTCGTGCTCGAATCCATCGGCATCCATCGCCTCGGACGATTCGCGAAACTGTGTCGCGGATGCTACATCAGACAGGGCGATGTGGCAAATTTACACCAGCCATTCGCTGGATTCATTTCAGGCCGCGAATGACCTGGATGTCCAGGTCGCGGATCTTCTTGCGGAGCGTATTCCGGTTCAGGCCAAGCAAGGAAGCGGCGCGGATCTGGTTGCCGCGCGTGGCCGACAGGCTGAGCGAGATCAGTGGCCGCTCGACCTCGCGCAGGACACGGTCGTAGAGCCCGTTCGGCGGCAGCCCGCCGCCATGGGCATCGAAGTAACGGGTGAGCTGGCGCTCGATGGTCGAACTGATGCTCTCCCCCTCCCCCGTGCCGCCTTCGCCAGGACCGGGTGCCGGTTCGGCCAGTTCCATCTCGATGACCTCGACGCCGATCACGTCCTGGGCATAGAGCGCGGCGAGGCGGCGCACCAGATTCTCGAGTTCGCGGACATTGCCCGGCCAACGATAGCCCTTCAGCCGGTCCATGGCATCGCCGGCGATGGTCTTGGGCGGCAACCCCTCGCTCACCGCCTGGGCCAGGAAATGACGCACGAGGTCGGGGATGTCCTCCGAGCGCTCGCGCAGCGGCGGCAGGCGGATCGGCACCACGTTGAGACGATAGAACAGGTCCTCGCGGAAGAGGCCCTGATTGATCTGCTGGCGCAGGTCGCGGTTGGTGGCGGCTATGATGCGCACGTTGGAGCGGATCGGCGTCCGGCCCCCGACGGTCGTATACTCGCCCTGTTGCAGGACCCGCAGCAGGCGCGTCTGCGCTTCCAGCGGCATGTCGCCGATCTCGTCGAGGAACAGCGTGCCGCCCTCCGCCTGCTCGAAGCGGCCGACGGAGCGCTGGTTGGCGCCGGTGAAGGCGCCTTTCTCGTGGCCGAACAGCTCGGACTCGATCAGTTCGCGCGGTATCGCCGCCATGTTGATGGCGACGAAAGGCCCGTTCTTGCGCTTGCCATAGTCGTGCAGTGCCCGCGCCACCAGTTCCTTGCCGGTGCCACTCTCGCCGGAGATCATCACGGTGAGATCGGTGGCCATGAGCCGCGCGAGCACCCTGTAGATTTCCTGCATCGCCTGGGAGCGGCCGATCAGCGGCAGCTTCTCCTGTTCCTGGCTGGCCGGCTCCGCCGCGCGGCGCGCGCCCTTCGGGACCGCGAGGGCCCGCTCGACCACGCGCAGCAGTTCCTTCAGATCGAACGGCTTCGGCAGGTATTCGTAGGCGCCGCGCTCCGCCGCCTTGACCGCGGTGAGCAGCGTGTTCTGCGCGCTCATCACCACGATCGGCAGCTCGGGCCGGATCTTCTTGATGCGTGGCAGAAGGTCGAGGCCGTTTTCGTCCGGCATGACTACGTCGGTGATCACCAGATCGCCTTCGCCCTCCGAGACCCAGCGCCAGAGCGTCGCCGCGTTGCCGCTGCTGCGCACCTGATAGCCGGCGCGCCCCAGAGCCTGGTCGAGCACGGTGCGGATGCCGCGATCGTCGTCCGCGATCAGTATGACGCCCTTGGCCATCAGCTTTTCCCCGTGTCGCGTTCCGGACTGTCATGCAGCGAGAGCAGCACCCGGAAAACGGTGCGCCTGGCCGCAGACTCACATTCGATGATGCCGCCGTGATCGCCGATGATCTTCGCCACCAGGGCAAGACCGAGGCCGCTGCCATTGGGCTTGGTCGTGACGAAGGCATCGAACATGTGCTGGCGCAGGTCCTCCGGCACGCCCGGACCATTGTCCTGCACGCAGACTTCGAGCGGCAGGTGCAGCCGCTCGCTGGAGCCGGGAACCGCGAGGCGAACGCCATGCCGGTAGGCCGTCGTGAGCAGGATCTCGCCGCCCTGCTCGGGCACCGCCTCGGCGGCGTTCTTCACAAGGTTGAGGAAGACCTGGACGAGCTGGTCGCGGTTGCCGAGCACCGGTGGAAGCGAAGGGTCGTACCGCTCGATGAAGCGCACATGCCGGGCAAAACCGTTCTGCGCCACCTTTCGCACATGCTCGAGCACCTGGTGGATGTTGACCGGACCGAGCGCGAGCGGCCGCTTGTCGGAGAAGACTTCCATACGGTCGACCAGGGCGCAGATGCGGTCGGTCTCGTCGCAAATCAGCCGCGTCAGCTCCCGGTCCTGCGGCGGCGCATTGATTTCGAGAAGCTGCGCCGCGCCGCGAATGCCGGAGAGCGGGTTCTTCACTTCATGCGCCAGCACGGCCGCCATCGCCATCACCGAGCGGGCCGCGCCGCGATGCGTCAGTTGCCGGTCCATCTTGTGCGCGATGGTTCGCTCCTCCAGATGCACAACCACCGTGCCCGGCGTTTCCACCAGCGGCGAAACCTGGATATTCACCAGATGCGAGCCGATGCGCGGCGTGGAAATATCGACTGAATGTTCCGAGACAGGCGCGTCGTCGCGCTGCACCTGCGCGACCAAGGTGAGAAGCGGCGAGCCGAACGGCACGAGATCGTCCAGCTTCATGCGCAGCAGCACGCTGGCGCCCGAGGCGAAGAACTGCTCCGCCGCCGGATTGGCGTAGCAGATCTGTCCATCGCCGGACACGACGATGACCGGGTCTGCAAGCGCCGCCAGGATCGCCGTTCCATCGAGCCGGAATTGCGGCGGGGCGGCGAGCGCGGTCACGTCAGGCTGCCCGCCGCTCGAGAAGTGGTTCGTAGAAACGCCGGACCTCGTCCGGCACCGCGAGGTGATCCTCGATGCGCATGATGCGGGCGCGGTAATCCGCCGAGCCCGGCAGACCTTTTGTGTACCAGGCGAGGTGCTTGCGGGCGATGCGCGAGCCCTGCGCCGGGCCGTAATGATCGAGCATCATGCCGTAATGTTCGAGCACCAGCGCGAGCTGTGTGGCGAGCGGCGGGTCGGGCAGCCGCTCGCCGGTGCGCAGATAGTGCATGACCTGCGCCGGGAACCACGGCCGGCCATAGCAACCGCGGCCGATCATCACGCCATCGGCACCTGATTCCACCAGCGCCCGGTCGACCGCCGCGAAACTGTCGATGTCGCCGTTCACGATCACCGGCAGGCGGACCGCTTCCTTCACCCGCGCGACGAAGTTCCAGTCGGCATGGCCGTTGTAGAGCTGGCAGCGTGTGCGGCCATGCACGGTCAGCATGCGGATGCCCACATCCTCGGCGATGCGCGCCAGTTCCGGCGCATTACGGTTTGCATGGTCCCAGCCGGTGCGCATCTTCAGCGTCACCGGCAGCGAGACGGCGCGCACCACGGCCTCGAGGATGCGCCGCGCGTGATCGAGATCGCGCATCAGTGCCGAGCCGGCCTCGCCGTTCACCACCTTCTTGACCGGGCAGCCCATGTTGATGTCGATGATGGCCGCGCCGCGGTCCTCGTTGAGTTTCGCCGCTTCCGCCATCACGCGCGGCTCGCAGCCGGCGAGCTGGACCGACATCGGAAACTCCTCCGGGGCATTCTTTGCCATGAGGATCGACTGCCTTGTCTCGCGGATCATGGCTGCCGAGGCGATCATCTCCGACACGACGAGACCGGCGCCGGCCCGCTTGACCAGCCGGCGGAAAGGCATGTCCGTCACGCCCGACATGGGGGCGAGGATCACCGGATCCTCGATCCGAACCGGCCCGACCTCGATTGGCCTGACTACTCTGATCATTTTTTAGGCAAACGCCTTTCCTGCTTAATTGGTGGGCATGTAAGCATGAAATTTGCTGCGATGCAATATCCTCGCGCCCGGATGATTTCGCGACTGTGATCGACGCAACCGCGCGATGGCCTTGCCGGGCGTTGTCCGCCCTTGCGCCGAAGGCTAGGGTCGCGGCCATGACCAGTATCGCACTCATTGTCGCTGCCGGGCGGGGAACGCGCATCGGCGGCGAGATTCCAAAACAGTATCTGCCGCTCCTCGGGCAGCCGATCCTGCGCCACACGCTCGAAGCATTTCTCCGCCACGAGGCGATCGACCGGGTCCGTGTCGTCATCCATCCCGATGACCGCGACCTCTACGACGCCGCCGCGGCCGGCCTAGACCTCCTCGAACCGGTGCCGGGCGGGGCGAGCCGACAGGAATCCGTCCGCCTCGGCCTCGAGAGCCTGACACCGCTGTCTCCCGATATCGTGCTGATCCATGACGGGGCAAGGCCGCTGGTCTCGCCGGCCATCATCTCGGCGACCATCGCCGCCCTCGCGACCCATCCCGGCGCCATCGCCGCGGTGCCGATGGCCGATACGCTTAAGAAGGACATGCAGGGCCAGGCCAAGGCAGGACCGGACCGGACCGGCCTGTGGCGGGCGCAGACACCCCAGACCTTCCGCTTCGCCGACATCCTCGCGTCGCACCGGCAGGCGGGCGGAACGGACCTGACCGACGATGCAGCGGTGGCGGAACGGGCGGGCCTCGCCGTCGCCCTTGTCGCCGGCGAAGAGGAGAACCTGAAAGTGACAAATCCCGCCGATCTCGCCCGCGCCGAGCGGCTGCTGCTGCAGAGGCTGGGCGACACGCGCACCGGCAGCGGCTACGACGTGCATGCCTTCGGCGGGAGCGATCGCAAGCTCATGCTCTGCGGCATCGAGGTGCCGCACGAACGCGGCCTCGCCGGACATTCCGACGCGGACGTCGCGCTGCACGCGCTCACCGACGCCGTACTCGGCGCCATCGCCGAGGGCGATATCGGCCACCACTTTCCGCCCTCCGATCCTAAATGGAAGGGCGCCAGTTCGGACCGCTTCCTCGCCCATGCCGCATCGCTCGTCGCGGCGCGCGGCGGCATCATCGCCCATGTGGACGTCACCATCGTCTGCGAGCGGCCGAAGATCGGCCCGCACCGCGCCGCCATGCAGGCGCGCCTGGCCGCCATCCTCGGCATCGCCGCCGACCGGGTCTCGGTCAAGGCGACAACCACCGAACGGCTCGGCTTTACCGGACGGGGCGAGGGCATCGCCGCGCTCGCCACCGCCACGGTCCGTCTGCCATGACATTCGATGCCCTCCTCCTCGAGCGCGCCGCCGCCATCCTGGCGCGCGCGCGCGCGACGGGGCTGCGCATCGCCACTGCGGAAAGCTGCACCGGCGGGCTGATCGCCGCGCTTCTGACCGAGATCGCCGGATCCTCCGACGTCATGGAACGGGGCTTCGTCACCTACTCGAACGCGGCCAAGACCGAACTGCTTGGCGTGCCGGAAGCATTGATCGCCCGACATGGCGCGGTCAGCGAGGAGGTGGCGCGTGCCATGGCGGAGGGCGCGCTGGAGCAAGCACCCGTGGACCTTGCCGTCTCGGTCACCGGCATCGCCGGCCCGGGGGGCGGCTCGCCGCACAAGCCGGTCGGCCGCGTCCATCTTGCCCTCGCACGGACCGGCGAGGCGACACGGCATGAACGGCTCGATTTCGGCGATGCCGGGCGGGCCAACGTCCGCATAGGCAGCGTCAAGCGCGCCCTCGCGATGCTCGAGGACGCGCTCCGCTGACCGCCCGGCCTTCGCCGGCTACTTCAGATAATCGTGCAGCACCCGGCCGGCCGGCAAAGTCAGGTCGGCGATGAAATGCCGGCCGCCCACGATCTTGCGCACCGGCAAGTCGGCGACCGGGGCGTTGACGTGCGGGATCAGGTGCAGCCGCGCCGGCCCGCTCCAGGAGCCCTTCACGGTAAAGTCGATCAGGTTGTAGGCGACGAGCTGGGCGATGGCAGGCTTGCCGTCCACGTCCGGAATGAGCTTGAGATTGACCTGGGTCTTGCCGAGGGAGGCCAGCGTCTTCTCAGGATTGCGGACCAGACTTTCGTGCTTGTAAGCCATGGTCCCCATGGCCACGGTCTGCCCGGCATAGACCAGCGTGCCGGTCAGCGTGTCCTCGTAGACCTCGAGCTTGGGATGGGCGTACTTCTTCGGGAAGCCCCAGATCTCGCGGCCCGCCGCGATCGGCGGATCGTCATCCAGGTACATCTGGGCGACGAAGTTGCAGGGCTCGCCCTTGTATTGGCAGGGGATCACCACGCCGCTCTCGGTATAGTCGCCGAAACCCGACGAATCCGGCATGCGGATCCATTCATAGAAAACCTGGTTCGACGGGTCCGGGGTCAGCGGCTCCGGCACGGCGGCGCGGATGGCATCCGGGTCGCTCTCGTAGATCACGATCATGTATTCGCGGTTGACGAACCGGAATGGCAGGTGCGGATAGCTCGGCCCCCAGGCCGGCATCGAAGGCAGCTTGAGGATTTCTTCTTTCTTCATGTCAGTCCCCGGACTTGTTGATCGGCGTTGCGCTGGAAAGGCGGGCCGCGGCCCGCCCGCTCACATGAACTTCTTTTCCACGTCGGTCGAGGTCTCGCGCCCGACCTTGTCGTAATGCTGGTCGAGGAATTCCTCGGCCTTCTGGCGCCCGGTCTCGCGCAGATCGAGCAGGAAATCCCATTCGGCATTGAGCTTGGAGGAGACGCCGAGGCGGTTCAGCTTCTCCTCTGCATCGATCGTGTGGATCAGCATGCGCTTGAGCCGGCCGCCATCGTCGAAGCCGTTGTCGATCAGCCTGGTGACGAAGTTGATGGCGCGCATCTCCCGCATCAGGCTTGAATTGAAGCTTAGCGTGTTGATCCGGTCGAGGATCGCCTGAGCGGTGCGCGGCACCTCGGGAATGTTGATCGGATTGAGCTGCACGATCAGGATGTCCCGACAATCGCAGTTGTAGATGAGCGGATAGAGCGGCGGATTGCCCATATAGCCGCCATCCCAGTAATATTGGCCGCTCACCTCCACCGCCTGGAACATGAAGGGCAGGCAGGCGGAAGCCAGGATGGCGTCGATCGAGAGTTCCGTCCGGTCGAAGACCTTGATGCGGCCGGTCAGCACGTTGGCGGCGCAGATGAACAGCTTCACCTTGTTCTCGGTGTGCATGAACTCGCAATCCACCACCGAGGCCAGCACGTCGCGCAGCGGATTGACGTTGCCCGGATTGAGCTGGTAGGGCGAAAGCAGGCGCGACATCGCCTCGGTCATGATATAGCCCGGCGAGTAGTCAAGACTGCCCGTGCCCGGCCGGAACAGCTTGTCCCAGAAGGTCGGCTGCAACGGCCCCGAGCGCGCTGCCTCGGAGATCCGGCGCCAGAACTCCTCCAGCGCTTTGCGTCCGCCCGCCTGACCGCCATGGGCGATGCCATAGGCCACCACGGCGGCGTTCATCGCCCCGGCGGAGGTGCCGACGATGCCCTCGATCTCGAAGCACTCCTCTTCGAGCAGCCGGTCCAGAACCCCCCAGGCGAAAGCGCCGTGCGCACCGCCGCCCTGAAGCGCCAGATTGATCGGCTTCAGGCCGCGCTTTCCCGTTGTCTGACCGGCCACTGTGGCCTTCTTAGCCATGTCGCTCCCCTCGTCCTGCTCGACCCCGGGCGCGCCGGCGCACCTGCGCCGGTCGCCCTCTCAAGGTCAGTGTGCCGTCCAGCCGCCATCGACCGGGATCGCGGTCCCGGTAACCGATGCGGCCAAGTCCGATGCGAGAAAACAGGCCAGCGCGCCCATCTCCTCGACCGTCGCGAACTTCTTCGTCGGCTGGTGAGCCAGGAGCACGTCCTTGATGACCTGCTCCGGCGTCATGCCATGCGCCTTGGCCTGGTCCGGAATCTGCTTTTCCACCAGCGGCGTCCAGACATAGCCCGGGCAGATGGCATTGCAGGTAATACCCTCCTCCGCCACTTCCAGCGCCGTCACTTTGGTCAGGCCGACCATGCCGTGTTTCGCCGCCACGTAGGCGGACTTGAACGCGGAGGCCACCAGGCCATGCGCCGAAGCGATGTTGATGATGCGCCCGAAACGCCGCGCCTTCATGCCCGGCAACGCTGCCTTGGTGGAATGAAAGGCCGCCGACAGGTTGGTCGAGATCACCAGGTCCCATTTCTCGGCTGGAAAGTCGACGATCGGCTGCACATGCTGCACGCCGGCATTGTTGACGAGGATGTCGACCTTGCCGAGCTGCTTTTCCGCCGACTGCACCATCGCATAGATGTCGGCTGGCTTGCTCATGTCCGCCTTGATGAAGATCGAGCGGACACCGAACTCCTTGCCCAGCGCCGCGACGAGACGATCGCTTTCCTGGTCCTGCACGAAACTGTTCAGCGCAACATCCGCGCCCTGGGCGGCGAATGCACGCGCGATGCCAAGGCCGATGCCGCTGGTCGAGCCAGTGACAATCGCCACCTTGCCCTTAAGCATGTTGAAAATCCCTCCTGCCAGGGACGGAAACGGATTCCGTCCAAGCCCCCGGCCACGGAATTTAGCCTCTCGATACTACCAAGCCAAGGCCGAACAGGGTCTTACGCATCGCAATTGCGTGATTGCCGCCCGCCCAGTCAGCCGACTGCCCGTCCCTTGTGCAGTGCCACCGCATCGAGCAGGGCATGGACTTCCTGGCGCGCGGCCAGATGGGACATGGTGAGGTCGACCCCCGCCCCCTTCTCGCGCAGGTCGAGCAGGGTCAGCCCGGACAGGAACAGCTCCCGATAGATCACCCGCTCGCCGAAGCCGGGCGCCAGGCGGAAGCCGATGCGCTGCGCGAGGCGCCCCAGCACGTCAGCGACCCGCTGCTTGTTGCGCGCGTCCAGGTTGGAAAGGCGGTTGCGGGTCACGATCCAGTCGATGCTGCCGCGGTCGCGGCGGGCGCGGACCAGCTTCTGTTCCCACACCATCTGGCTGTAGAGGCTCGGCCCCAGGATCGCGAAGGTATCCGGGTTGACCCGCGCCAGCAGGTCGAGATCGATGAAGCTGTCGTTGAGAGGCGTGATCAGCGTGTCGGCATGGGAATGACCGAGCCGCGCGAGGAAGCTGTCGTTACCGGGACAGTCGATGACGATGAAGTCGGCCTGCGGCGCCAGCCCGGCGAGCGCCGCCCCGAAGCGCGCCGCCTCGTCCGCCTCGGCCGCCGCCCGCTCGGGCAACGCAGAACGTTCCACGACCGTGGCGACTGGCATCGGCAGGGGAAGACCCTTCTCGGCGGTGAAGGCGCGCCGGTTCTCGACATAGCGCGTCAGAGTCCGCTGGCGGCCATCTAGGTCCAGGGTTCCAACCCGGTGCCCGGCCCGCAGCAGGCCGACCACCAGATGCATCGCCGTGGTCGACTTCCCGGACCCGCCTTTCTCGTTGCCCAGCACCACGACATGCGGCCGCCGTCCCGTCCCGTCCTGCCCCACCGGCCCCATGCCCCGCACCTCCGTTCCGCCGGCACGTCTGGCGCCCTTCTGGCAGCCCGGCCGCCTCCGGTCAAGGACGGCTGCGTCTTCCTCGTTGGTGGCACGCACGCGAATTGCTAGATTTGCGCCTCTTCCCAACCGCTTCGAGAAGCACCCGCAACAACATGACCGAGAAAGTCGAATGCATCGTGGTCGGCGCCGGCGTCGTCGGACTGGCCATCGCCCGGAAGCTCGCGCTCGCCGGGCGCGAGGTCCTGATCGCCGAGGCAGCGGAAACGTTCGGCACCGGCACGTCCTCGCGCAATTCGGAGGTGATCCACGCCGGCATCTACTACGTCCCGGGGAGCCTGAAAGGCCGGCTCTGCCTGCCCGGCAAGTTCCAGCTCTATGACTATTGCGCCGAACGCGGCATCCGGCATCAAAGACTCGGCAAGTTCATCGTCGCCTGCTCGGCGGCGGAGATCGCCACCCTGCACGAACTCAAGGCGCGCGCCTTCGCCAATGGCTGCGACGACGTCTATCTGATCGACGGCGCCGAGGCACGGCGGCAGGAGCCGGAACTTGTCTGCCATGCCGCGCTCGTCTCGCCCTCCACCGGCATCGTCGATTCGCACGGCCTGATGCTCTCGTTTCTCGGCGATGCCGAGGCCATGGGTGCCACGCTCGCGATCCATTCTCCGGTCACCGGCGTCCGCCATCTCGACCCCGGTTTCGAGGTCAGCGTCGGCCCCGACCAGGATTACCGGCTGCGCTGCGATATCCTGATCAACTCCGCCGGGCTCGGCAGCCTGGACCTGGCGCGCAATCTCGCCGGCATGCCGCGCGCGTGCATACCGCCCGGACACATGCTCAAAGGCAACTACTTTACGCTTGCAGGCAAATCCCCGTTCTCCCGCCTTATCTATCCCGTCCCGGTACCCGGCGGATCGGGCACGCACATCACCATCGACCTCGGCGGCCAGGCACGCTTCGGGCCGGACGTGGAGGCGGTCGACAGGATCGAGTACAGCGTCGATCCCCGCCGCGGCGACAGCTTCTATGCCGATATCCGCCGCTACTGGCCGGGCATCCGGGATGGTTCGCTGCAACCGGCCTATTCGGGCATCCGGCCACGCCTCGGCCAGATCGGCGAAGCCTGGGACTTCGTCATCCAGGGCAAGGCAGATCACGGAATCGCCGGTCTCGTTCACCTCTTTGGCATTGAAAGCCCGGGCCTTACCTCCTCCCTCGCCATTGCCGATCACGTCGCCGGCCTGATATGACAATCGCATGAAACAAAGCGGCCGAGTGCCGCCCAAGGGAGGGGGGATGAAGCAGAAGGCAGGAAAGGTGGCGAGCATCGCCGATGCACGCCGCATCGTGCAGGAGCGCGGCCTGGAACACGTCAAGGTGGGCGTGTTCGATATCGACGGCGTGATGCGCGGCAAGTACATGCACCGCGACAAGTTCTTCTCCGCCCTGGAGGGCGGATTCGGATTCTGCGACGTGGTGATCGGCTGGGACTCGAACGACCAGCTTTACGACAACGTGCGATACACGGGCTGGCACACCGGCTATCCGGACGCGCCGGTGCGCATCGTTCCCGAAAGCTGCCGGGAACTTCCCGGCGAGTTCGACGGCAAGGGCCTCCTCTTCCTAGGCGAGTTCACGGGCGATGCCGAGGCGATCTGCCCGCGCGGCCTGCTCCGGCGCGTCATCGCGCGCGCCGCCGACATGGGCTTCGTGCCCTATTCTGCCGTCGAGTACGAGTTCTTCGTCTTCGACGAGACGCCGCATTCCATCCGCGAGAAAGGCTTCCGCAACCCAAAGCCGATCACGCCGGGCAATTTCGGCTACTCGATGCTGCGCGCCTCGGTCTGGCACGAATTCTACGAGGACCTGCTCGGCACCTGCCGCGCCATGGACATGCCGCTCGAAGGGCTGCATACGGAGACCGGCCCGGGCGTGCTGGAGGCAGCCATCGCGGTGGACGGGACCCTGGCCTCGGCCGACAAGGCCGCGCTTTTCAAGACCTACACCAAGATCGTCGCGCAACGGCGCAACATCATGGCGACCTTCATGGCCAAATGGTCGGAGAAGCTGCCCGGCCAGTCGGGCCATATCCATATGTCGCTCAAGTCGGCAAAAGACGGCAAGGCGGTCTTTCACGATCCCAAGGCGCCGCACGGCATGTCGAAGACGATGCGCCATTTCCTCGCCGGCCAGCAGGCGCTGATGCCGGAATTCCTCGCCATGGTGGCGCCGACGGTCAATTCCTTTACCCGCCTCGTCCCGGGCTACTGGGCTCCCACCAACGCCACCTGGGGCGTGGAAAACCGCACCTGCGCGCTGCGCGTCATTCCCGGCTCGCCCAAGTCGCAACGCATCGAGTACCGGATCGCCGGGTCGGACGGCAATCCCTATCTTGGCCTGGCCGCGGCGCTGGCGTCGGGCCTGTGGGGCATCGAACACGAACTCGAACCGACCGAACCCATCGTCGGCAATGCCTACGAGAAATCGATGCCGAGGCGCCTCGACCTGCCACGCACGCTCTGGGAGGCGGCGCAGAAGCTGAAGGGCTCGAAGGCGGCACGCAGCCTGTTTGGCGACGCCTTCGTCGAGCATTTCGCGGCGACGCGGGAATGGGAGGAACGGGAGTTCCGCCGCCACGTCACCAATTGGGAACTCGACCGCTATTTCGAGATCATTTGATGTCGGGCACGCTCAAGGTCATATCTCCGGTCGACGGGCGTATCTATGCCGAGCGCCCGCTGGCCCGCCGCGACGAGGTCGCCGAAGCCCTCGTCCGCGCCGCCGAAGCGCAGACCGCGTGGAAGCGGGTGCCCCTGCCCGAGCGGGCCGCGCTCTGCCGGCGCTTCGTCGATGCCTTCACGGCCCGGCGCGAGGAGATCGCGCTCGAACTCACCTGGCAGATGGGACGCCCCATTGCCCAGGCCCCGGGCGAGGTGCGCGGCTTCGAGGAGCGCGCTCGCTACATGATCGAGATCGCCGGCGCCGCGCTCGCCGATATCGATGCCGGACCGAAAGAGGATTTCCGCCGCTTCATCCGCCGCGAGCCGCTGGGCGTGGTGCTGGTCATCGCTGCCTGGAACTATCCCTACCTCATCGCTGTCAACTCCGTCCTGCCAGCAATCATGGCCGGCAATGCGGTGGTCCTGAAGCATTCGGCGCAGACACCGCTCTGCGCCGAGCGTTTCGCCGACGCTTTCGCCGAAGCCGGCCTCCCGGACGGCGTCTTTCAGGTCCTGCACATGGACCATGCTACGACCGAAATGGCGATCCAGCATCCGCGCACCGCGCACGTGGCCTTCACCGGCTCGGTCGCCGGCGGGCACGCGGTGCAGCGGGCGGCGGCGGGCCGGTTCATCGGCGTCGGGCTCGAACTCGGCGGCAAGGATCCTGCCTATGTCCGCCCGGACTGCGATTTTGCCCATGCGGTGGAAAACCTGGTGGACGGCGCCTTCTTCAACAGCGGACAGAGTTGCTGCGCAATCGAGCGCATCTACGTGCATGAGAAGCTTTACGACCGCTTCGTCGAAGCCTTCGCCGAGCTGACGCGGCGCTACCGGCTTGGCGATCCGACCCGGCCGGAGACCAACCTCGGGCCAATGGTCCGCACCGCCGCCGCCGATTTCGTGCGGGCACAGACGGCCGAAGCGCTGTTGCGCGGCGCCAGGGCGCTGATCGACGAGGCGGCCTTTCCCGCCTCGCGCCCCGGCACGCCCTATCTCGCGCCGCAGGTCCTGGTCGATGTCGATCATTCCATGGCAGTGATGCGCGAGGAGAGCTTCGGCCCGGTCATCGGTATCATGAAGGTGCGCTCCGACGAGGAGGCGGTCGGGCTGATGAACGACAGTCCCTTCGGCCTCACCGCCGCCATCTGGACCGCGGATGCGGAAGCCGCCATCGCCATTGGCGAGCGTATCGAGACGGGCACCTGGTTCATGAACCGATGCGACTATCTCGATCCGGCGCTGGCCTGGGTCGGGGTCCGCGATTCCGGCCGTGGCTGCACCTTGAGCCGGGTCGGCTATGAACACCTGACCCGGCCGAAGAGCTATCATCTCCGTCTCCGCACCGCCTGATCCAGGACAACGACGCGCCATGACCAGCCATTCCGATTTCCGCGCCAACTGGAACTATCCGACCAACGTGCGCTTCGGCATCGGCCGTATTGCCGAACTGGCCGATGCCTGCCGCGCCCTCGGCATGAAACGCCCGATTCTCGTGACCGATCCGGGCCTTGCCGGTCTCGCCATGGTGCGCGAGGCCGTGCAGGCCAATGGACGCGCCGGGCTGCCGACCGGGCTGTTCAGCGAGTTGCAGGGCAATCCCGTCGAGAAGAATGTCCTGGACGGTGTCGCCGCCTTCCGCGACGGCGGCCATGACGGCGTGATCGCCTTCGGCGGCGGCAGCGCGCTCGATGTCGGCAAGGCCATTGCGCTGATGGTAGGGCAGAAGCGCTCCATCTTCGATTTCGAGGATCGCGAGGACTGGTGGACCCGTGTCGATACCGCCGGCATGGCGCCCGTCGTCGCA
>JAHCJQ010000042.1 GCA_026126215.1 Alphaproteobacteria bacterium
GTCGAGACGATCAAGAAGTTCCGCCTGATCGAGCAGCAGCTCACCGCCGAGGACGAGGAGCTGACGCCGACCATGAAGCTCAAGCGCAAGTTCGTGAACCAGAAGTACAAGGAGCTGATCGACGGCATGTATCAGGAGGCGTGAGGCAGGCCCCGGCCCGCCTCGCGACGTGCGGATTTCGTGGCGTGAAACGCGCATGGCCCGAATGCGGCCGGCGCCTTGAATGGAGGTTAAACATGAAGAAGCCTGTCCTGGCCGGCCTTGCGGTCGGTCTTGGCCTCGCGGCCGGCATGTCGGCGGCGGCGCAGACCGTGCAGGGCGTCACCAAGAACGAGATCGTGATCGGCGTCCATACCGATCTGTCCGGCGTTGCCGCGTCCTATGGCGTCGGTTCCTCGAATGCCATTCGCATGCGGGCAGAGGAAGTGAACGAGGCCGGCGGCATCCATGGCCGCAAGCTGCGCGTCATCGTCGAGGATACCGGCTATCAGGTGCCGCGCGCGGTGCAGGCGGGCAACAAGCTGATCAAGCGCGACCGGGTCTTCCTCATGGTCGGCAATCTCGGCACCCCGATGAACAACGCGGTGCTGGGCGAGCAGATGGCCGCCAACATCCCAAACATGTTCCCGATCACGGCGGCCCGGCAGATGGTCGAGCCGTTCCATCGGCTCAAGTTTGGCGCCAACATGTCCTACTACGACCATATCCGCGCCGGCGTGAAGTGGGTGGTGGAGCAGAAGGGCAAGAAGCGTGTCTGCGCCATGTACCAGGACACCGACTTCGGAAAGGAAGTGTTCCAGGGCATCCAGGACCAGCTCAAGGCCATGAACATGACCCTGGTCGAGAGCGTCAGCCACAAGCCGACCGACCAGGATTTCACGGCGCAGATCACCCGCCTGCGGGCGGCCAACTGCGATCTGATCGGCGCCGGAGTGATCATCCGCGATGCCATTATCCCTTATGCAACGGCGCGCAAGCTCGGCTGGACGGATGTGGATTTCATCGGCTCGTCGGCCAGCTACGACCAGATCGTCGCCGGTGCGCAGGGCAACGCGACCGAGGGCTTCTACACGATGGGCTATTTCCCCATGCCCTATCGTGACTCGGTGAAGCCGGAAATCGGCGCCTGGTGGGACAAATACAAGGCGAAGTTCGGCCAGGACCCCTCGATCGGCGCCTTCTATGGCTATACCGCCATGGATGTGGTCGTGCGCGGGCTGCAGAATGCCGGCCCGAACCTCAACGTCGACAGTTTCATCAAGGGTATGGAGCAGATTCAGGCCTATACGGACATCTTCGGCAGCCCGCCGCAGAGCTATGGTCCGAACCGGCGTGTCGGGGCGGATTCCGCGCTCGTCATGCAGGTCCGTGGCGGACGTTTCGTGGCGGCGAGCGAGCCGGTCCGCTACTAGGACCGCCGTCGGCTGACGGGATGAGGCCGGCCGGGTAACCGGCCGGCCTTTTTTGTTTTGTCGTGCTCTTCCCGGGTGATGCCGCTTTCCAAGTCGGAATTTCCCACCATAATCATGGGATAGCGCCGTTCCGATCGGCGCGTCAGGGGAGGGAACCGATGCACAGGAGAGAATTTGCAGGCTTGCTGGCTGGTATACTTGCGGTGGCGGCGCTGACAAGTGCCGCCTCGGCGCAGACCGTACAGGGCGTTACCAAGGACGAAATCCTGATCGGCATGCATACCGACCTGTCCGGTGTCGCCGCGTCCTACGGCGTGTCGTCATCGAACGCCATCCGCATGCGCATAGAGGAGGTCAACCAGGCTGGCGGTATTCATGGTCGCAAGCTGCGGCTGATCGTCGAGGATGCCGGCTATCAGGTGCCACGCGCGGTGCAGGCGGGCAACAAGCTGATCAAGCGCGACCGGGTCTTCCTCATGGTCGGTAATCTCGGCACGCCGATGAACAATGCGGTGCTGGGCGAGCAGATTGCCGCCAACATCCCGAACATGTTTCCGATCACCGCCGCAAAGCAGATGACCGAGCCGTTCCATCAGCTCAAATTCGGCGGGCTCGGCGCGTCCTATTACGATCACATTCGTTCCGGCGTGAAGTGGATGGTGGAGCAGAAGGGCAAGAAGCGCGTCTGCGCCATGTATCAGGACACCGACTTCGGAAAGGAAGTGTTCCAGGGCATCCAGGACCAGCTCAAGGCCATGAACATGACCCTGGTCGAGAGCGTCGGGCACAAGCCGACCGACCAGGACTTCACGGCGCAGATCACGCGGCTGCGTGCCGCCAACTGCGACCTGATCGGCGCCGGGGTAATCATCCGCGATGCCATCATTCCCTATGCGACGATGCGCAAGATGGGTTGGACCAATGTCGATTTCCTGGCATCGGTTGCGGCCTTCGACCAGATCGTGGCTTCCGCACAAGGCAATGCCACGGAGGGCATGTACGTGATGGGCCTGACGGAAATGCCCTATCGGGATACCGCGCGCCCAGAGGTCGCCGCCTGGTGGGACAAGTATCGGCAGAAATATAACCAGGACCCGGCCATCGGCGCGGTCTATGGCTATATCGGGATGGATCTGGTGGTGATCGGTCTCGATCGCGCCGGCCGCGATCTCACGGTCGACAAGTTCATCAAGGCCATGGAATCGATCGATGGCTATCGCGACATCTTCGGCGGGCCGGTGCAGAGCTTCGGCCCGCGCAAGCGGATCGGCTCCGACGCCGCGTTCGTCGCGCAGGTGCGCGGCGGCCGCTTCGTCCGCGCCTCCGAGAATATCATCTACTAGCGCGATTGCGCCTTGCACGGCGCACCCTCGCCTCGCGCCCTCTCCCACTGCCGTGGGAGAGGGTTGCGCGGGGGGCAGCCATGCAGCCGCCCCATTCCCCCGGGCGCGGCTGTCCGCTAAGGTCCGCCGGCCATTTCCCGGAAGCGGACCGTGTCTGATACCTCGCCACGCAAGATGGGCCAGCACCTCGCCGGCATGCTCTGCATGTTGGGCGCGGTCAGCATCCTTTCGATCATGGATGCCATCGTCAAATGGCTCGCCAGCGGCTATCCGACGATGCAGATTGTCTTCTTCCGCAATGCCTTCGCCTTCCTGCCGACGATCCTCTACCTGATCGCCTCCGGCCTGGCGCTGCGCGATCTGCGGACGCGGCGCATCGGCGGCCATTTCATGCGGGCCGCGCTTGGCGTCGGCGCCATGATCACGTTCTTCTACGCGCTGGGACACATGCCGCTGGCCGACGTGATCGCCATCGCCTTCGCCGCGCCGATCTTCATGACGGCGCTCTCCATCCCGCTGCTGGGCGAGAAGGTAGGTCCGCATCGCTGGGCGGCGGTGATCGCGGGCTTTGCGGGGGTCCTGGTGATGGTGCGTCCGGGCGCGAGCGGTTTCGATTGGGTGGCGCTGATCGCGCTTGCCTCGGTCGTGCTCTATGCGCTGGCCATGATCCAGATCCGGGTTCTCTCGCGAACCGAGAGTTCGGCTAGTATCGTTTTCTATCTTGCGCTGTTCGGCACGCTGTTCAGCGCCGCCTTCCTGCCGAGCCAGTGGGTAACGCCCGACCCGACCGGTTGGGTACTGTTGATCCTGGTCGGGCTGCTTGGCGGCAGCGGTCAGATTCTCCTGACCCAGGCCTTCCGACTGGCCCCGGTCGCCCTGGTGGCCCCCTTCGACTACAGCGCCATGATCTGGGCGGTCGGCCTGGGCTGGCTGCTCTGGGCAGACGTACCAGCGCTCACCACCCTGGTTGGCGCCGCGCTGGTGGCGGCGGCCGGCCTCTACATCATGCAGCGCGAGGCGCGCCAGGAACGGCTCGCGGCCGCTCAGCCCTTGAAGCGCTCGACATAGGCCCGCTCGGCGATATTGACCACCACCCTGGTCCCGGCATCGATATGCGGCGGCACCATGATGCGCGCGCCGTTTTCGAGCTTGGCCGGCTTGTAGGAGGAGGAGGCGGTCTGCCCCTTCACGATCGGCTCGGTCTCGACAATCTCCATGACCACGGTCTGCGGCAGCTCGATGGTGAGCGGCGTGCCCTCGAAGGAGCGGATCATGCACTTCATGCCTTCCTGCAGGAAGTCCGCCTGGTCGCCGACGATGTCCGGCGACACCGACACCTGATCGTAGGTTTCGGTATTCATGAAGGCAAAATTGTCGCCGTCCTTGTAGAGATACTGGAACTCGGCATCGTCGAGGCTGACCCGTTCCACCTGTTCGGTCGAGCGGAAGCGCTCGGTGATCTTCACCCCGGTGCGGATGTCGCGCAGCTCGCACTGCATGAAGGTGCCGCCCTTGCCTGGGGTGACGTTCTGGCCGCGCAGGACCACGTAGAGCTTGCCGTTATGGTCGATGACGTTGCCCGAGCGCAGAGCGCTGCCGTTGACTTTCATGGGCCTGACACTGCCTTATGGTGGGGTCATGGAAGGCCGGCAAACTAGCAAAAGCCCTCGTCCGATACAATGGTGGCGGCGCGAGAATCTCGCCCGGCGCCGGCCGTTCCTCGCCGCCCGCGGGCGCATCCGCGAGGCGGTGCGTCGCTGCCTCGTCGAGCGCGGCCTGACCGAGGTCGAGACGCCGGCGATCCAGGTCTCGCCCGGCATGGAACCAGGCCTGCGTGCCTTTGAGGTGACGCTGGAGGAACCGGGCGGAGCAGCGCTGCCGCGCTACCTGCACACCTCGCCGGAATTCGCCATGAAGAAGCTGCTGGCCGGCGGGGCAGGGCCGATCTTCCAGCTCGCGCGCACCTACCGCAATGGCGAGCGCTCCGCGACCCATCATCCGGAATTCACCATGCTGGAATGGTACCGGCCGGACGCGGACTATCGCGAACTGATCGGCGATTGCGAGGCCCTGCTTGCCACTGCCGCCGAGGCGGCGGGACGGCCGGCACTGACCTGGCAGGGGCTGGAATGCCGTCCCGGCCCGCCCGAGATCCTTGGCGTGGCGGAGGCGTTCGGCCGCCACGCCGGCATTGACCTGGCGGCGACCCTGCCTGGCGGCGTGCCCGACCTTGCCGCCCTGGCGGCGCGTGCGGCGGCGATCGGCATCCGCTCCGCCGAGGGCGACGACTGGGACGATGTCTTTTTCCGGATTTTCCTCGAGCGCATCGAGCCCAATCTCGGCCATCCGCGCCCGACCGTGCTGATCGACTATCCGATCCACATGGCGGCGCTCGCCCGGCCCCGGGCCGATGCGCCGGGGCTGGCGGAGCGTTTCGAGCTGTATGTCGCGGGGCTGGAACTGGCCAATGCCTTCGGCGAGCTGACCGACCCGGAAGAGCAGCGGCGCCGCTTCGTCCGCGACCAGACGGAGAAGCGCCGGCGCATGGACTTCGCTTACCCGATCGACGAGGACTTCCTCGCCGCCCTGGCGGACATGCCGCCGGCATCGGGCATCGCGCTGGGCTTCGACCGGTTGGTCATGCTGGCGAGCGGCGCTGCCGCCATCGAGGATGTGCTGTGGGCGCCGGTCGAAGGCTCCGACGAGGGCCCGTAAGTTCCTGAAAAGATTGGTCGGAGTGAGAGGATTCGAACCTCCGGCCCCTGCGTCCCGAACACAGTGCTCTACCAGGCTGAGCTACACTCCGACACCAGGCGATCGCGGCCCTGCGGGCCGCCCGGGAGGCCGGTTGTATAGCGCCTTAGCGCCCGGCCTGCAAGCCGGTAGCGCCAGGGCGCTCAATAGGCACGCTCGATGCTGAACTCGATGGCATCGAGCATCGCCCGCTTGAGCTCCCCGTCGCCGAAAAGGGCGAGGGCGTCGGTCGCCATGGCGCCATAATGGCGCGCCCGCTCCACCGTGTCCCGCACCGCGTTATGGCGCTCCAGCAGACGCTGCGCGGTGGCGAGATCGGCCTCGCCCTGATCCACGTCCTCGAGCGTGCGCCGCCAGAAGGCGCGTTCCTCGCTGTCACCGCGCCGGTAGGCGAGCAGAACCGGCAGGGTGATCTTGCCCTCCCGGAAATCGTCGCCCACGGTCTTGCCGAGCGTCGCCTGGCGGGCGGAATAATCGAGCGCGTCGTCGACAAGCTGGAAGGCGATGCCGAGATTGCGGCCATAGCTCTCCAGCGCGTCCGCCTCGACCCGGGGCCGCTCCGCCACCACCGCGCCGACGCGGCAGGCGGCGGCGAAGAGTGCGGCGGTCTTGGCGCTGATCACCTCCAGGTAAGCATCCTCCGAGGTGGCGAGATCGTTCGAGGTGACGAGCTGCATCACCTCGCCCTCGGCGATCACCGCCGAGGCGCCGGAGAGGATGCGCAGCACTTCGAGCGAGCCGTCTTCCACCATGAGCTGGAAGGCGCGGCTGAACAGGAAGTCGCCGACCAGGACGGACGCCTTGTTGCCCCAGACCACGTTGGCGGTGGCCGAGCCGCGCCTCAGATCGCTTTCATCGACCACGTCGTCATGGAGCAGGGTCGCGGTATGGATGAATTCGACGCAGGCGGCGAGCAGGACGTGCCGGGCGCCCTGGTAGCCGCAGAGCCTTGCGGCGGCCAGGGTCAGCATCGGGCGCAGACGCTTGCCACCGCTCGCGATCAGATGACCGGCAAGCTGTGGAATCAGTTCGACGCGGCTGGTCATCCGCTCCAGGATGACGCGGTTGACGGCGCCGAGATCCTGCTCGATCAAATGCAGGAGCGGGTCCAGCGACGGACGCTTCCTGCCGCCCCGGCCGCCCGAAAGAGGCACGACGATCGCCACCCCTCACACCTCGAACCTTGCGTTGCGTCCCGTTGAAGGCGAGCATAGTGGGCAAAGCGGTCGGGTCAAGGGTTGCCCGGCTCCGCAAGTGATGACGAATGGTTGAACTCCTGCGCAGCAACGACCCGGTCCTGATCTCCTACGTAGAGGCGCTGCTCGGCGAAGCCGGGATCGGCGCCATTCTGCTCGACCAGCATACAAGCGTCCTCGAAGGCTCGATCGGCGCCATCCAGCGCCGGATCATGGTCGGGGACGACGACCGGGAGCGCGCCCGCCGGGTCCTCTCGGAGGCCGGTATCCTGCCGCCGTGAAAGTGCCCGCCATGGAACTGACAAGGGACGCCTTTCTCGGTGGTCGGCTCTGGCTGCATCAGCCGGTGCGGGGCCAGCGCGCCGGCTCGGATGCAGCCCTCCTCGCCGCCGCGGTGCCGGCCCAGCCGGGCGAGCGGGTGGCGGAACTGGGCGCCGGCTGCGGGCCGGCGCTGCTCGCGCTCGCCGCGCGGGTCCCGGGCACGATCGGCCTTGGCCTCGAGATCGACGCCGAACTGGTGGGGCTTGCCAACCGCAATGCGCGCGAGAACCGGCTCGAAGGGCAGGTCCACTTCATTGAAGGCGATGTTGCGAGCCTGCCTGGCAGTCTGGCACCAGGCAGCTTCGACCATGTATTGATGAACCCGCCCTTCTTCGATGCGGCGCGCTCGCGCATCTCGCCCGATCCGGCGCGCGCCCGGGCGCGCAGCGCCCGCGTGGGTGCCAATGCCGTATGGATCGATGCAGCGCGGGCCCTGCTGCGGCCGGGCGGCTGGCTCACCATGATCCACCGCATGGAACGCGAGGCAGAGCTGATCGATCTGCTCGAGGATGGCTTCGGCGCGGTTCGCCTGCTCGCCCTCCGGCCGGGCGGACTACGGCCCGACCGGCCGGCCAAGCGGCTGATCCTGCTTGCCCGCAAGGGAGCGTCCGGCGCACCCCGCCGGCTGCCCGAACTGGTGCTGCATCGGTCCGACGGCAGCTATACGGATGCGGTGGAGGCGATTCTGAGGCAAGCTCACCCGCTCGATCTCGGCGCGAGGGCGGCAGGGGAGGCGAAGGAGGCATGAGGGATCAGTTGAAGGCGGCGCTCGCGCGGCTGCCGTTTCCCCCGTTCGGCAGCCGTCCGCCGCTCGTGCCGGTGTTGCGCCTGCAGGGGGTGATCGCCGCCGGCGCGCTGCCGCTCAGGGCAGGCAGCCTCAATCTCGCCGGGCTGGCCGGACCGATCGAGCGCGCCTTTTCCATCCGCGGCGCGCGGGCGGTGGCGCTGCAGGTCAATTCGCCGGGCGGCTCGCCGGTGCAATCGGCGCTCATCGCTGCGCGCATCCGGCAATGGGCGGATGAGAAGAAGCTGCCGGTCATCGCCTTTGTCGAAGACGTGGCGGCATCTGGCGGCTATTGGCTCGCCACGGCCGCCGACGAGATCCTGGTGGACCGCAGCTCGATCCTCGGTTCCATCGGCGTCATCTCGGCCGGCTTCGGCCTTGCCGGCCTGATCGAGAAACTCGGCATCGAGCGGCGATTGCATACGCAGGGCGAGCGCAAGAGCCTGCTCGATCCTTTCCTGCCCGAACGGCCGGAAGACGTGGCGCGGCTCGAGCGGCTGCAGCGCCAGATCCACCGCAGCTTCATCGACGAGGTCAAGGCGCGACGCGGCGCGAAGCTCGTCGATCCGGAGGCCAATGGCCTCTTCACCGGCGAGATCTTCGTCGGCGAGGAAGCGGTTCGCGTCGGCCTGGCGGATGGAATGGGCGAGATCCGCGCGACGTTGCGCGCGCGTTTCGGCGAGAAGGTGCGCCTTATTCCCCTGGGCGAGCCGCGCGGCTGGCTGCGCCGGCGTCTCGGCCTCGGCCCCGCGCCGGCCGGAGAATTGGCCGGAGAAGTGATCGGCGCGCTCGAGGAGCGCGCGCTCTGGGCTCGCTACGGGCTTTGAGCAGGAAGGGCGGAGAAGGGCATGTTCGACGTATTGGTGGCGGGAGCGGGAATCGGCGGGCTGGCGGCCGCGCTCAGCCTGCACAAGGCCGGCTTTCGCGTCGCCGTGCGGGAGGCGGTGCCGGAGATCAGGCCGCTTGGCGTCGGCATCAACCTCCTGCCGCACTCGGTCAAGCATTTGTTCGAGCTTGGCCTGCAGCCGGCTCTCGATGCCAGCGCCATCCGCACCAGCGAGCTTCGCTATTACAGCAAGCATGGCCGGCTCATCTGGCGCGAGCCGCGCGGCCTCGATGCGGGTTATCGCTGGCCGCAATATTCCATTCATCGCGGCCGGCTGCAGATGCTGCTGCTGGACGCGGCGAGGGAACGGCTTGGCCCGGATGCCATCCTCACCGGCCGGGCGGTAACCGATCTCGCGGAGGTGGACGGGGGGGTGCGGGTCCGGCTGCGCGCCCCCGACGGCGCGGAAGGGGAAGAGGAGGCTCGGCTTCTGGTCGCCGCGGATGGCATCCATTCGACCATCCGCCGGAAGTTCTACCCGGCCGAGGGGCCGCCGATCTGGAACGGCGCCGTGCTCTGGCGGGGCCTGAGCGAGGCGAAACCCTATCTCGATGGCCGCACCATGTGCATGAGCGGCCATCAGGCGCAGAAATTTGTCAATTACCCGATCGGCCCGGCGGATCCGGCAAGCGGGCTGGCGCCAATCAACTGGATCGCGGAACTGCGGTTCGATCCGAAGAACGACTGGCGGCGGGAGGATTGGAACCGCGCCGGCCGCATCGAAGAATTCCTGCCGCGTTTCGCCGAGTGGACTTTCGACTGGCTGGACATTCCCACCCTGGTGCGGAGTGCGCGCGCGATCTACGAATATCCGATGGTCGATCGCGATCCGCTCGGGCGCTGGACGTTCGGGCGCAGCACTCTGCTTGGCGATGCGGCCCATCCGATGTATCCGATCGGCTCGAACGGTGCCTCGCAGGCGATCCTCGATGCGCGCGCGCTTACCGCCGCGCTGCTCACACATGGTCCGCAACCGGCCGCGCTGGAACAGTATGAAGCGGAGCGCCGGCCGCGCACATCGGCCATCGTGCTCGCCAATCGCGGCAACGGTCCGGAGCAGGTGATGCAGATGGTAGAGGAGCGGGCGCCGGATGGTTTCGCGCGCCTCGATGATGTGATCGGCGAGGCGGAACTGCGCGAGGTCGCGGCGACCTACAAGCGGCTTGCCGGCTTTGATCCGGCGATCCTCAACGGCGAGCCGGCGATGTTTGCATGATGCGGCTGCCCTGTTGCATGCTGCGGTGGCATTGCCCTGGTGACGTGACATGCCCGGTCTGGTGAAGGTTCTGGTTCTGGCGCTGCTCGCGCTCGGCGCCTGGTATGGATTCCGTCAGTTCAAGCGCTGGCAGGAGCGCGATGGCGCGCGCTTGCGCCGGCGCCCGGCGAACGGGACCGCGCGCGGGCGGGCGGTCGAGGCGGAGGACATGGTCCAATGCCAGGTCTGCGGCACCTATGTCGCCTCGCGCCGATCCAGCGCCTGTGCACGCCAGGATTGTCCCTACCGGCAGGGCTGACGCTGATTCGCCGGTTTTACCGTCCAGTTGGGCCGCGCGGGGTCCCGGCTGGACCCCGTTCCCTTGACCGGATGGGGAGGGGTCTTTATGGTGCGCCGCAAAAATCGAAACCGGATTCCGGATCCCCGCATGCCTTCCGATGCCCGCAAGCCTGAGACATTTCAGGACTTGATCCTGACCTTGCAGGCTTACTGGGCGGCGCAGGGCTGCATCATCCTGCAGCCCTATGACATGGAGATGGGCGCCGGCACGTTTCATCCGGCGACGACCCTTCGCGCTTTGGGGCCCGAGCCCTGGAACGCGGCCTACGTGCAGCCCTCGCGCCGGCCAAAGGATGGCCGCTACGGCGAGAATCCCAACCGCCTCCAGCACTATTATCAGTTCCAGGTCATCCTCAAGCCCTCGCCGCCGGACATCCAGGAGATCTATCTGCGCAGCCTCGCGGCAATAGGCCTTGACCATCGCAAGCACGATATACGCTTCGTCGAGGATGATTGGGAGAGCCCGACACTCGGCGCCTGGGGCCTGGGCTGGGAGGTATGGTGCGATGGC
Organism: Alphaproteobacteria bacterium; assembly: GCA_026126215.1. Classification (GTDB taxonomy): domain Bacteria; phylum Pseudomonadota; class Alphaproteobacteria; order Ferrovibrionales; family Ferrovibrionaceae; genus JAHCJQ01. The sequence goes on from JAHCJQ010000042.1 coordinate 10,763, forward strand.
ATGGAGGTGACGCAGTTCACCTATTTCCAGCAGGTCGGCGGTTTCGATTGCCGGCCGGTCTCCGGCGAGATCACCTATGGGCTCGAGCGGCTGGCCATGTACATCCTTGGCGTGGACCGGGTCTACGAGCTGCCCTGGAACGGAAGGGGTGCCACTTACGGCGATGTCTTCCTCCAGGCCGAGCGCGAATTTTCCGCGCACAATTTCGAGCATGCGAACACCGACAAGCTGTTCCGCCATTTCCGCGACGCGGAAGCGGAATGCAAGGCCCTGGTCGGCGCCGGGCTTGCGCTGCCGGCCTACGACCAGTGCATGAAGGCGAGCCATACCTTCAACCTGCTCGATGCGCGCGGCGTGATCAGCGTTGCCGAGCGCGCCGCCTATATCGGACGCGTGCGCGCGCTGGCGAAGGCCTGCTGCGAGCAGTGGCTGCGCGGGCGCGGACATCTCGCGGATGCGGGAAGCTGAAGCCATGGCGGAACTTCTGCTTGAAGTCTTCTCAGAGGAAATCCCGGCACGCATGCAGCGGCGCGCCGCCGATGATCTGCTGGGCCTGGTGCTGAAGCGGCTGTCCGAAGCCGGGCTCGACCATGGCGAAGCGCAGGCCCATGCCACGCCGCGCCGGCTTGCGCTCTGCGTGCCCGGTTTGCCAGAGGCTCAGCCGGACACGGCGGAGGAGCGGCGCGGGCCGCGCGTCGGCGCGCCGGAAGCCGCCATTGCCGGCTTCCTCAAGGCGAACGGATTGAACTCCATTGCCGAGGCGGAGCAACGCGACACTGGCAAGGGCGTCTTCCATTTCGCCATTCTCCGCCGGGCAGGAAGGCCGACGCGCGAGGTGCTGGCGGAGCTTCTGCCGCAGGCGTTATCGGCGCTGCCCTGGCCCAAATCCATGCTTTGGGGCGCGCACGAATTGCGCTGGGTGCGGCCGCTCCATTCGCTGCTCTGCCTGTTCGACGGCGAGGTCGTGCCCTTCCGCCTAGGCCATCTGACGGCGGGCGGCGAGACGCGCGGGCATCGGTTCCTCGCGCCCGAGCCGTTTTGTCCGTCCAGCTTCGAGGATTACCGGCGCGGGCTGCAGCAGCGCTTCGTGCTGCTGGATGGGGAAGCGCGCAAGGCGCGCATCATGGATGGATTGGACCGGCTCGCGGCCGAGCATGGGCTCTTGCTCAATGAAGATGCAGCGCTGCTCGACGAGGTGGCGGGTCTCGTCGAATGGCCGGTGCCTATGGTCGGCCGGATCGATCCGGATTTCATGGATGTGCCGCGGGAGGTGCTGGTCACGTCCATGCGCAGTCACCAGAAATATTTCTCCCTCAACGGCACGGATGGAAAGCTAGCGCCGCGTTTCGCCCTCGTCGCCAACATGGTGGCGGAGGATGGCGGGGCGCGTATCGTCGCCGGCAACGAGAAGGTTCTGCGCGCGCGGCTCTCGGATGCGAAGTTCTTCTGGGACCAGGATCGCCGCGTCAGGCTGGAGGACCGGGTCGCGCGGCTGGAGGACATCGTTTTCCACGAGCGGCTCGGCACGATGGCGGAGAAGGTGCGGCGGATCGAGGAGCTGGCGCGACGGATCGCCTCCGCGGTCCCGGGGGCCGATGCGGACAAGGCCGCGCGCGCCGCGCGACTCGCCAAAGCCGACCTGGTCAGTGGCATGGTGGGGGAGTTTCCGGAACTGCAGGGCATCATGGGCGGCTATTACGCTCGGCACGATGGCGAGGGCGATGCAGTGGCGCTGGCGGTGGCCGAACATTATGCACCCCAGGGCCCGTCGGACCGCTGCCCCGACGTGCCGCTTTCCATCTGCGTGGCGCTGGCGGACAAAATCGACACGCTCGTTGCGTTCTTCTCGATCGGGGAGCGGCCGACCGGATCGAAGGATCCCTTTGCCCTGCGCCGCGCCGCACTCGGCGTCATCCGCCTGGTGGTGGAGAATGGCCTTCGCATCGATCTGGCGCAAATCATGCGCGCACATCGCGTGGCGGGCGATGCGGCCAGCGATCCGACCGCAGATTTGCTCGATTTCTTCGCCGACCGGCTCAAGGTGCATCTGCGCGAGCAGGGGACGCGGCACGATCTGGTCACGGCAGTATTCGCACTCGCCGCCGATGGCGATCTGGTGCGGGTTCTGGCGCGGGTGCGCTCGCTTCAGGCCCTGCTGGCGAGCGAGGACGGCGCCAACCTGCTGACCGCCTACCGCCGCGCCGCCAACATACTGCGCATCGAGGAAAAGAAGGATGGCGCCCGCCATGCCGAGATGCCCGATCCGCTGCTGTTGCAGGCGCCGGAGGAGCAGGCGCTGTTCGATGCGCTGAACGAGGCGGCCGGTCGCGCCGAAGCCGCGCTCGCGCACGAGGAATTCGCGACGGCCTGTCAGGCACTCGCCGGGCTGCGCCGTCCGGTGGATGCATTTTTCGACCGGGTCACGGTGAATGCTGATGATCCGGCGCTGCGCGCCAACCGTCTGAGGCTGCTCGCGCGCATTCGCGCCAGCCTCGACCGGGTGGCGGACTTTTCACGGATAGAGGGATAGATCATGGCCAAGGCAGCGAAGAAGCGGGCGAAAGTCGCGTCCAAGGCAAAGCGGAAAGCGGCGGCAGGGAAGCGGCAGGCAGCGCGCAAGCCGTCGGGCCGGGCGGTTGCGAAGAAGGCTCCCGCGAAACGGGCTCCCGCGAAGAAGGCTCCCGCGAAGAAGGCTCCCGCGAAGAAGGCTCCCGCGAAGAAGGTTGCCGCGAAGAAGGTTGCCGCGAAAAGGGCTCCGGCGAGGAAGGCCGCCGCTGTCCGGGCACAGGCTGGCAAGTGGGTCTATACCTTCGGCGACGGCAAGGCTGAGGGCCGTGCCGACATGCGCAACCTGCTCGGCGGCAAGGGTGCGAACCTTGCGGAGATGTCGGCGCTTGGCCTGCCGGTGCCGCCAGGCTTCACCATCAGCACCGAGGTCTGCACGCACTATTACGACAATGGCCGACAGTACCCGAAGACGCTGAAGGCGCAGGTCGCCGCCGCCATGGCACGGATCGAGCGGCTGGTCGGCGCCCGTTTCGGCGACACGCGCAATCCGCTGCTGGTCTCGGTGCGTTCCGGCGCGCGCGCCTCGATGCCCGGCATGATGGATACGGTGCTCAATCTCGGTCTCAACGATACGACCGTGCAGGGTCTCGCGCAGCAATCGAGCAATTCGCGCTTTGCCTACGACAGCTATCGCCGCTTCATCCAGATGTATTCCAACGTGGTGCTCGGCGTGGCGCACGATCATTTCGAGGAGCTACTGGAAATGATGAAGGACGATCGCGGCTATACGCTCGATACGGAGCTTGGCGCCGACGATCTGCGCGAACTGGTGGAGCGCTACAAGTCGAAGGTGCTCGACCAGCTCGGCAAGCCATTTCCACAGGATCCCGGGGAACAGCTCTGGGGCGCCATCGGCGCCGTGTTCGGCTCATGGATGAACGAAAGGGCCATCACCTACCGGCAGCTCCACAACATTCCGGCAAGCTGGGGCACGGCGGTCAATGTGCAGGCCATGGTGTTCGGCAACATGGGCGAGGATTCCGCGACCGGCGTCGCCTTCACCCGCAACCCGGCGACCGGAGAGCGCAACTATTTCGGCGAGTATCTGGTCAATGCGCAGGGCGAGGACGTGGTTGCCGGCATCCGCACGCCCCAGCACCTGACCCGCCGCGAGCGTGAGGCCGCCGGCGCCGAGCTGCCGTCGATGGAGGAGGTGATGCCCGGAACCTTCCGCGAGCTGACCCGCATCTTCGACAAGCTGGAAAAGCACTATCGCGACATGCAGGACATCGAGTTCACGGTCCAGAAGGGCAAACTCTGGATGCTGCAGACACGCACGGGCAAGCGCACGGCCAAGGCGGCGATCCGCATCGCGGTCGAAATGGTGAAGGAACGGCTGATCGGCGAGGTCGAGGCGGTCAACCGAATCGACCCGGCATCGCTCGATCAGCTCCTGCATCCGACGCCCGATCCGGACGCGCCGCGCGAGGTGATCGCGCGCGGCCTGCCGGCTTCCCCCGGTGCCGCCTCGGGCAAGGTCGTATTCCAGGCCGACGATGCCGAGACGCTGGCCGCCCAGGGCGAGGCGGTGATCCTGGTCCGTATCGAGACGAGCCCGGAGGACATCCATGGCATGCACGCGGCGAGGGGCATTCTCACGGCGCGCGGCGGCACCACCTCCCATGCGGCGGTGGTGGCGCGTGGCATGGGTCGGCCCTGCGTCTCGGGTGCCGGCGGCCTGCGCATCGACTATGCGGCCAATCGCATGACGGTCGCCGGGCGCGCCATCGACAAGGGCGACGTGATCACCATCGATGGCTCGTCCGGCGAGGTGATCCTGGGCACGGTGCCGACCATAGAGCCGGAACTCTCGGGCGACTTCGCCACGTTGATGAAATGGGCCGACCGCATTCGCCGCCTCAGGGTGCGCGCCAATGCCGAGACCCCGCTCGATGCTCAGGCGGCGCGCAATTTCGGCGCGGAGGGCATCGGCCTCTGCCGCACCGAACACATGTTCTTCGATGCCGACCGCATCGCGGCGGTCCGCGAGATGATCCTCGCCTCGGACCGGTCGGGTCGGGTCAAGGCGCTCAACAAGATCCTGCCCATGCAGCGTCAGGATTTCATCGAATTGTTCCGCATCATGGCCGGCCTGCCGGTCACCATCCGCCTGCTCGATCCGCCGCTCCATGAATTCCTGCCGAAGAACGACGAGGACATCGCCGACGTGGCGGCGGCGACCGGTGTCGATCCGACGGTGCTCAAGCACCGCGCGAGCGAGCTGCACGAATTCAACCCGATGCTCGGGCATCGCGGCTGCCGCCTTGGCATCTCCTATCCGGAGATCTACGAGATGCAGGCGACGGCCATCTTCGAGGCGGCGCTCACCGTCTCGGCGGAGCGCGGCCGCTCGGTCGAACCGGAGATCATGATACCGCTGGTCGCCTCGCGGGCCGAGTTCGACATCCTGAAGCGGCATGTGGACGAGATTGCCCGTCAGGTCTTTAAGGAGAAGGGGCGCAAGGTCCGCTACCTGGTCGGCACCATGATCGAACTGCCGCGCGCCGCGCTGCGCGCCGGCGAGATCGCCGAGGCGGCGGAGTTCTTCAGCTTCGGCACCAACGACCTGACCCAGACGACCTTCGGCATCAGCCGCGACGATTCCGCGAGCTTCCTCGAGGAATATGTCCACCAGGGGATCATCGAGCAGGATCCCTTCGTGACCCTCGACCGCTCTGGCGTGGGCGAACTGGTTTCGCTGGCGGCGGAGCGCGGTCGCCGCGCCCGTCCCGGCCTCAAGCTTGGCATCTGCGGCGAGCATGGCGGCGATCCCGCCTCGATCCGTTTCTGCGAGACGGTCGGGCTCGATTATGTCTCCTGCTCACCTTACCGGGTGCCGATCGCGCGGCTGGCGGCGGCGCAGGCCGCTTCGGCAGAGGAGAAGCCGAGCGAGGCCTGAGGTCTCGGGCGGCTACTGGATGACGATCCTGGGCGCGCGGCCGGCCTGCTCGCCCAGCGCCCGCTCGATCCGCTCGGCGACCAGTTCGGCGAGCCGGAGATAGGCCTTGGCCTGCTCCGAACCCGGCCGGCTGACGACGATCGGCTCGCCGCCGTCTGAGGTCTCGCGGATGTCCATGTGCAGCGGGATCTCGCCAAGGAAGTCGCAGCCCAGTTCCTCCGCGGTCCGCTTCGCGCCGCCATGGCTGAAGATGTCGGCCCGGTGGCCGCAGTTGGGGCAGGAGAAATAGCTCATGTTCTCGACGATGCCGAACACCGGCACGTCGACCTTGCGGAACATGTTGAGGCCCTTGCGCGCATCGAGCAGGGCGATGTCCTGCGGTGTGGAGACGATGACCGCGCCGGTGAGAGGGACGCGCTGGGCCATGGTGAGTTGTGCATCGCCCGTACCGGGTGGCATGTCGACGACGAGAACGTCAAGTTCGCCCCAGTTGACCTCGCGCAGCATCTGTTCGAGCGCGCTCATCACCATCGGGCCGCGCCAGATCATGGGGGTGTCTTCGGGCACCAGGAAGCCCATCGACATGGCGACGATGCCCCAGTTGCGCATCGGTTCCATCCGCTTGCCATCCTTCGAGACGGGCTTGCCGGCAATGCCCAGCATGCGCGGCAGCGACGGGCCGTAAATGTCGGCATCCAGCATGCCGATCCTGAGGCCGCGCACGGCGAGACCGAGTGCCAGGTTGACGGCAGTTGTGGATTTGCCGACGCCGCCCTTGCCGGAAGCGACGGCGATGATGGCGCGGATGCCGGGAATCTCCGGCCGCTGACTGGAGGCAGGCTGACCCTGTGAGGGGGCCTGGCGCGGTCGTTCGCCGGCCGAGGCCGGGCGATGAGCGGTGAGGACGGCAGTGACGGAGAGCACGCCCGGCAGCGCCTCGACCGCCTGCTCGCAGGCTTTCCTTAAGGGTTCCTTACGGGCGCCCTGGCGCGGATCGACCTCGATCGCAAAGCCCACATTGCCCTGCTTGACCACGAGACCGCTGATCAGGCCCAGAGAAACCACATCGCCGCCGAGTTCCGGATCGACCACGCGCCTGAGCGCCGCCAGAACCTCAGCCTCCGAAACCGCAGACATGCTTGAAAACTCCGCGCTTTGCACAATATGGGGGGAGACCAATAAGGAGCCGTCGCGGTTTGAAACACCGCGCCGGTTCGGATATAACGCGCATCATATATCGCGACGCCGTGCAACTGGCAAACGGCGGCGCCATTTCGCACGGGAGAGGTTGGGCGCGCATGTCATGGAACAATCAGGGCGGCTGGCAAAGCGGCGGCGGCGGTGGCCGGGGACCGTGGGGCCAGGGACCGCGCGGCGGTGGTGGCGGTGGCATGGGGCCGCAGCCCCCCAATCTCGAAGAGCTGCTGAAGAAGAGCCAGGACCGGTTCCGGGGTATGTTCCCGCAGGGCGGCGCATGGGGCGGCAAGAGTATCGGCCTGATCGCAGCCGTCGCCCTTGTGCTCTGGTTCGGTTCGGGCTTCTACCGGGTGCAGCCTGACGAGCAGGGCGTCGAACTCCGCTTCGGCAAGTGGAACGGCCAGACCACGCTGCCGGGCCTCAACTACCATCTGCCCTATCCGATCGAGACGGTGCTCACGCCCAAGGTGACGGTCGAGAACCGGCTTGATGTCGGCTACCGGCCGGCCGAGCCCGGGCGCGGCCAGCCTCGCGACGTGCTGGAAGAGAGCCTGATGCTCACCGGGGACGAGAATATCGTGAATGTCAATTTCACGGTGCTCTGGAAGATCCAGGATGCGGGCAACTACCTATTCAACGTCGTCGATCCGCAGCGTGCGGTGAAGAGCACCGCCGAGAGCGTCATGCGCGAGGTGATCGGCCAGAACCAGATCCAGGCCATTTTGACCGGCAATCGCGGCCCGATCGAGCTGTCGGTGCAGAAGCAGATGCAGGAGGTGCTCGATTCCTATCGTGCCGGCATCGAGGTGAGCCGCGTCAACCTGCAGAAGGTCGACCCGCCCGCCGCGGTCATCGACGCCTTCCGCGACGTGCAGGCGGCGAAAGCCGACCGCGAGCGCGCGCAGAACGAGGCGGAAGCCTACCGCAACGACATCATCCCGCGTGCCCGAGGCGAGGCTGAGAAGATCATCCAGGGTGCGGAAGCCTACAAGCAGGAGGTGATCGCCAACGCAGAGGGCGAGGCGGCGCGGTTCATCTCCGTGCTCAACGAGTACCGCCAGGCGAAGGACGTGACTTCGCGCCGGCTTTATCTCGAGACCATGGAGCAGGTGCTGCGCGGCATGAACAAGGTCGTCATCGACCAGCCGCAGGGCAGCCAGGGTGTGCTGCCTTACCTGCCGCTCAACGAACTGACCCGCAACACACGACCGGCCGGACAGCCGGCGCCGCAGGGAGCGACCCGCTGATGAAGCCCGTGCAAGCCATTGGCCTTGGTGCCCTCGTCGTCCTGGCCGTGCTGGCCTGGCAGTCGCTTTTCACCGTGCACCAGACGCAGCTTGCGCTGGTGCTCCAGCTTGGACGGCCGATCCAGGTGCATGACGATCCCGGCCTGAAGGTAAAGATTCCCTTCATTCAGAACGTCAAGTACTTCGACAAGCGGATCCTGACCCTGGACAGCCCGACCGAGGAAATCAACGCGCTCGACCAGAAGCGCCTTCTGGTCGACAGTTTCGTCCGCTTCCGCATCGACAATCCGCTGCAGTTCTACCAGGCGGTGGGCGATGAGCGTGGCGCGCTGCTGCGGCTCAACTCGCTGCTCAATTCGAGCCTGCGGCAGGTCCTGGCCAGCGAGGATTTCCTCACCATCCTCTCCGGCAATCGCGCGCAGATCATGAACAGGGTGCAGACCGACCTGCAGACCGCGGCCACGCGCCTCGGCCTGCAGATCGTCGATGTGCGGATCAAGCGTACCGATCTGCCCGAGGCGAACTCGCAGGCGGTCTACCGGCGGATGCAGACCGAGCGTGACCGCGAGGCGCGCGAGAACCGCGCGCAGGGCGCGGAGATTGGCGAACGCATCCGCGCCGATGCCGACCGGCAGCGCACCATCATCCTGGCGGAGGCGCGCAAGCTTTCGGAGATCCTCCGCGGCGAGGGCGATGCGGCGCGCACCAAGGTTCTGGCCGCGGCTGCTTCCCAGGATGTCGAATTCTTCGCCTTCTACCGCTCGTTGCAGGCCTACGAGCAGGCGCTGACCGGCAACGATACGACGATGGTGCTCTCGCCGACCTCCGACTTCTTCCAATACTTCGCCCATCCCCCGGGCGAGAAAGGCAGCCGGCGCTGATCGCGCGCTGACCGGATCAAGGCCTAAGCGGCCGCGGAACGGGGCGGGACAGGTCGGATGCAGGACCTGCTGGTTGCGCTTGCGCTCGTATTGTTCATCGAGGGCGTGGTCTGGGCCCTGTTTCCGGGCGGCATGCGGCGCGCCGTCGCGATGCTGGCCACATTGCCAGCAGCGCGACTGCGCCAGGGTGGCCTCATCGCTGCCTGCACCGGGCTGTTTCTCGTCTGGCTGGTGCGCGGCTAGAAAACTGGCTGCCGCGCGGCTGCATCTCGGGAGAACTACATATTTCCGCCCAATTTCCGGTTAACATGCAGTCTGAAACGCGCTTGAACGCGGAGCGGCTGCCCCTATCTCACGACCGGGCGAACGCTCCGCCGGGCCTTCCGGCGTTGCGCATTGATTGGAGATGGCAGATGGTCGAGACCCCACGACGTGCAATGATCGCCGCGCGGCGCCTGTCCGATTCAGGGCGGCTCGGCATGGCTTTCATGACACTACTGCTCTTGCTGGCACTCCTGTTTGCGGGTCAGGTCCAGGCACGGCCGGCCCCCGACAGTTTCGCTGATCTGGCGGACCGGCTGCTGCCGGCCGTGGTGAACATCTCCACCACCCAGAAGGCGCCCGAGCGCCGGGGCGAAGGTCTGCCGATCCCGCAGTTCCCGCCCGGCTCGCCGTTCGAGGAGTTCTTCAAGGAGTTCTTCGACCGCCAGCAGCGCGGCAATCGCCCGGCGCGGCCCGTGACCTCGCTCGGCTCGGGCTTCATCATCGATCCTTCGGGTATCGTCGTGACGAACAACCACGTCATCGACGGTGCCGATGAGGTCAAGGTGATTCTGCACGATGACAGCGAGCTGCCGGCCAAGGTGATCGCGAGCGATCCCAAGACCGATATTGCCGTGCTGCGTGTCGAGCCGAAGAAGCCGCTGACCGCGGTGAAATGGGGCGACTCCAATCGCGCCCGTGTCGGCGACTGGGTGCTTGCCATCGGCAATCCGCTCGGCCTCGGCGGCACTGTCACTGCGGGCATTATCTCGGCGCGCGGCCGCGACATCCGCTCCGGCCCCTACGACGATTTCCTGCAGACGGACGCCTCGATCAACAAGGGCAATTCCGGCGGCCCGCTATTCAACATGGATGGCGAGGTGATCGGCGTGAACACCGCAATCTTCTCGCAGACCGGCGGCTCTATCGGCATCGGCTTCGCCGTGCCCTCGGCGCTCGCCCGTCCGGTTGTGCAGCAACTCGTTGAATTCGGCCGCACCAAGCGTGGCTGGCTTGGCGTGCGCATCCAGTCGGTGACCGACGAGATCGCCGAGAGTCTCGGCCTCGATCGGCCGCGCGGTGCACTGATCGCCGGCGTCTCCGAAGGCGGCCCGGCGGAGAAGGGCAAGATCGAGGCAGGCGATGTCGTCCTGAGCTTCGATGGCAAGCCCGTCGCGGACATGCGCCAACTCCCGCGCATCGTCGCCGAGACGCCCATCGGCAAGGAAGTGTCGGTCGATATTTGGCGGCGCGGCAAGCCGGTGAAGACGCAGGTCGTTGTCGGTGAGCTCAAGGAAGAAGTCGAGCAGGCTTCGCTGCAGACGGGCCGCTCCTCCGGCGGCATGCCGAACACGACCTCGCTCGACCAGCTCGGCTTCTCGCTCTCCAGCATCACGCCCGAGGTGCGACAGCGCTACGACCTGAAAGGCGACGTCAAGGGCGTCGTGGTTACCGATGTGAAGGCCGACGGGATTGCTGCGTCGAAGGATATTCGTGCAGGCGACATCATCGTCGAAGTCGCCCAGTCCGAAGTCGAGACGCCGGAACAGGTGGTGGCCAAGGTAAAGGAGGTCGCCGATCAGAAGCGGCGCTCGGTGCTCTTGCTGGTGCAGCGAGGCAACGACGTACGCTTCGTGGCGCTGCCGCTCAAGAGCTGAGCGGCGGAGCAGCGCTCATCCGGGGGCGGCCTTGGGGCCGCCCCTTTTTCTTTTGCTCAGGTCACGAATTCCTCGCGCCGGTAGCCTTGCAGATAGAGCAGTGCCGTAAGGTTGCCATGGTCGATGCGCGCCCGGGCGGAGGCGGCGACCAGCGGCTTGGCGCGGTAGGCGACGCCGAGGCCGGCCGCCTGCACCATGGGCAGGTCGTTGGCGCCATCGCCGACCGCCAGGGTCTCCGTCGCGTCGAGCGCGCCTTCCTGCCTGAGCCGTTCGAGCATGGCGAGCTTGGCGCCGGAATCGAGGATCGGGCGGCGGACTTCGCCGGTGAGCCTGCCGGACTCGAGCAGCAGTTCGTTGCCCTGGTCGATCGCGAAACCGCAGGCCTCCCGAACGCGGCTGGTGAAGTAAGTGAAGCCGCCGGAGACCAGCGCCGTCATGGCGCCATTGCGGCGCATCGTCTGCACCAGTTCACGCGCGCCGGGATTGAGACGAACCCGCTCGCGGTAGGTCTGCTCCAGGACGCTTTCGGGGAGGCCGCTGAGCATGGCGACGCGCGCTTGGAGCGCGGACTTGAAATCCAGCTCGCCGCGCATCGCCCGCTCGGTGATGCCGGCGACCTTGGCGCGCAGGCCGGCGAAGTCCGCCAGTTCGTCGATACATTCGCAGCCGATGATGGTCGAATCCATGTCGGCTACCAGCAGCCGCTTGCGCCGGCCGGCGCGCGGCAGCGCGGCGAGGTCGAAGGGCCGGCCGGCGAGCGCGGCGCGCACGGCTGTCTGCGCTGCCTCCGGCGAGAGGCCGGCGAAGGCGAACTCTGCGGCGTCCGGGCCGAGGCGGAGCACGCCCTCCGCCACTCCGCCTGCCGCCGCCAGCGCGCGGTGCGCGAGTTCGGCAGCCGGCGCGACGTCGCCGGTCTGGTCGGGGTTGCCAATGAGTATGAGGACCTGTTCCATGTCGCGTCCGGCAGCTTGCAAGGCCAGCCTTTCTAAAGATGGATCACGTCATGGGCAAGGGAGCACGGCGCATCGTTCTGGTGGCCGGACCGACCGCGAGCGGCAAATCAGCGCTGGCGCTCAGGCTGGCGCGCGCCTTCGACGGCGTTGTGATCAATGCCGACAGCATGCAGGTCTATCGCGGACTACCGATCCTCACCGCGCAGCCCGACGAGATCGCGCACGCATCGGCGCCCCATCGCCTCTATGGTGTGTTTGATGCCAGCGAAGCCTGCTCGGTGGCGCGCTGGCGGGACTTGGCGCTGGCCGAGATCGAGCGCGCCGGCGCGGCCGGCCGACTGGCGGTGCTGGCCGGCGGGACCGGCCTCTATCTCCGCGCGCTCCTGCATGGCCTGGCCGAGTTGCCGGAAATCCCCGCCGGCATCCGCGACGAGGCGCGGCGCTTCGTGGCCGAGGCGGGCCCGGCCGCCGCTCATGCCTGGCTGGCCAGTGAGGACCCGGAGACCGCCGCCGGCCTCGCGCCGGGCGACCGGCAGCGGCTGGCACGTGCCATCGAGGTGCTGCGGGCGACCGGCCGGGGCCTGCGCGCCTGGCAGCGCGACGCCAATCCGGTGCCCGAATTGCGCGCGGGCACGATCCTGCTGATGCCGCCGCGGGCGGCTCTGCGCGAGCGATGCGATGCGCGGTTCCGCAAGATGGTGGAGGCCGGCGCGCTTAGGGAGGTGAGGAACATCATGGCGCTCGGGCTCGATCCGGGCCTGCCGGCCATGAAGGCACTCGGTCTGCGCGAACTGGCAAGCCACCTGGCCGGGGATTGCGGCCTGGACGAAGCCATCGCCAGGGCCCAGGCCGCGACCCGCCAGTATGCCAAGCGACAGACGACCTGGTTCCGGCATCAGTTCAGGGCCGATCTCGTTGTGAAAGATTCGGAAAGTTTGGAGGGGGATATCTTTGCATTTATTCGTCACTTTTTGTTGACCACCCCTGTATGAGCGTCTAGTTTGTCGCCTCCCCAATCCAGGCGGATCGGACGCGGGTCGGCGCGCGGGCCGAGAATTCTCGACGGATCATGGACTTAAGGTCATGCCACAGCAGCAGATGACGGGCGCGGAAATCATCATCAAGGCCCTGGTCGATCAGGGCGTCGAGGTGATTTTCGGCTATCCGGGCGGAGCGGTGCTGCCGATCTACGATGCGCTCTTCAAGCAGAACCGCATCCGCCACATCCTGGTCCGTCAGGAAGGTGGCGCGGTGCATGCGGCTGAGGGCTATGCCCGTTCCACCGGCAAGCCGGGCGTGGTTCTGGTGACGTCCGGCCCCGGCGCGACCAACGCGGTCACCGGCCTGACCGACGCAATGATGGATTCGATCCCGCTGGTGTGCCTGACCGGGCAGGTGGCGACACACCTGATCGGCAACGATGCGTTCCAGGAATGCGACACGGTCGGCATCACGCGGCCCTGTACCAAGCACAATTATCTGGTCAAGGAGGCAGGCAGCCTGGCGCGCGTCATGCACGAGGCTTTCCATGTCGCGACCAGCGGCCGGCCCGGCCCGGTGGTGGTGGACATCCCGAAGGACATCCAGTTCGCCGCCGCGCCCTACGTGGCGAAGGAGAGGGTCACGCGCAAGACCTACCAGCCGCGCGTCAAACCGGAGTCGCGCGACGTGCGCCGCGCCGTCGAGATGATGCTGAAGGCGAAACGGCCGGTTTTCTACACCGGCGGCGGCGTGATCAATTCCGGACCGCGCGCCTCCGCGCTGCTCACGGAACTGGTGCGCCTCACCGGATTTCCCATCACCAGCACCCTCATGGGCCTCGGTGCCTATCCGGGATCGGACCGGCAGTTTCTCGGCATGCTCGGCATGCACGGGACGTACGAAGCCAATCTGGCCATGCATGGCTGCGACCTGATGATCAATGTCGGCGCGCGCTTCGACGACCGGATCACCGGCCGGCTCGATGCCTTCTCGCCCGGGTCGCGCAAGATCCATGTCGATGTCGACCCGTCCTCGATCAACAAGACGGTGCATGTCGATCTACCGGTAATCGGCGATGCGGCGCACGTGCTCGAGGAGATGCTGGCGCTCTGGAAGGCGGAGACGAAGCGCCCCGACCAGAAGGCGCTGGATCACTGGTGGGCGCAGATCGACCAGTGGCGCGCCCGCAAATGCCTGAGCTATCGCCAGGAAGGCAAGCTGATCAAGCCGCAATACGCGCTCGAGCGGCTGCAGGCGCTGACCGCGGGTCGCGATACCTACATCACGACCGAGGTCGGCCAGCACCAGATGTGGGCTGCGCAGTTCCTGAAGTTCGAGAAACCCAACCGCTGGATGACCTCTGGCGGTCTAGGCACCATGGGCTATGGCATGCCGGCGGCGATGGGCGTGCAGATCGCCCATCCCGACGCGCTGGTGATCGACGTGGCCGGTGAGGCGTCGATCATGATGAACATCCAGGAACTCTCCACCATCGCCCAGTACCGCCTGCCGGTGAAGGTGTTCATCCTCAACAACCAGTACATGGGCATGGTGCGCCAGTGGCAGGAGCTGCTGCATGGCGGCCGCTACTCGGAATCCTACATGGACAGCCTGCCGGACTTCGTGAAGCTGGCGGAAGCCTTCGGCGCCGTCGGCCTGCGCTGCGCCAGTCCCGACGATGTCGACCGGACCATCCTGGAGATGATCGACACTCCCCGTCCGGTGATCGTCGACATGTGCGTCGATCCGAACGAGAACTGCTTCCCCATGGTTCCCGGAGGCAGCGCGCATAACGAGATGATCCTGGGCGACCAGGGAGGCGCCAAGGCCACGGTCAGCGACGAGGGCAAGATTCTCGTCTGAGACCGGACCCGCAGTCCGGCCGGCAATCGGAGATTTGCAGCGAAGAATGAAGAACGGCCTTGGCGCTCCGGCTGGCGGCCGAATGCAAGGAAGACGAACGTGGCCCTCCCAAGCAAGGAAATCAGGCAACACACCATCGCCGTGCTGGTGGACAACGAAGCAGGTGTGCTGGCGCGGGTCATCGGCCTGTTTGCCAGCCGCGGCTACAACATCGAAAGCCTGACGGTGGCGGCGGTCGACGAGGCGAACAATCTCTCGCGCATCACCGTGGTTACCTCCGGGCCGGAGATGGTGATCGAGCAGATCAAGGCCCAGCTCGGCCGCCTGGTACCGGTGCACAAGGTTTCCGACCTCACCACCGAGGGCAAGTTCCTCTCGCGCGAGCTGGCGCTGGTGAAGGTGGTGGGCTTGGGCGAGAAGCGCGTCGAGGCGCTGCGCATCGCCGACATCTTCCGCGCCCGGGTGGTCGACAGTTCGACGAGTTCGTTCGTGTTCGAGATATCCGGCTCGACCGAAAAGATCGACGCCTTCATCGCGCTGATGCGCGAACTCGGCATGGTCGATCTCTCGCGCACCGGCGTCGTCGCCATCAGCCGGGGCGAGAGGAAGCTTTGAAGGGGCGGGGCGCAGGCCCCGGACCGGAATCGGACCGACACGCCAGTCATCAGGAAAGGAAACGGCCATGCGTGTGTATTACGACCGCGATGCGGATGTGAATCTGATCAAGGGCAAGAAAGTCGTCATCGTGGGTTATGGCAGTCAGGGACATGCGCATGCCAACAACCTGAAGGATTC
>JAHCJQ010000043.1 GCA_026126215.1 Alphaproteobacteria bacterium
GCCAGTTCCGGCTCCAGTGCGGCGATCTGTGCCAGGCGCTTCTGGTTCGCCTTGAGAAGGCGGTCGCTGGGATTGCCGAACAGCCGCTTGGCGAGGGCGCCGAACATACCTGGTGGACTCCGTCGAATGAATGGGGATTGGCCGAGGCTCCTGACACATAAGGGTGCACCGGCCAACTGTCAATGCGACCGCGCGGCGCCCCCGTTTCGGGGAATGGCGGTGGAGCCTTGCAGATCAAGGGTTTGACCGGCCCGGCGCGGCACCTCACGCGCTTGGCATTGGCGGGGAGCAGGGGTTCCGGATTAACCCTGTGCCATGACCAGCGAGGAGACCGGCAGGGATCGGCGGGAACTTCTGCGCCGGGCGGAGGCGGCCTTCCGGGCCGGCCGTCTGGCCGAGGCCGAGAATTGTTTCCGCCAGGTGCTGGCCGCCAGCCCGGAGCAGGCGGATGCATTGCACTTCCTTGGCCTGCTTGCCCATCATCGCGGCGAGAACGAGGTGGCGCTGCCCCTCATCCGGCGGTCGATCGAAATCTGGCCCGACTGGCCCGTCTTTCATCAGAATCTCGGCGGCATCTTCCTGGCGCTGGAGCGGCCGGCCGAGGCCGCCGCCTGTTTCGCCCGCGCGCTCGAACTGGAGCCTGAGAGTTTCCTCACGCTTGGCAGCCTGGTCATGGCCCATGACGCGCTGGGCGACCGGGCTTGCGCAAGGAATTTCGGCCAGCGTTGCCTCGAGGCGAAGGACCGCGCGGCCTGCGCCGGCCGGCAGGGCAAGGCGCTGCCGGCGGGCCTGCGCGCGCCCGGTTTTCGTGCTGACCGGCCGGCGGAGAACGTGATCGCCTTCTCCCTGTTCGGCGATAACGAATATTATGCCCGCTACGCGGTCGAGAATGCCATCGGCCGGCGCTTCGTCTATCCCGAATGGACCTGCCGCTTCTATGTGGACACGGCGGTGCCCGAACCGGTCGTTGCCCGGCTCGTGCGCGAGGGCGCGCAGGTGGTGCGCATGGGTGTGCGGGCCAGCGGCAACGAGGGGCTGTTCTGGCGCTTCCTCGCCGCCAACGATCCCGGCGTGCGCTATTTCCTGTGTCGCGACTGCGATTCCGTCCTCAACCTGCGCGAGCGGCTGGCGGTGGAGGAATGGCTCGAGAGCGGCTTTCCGTTCCATCTGATGCGCGACCATGTGGTGCATACCGAGCTCATTCTCGCCGGCATGTGGGGCGGTGTCGGCGGCCTGCTGCCCGATGTCATGGCGGAGCTGCCCGCCTTCCTGCGGGGCTATGCCGGACGCTGGGCCGACCAGGCGTGGCTGCGCCAGCGCGTCTGGCCGCTGATCCGCGCCGTTGCGCTGACGCACGACAGCAACTATCGCATCGGCGAGACCCGCGACTTCCCGCGCCTTGGCCGCCTGCCTGGCGGTGCGCATGTCGGCGGCGCCATGCCGGGCAAGGGTCCGCAGGCGGAGTTTCGCGCCTGAAACGGCCCGGCTCCGCCCTTGTCGCCTTTGCATAAAGCCTTATGCTACCGGTCTCGGTCCGGGCGCCGCCCGGGCAAAGCCAGAAGGATGCCGCCCCCTATGCCGAAAGCCTCCCTTCGCGCCGCCGCGTTCGCGCTCGCGGTTGCCGTTGGCGTTCCCGCCATGACCCCCGCCATCGCCCTCGCGCAGGGACAGGCGGCGCCTGCCGAAGATCCGGTGGTCGCCCGGGTCAATGGCAGCGAGATCCTGCGCTCTGAAGTCCTCGCCGCCATCGAGGCACTGCCGCAGCAATACCGCCAGCTTCCCATGCCGGTGCTCTATAATGGAATGCTGACCCAGCTCATCGACCGCAAGCTGCTCTCGCAGGCCGCGGTCCAGGCGAAGCTGCGCGAGGATGCCGAGGTCAAGCGGCGCATGGTGCAGGCCGAGGAACGGGTGCTTCAGGAAGTTTTCGTCACCCGCGAGGTGGAGAAGGGCCTGACCGACGCGAAGATCAAGTCACGCTACGACCAGCTCGTGAAGGAACAGCCGCCACAGGAGGAGATCCGCGCCCGGCACATTCTCGTCGACGATGAGGCGAAGGCGAACCGCCTCGTGGCCGAGCTGAAGAAAGGTACCGACTTCGCCAAGCTCGCCAAGGACAATTCCTCCGGCCCGTCGGCGGCAAGCGGCGGCGATCTCGGCTTCTTCACCAAGGAGCAGATGGTGCCGGAATTTTCCGAGGCGGCCTTCGCGCTCAAGGCGGGAAGCTATACCGAGAAGCCGGTCAAGACCCAGTTCGGCTGGCACGTGATCAAGGTGGAGGAACGCCGCACGGCGCCGCCGCCCGCGATCGAGGAGATGCGCGACGACATCCGCCGCGAACTTGCCCAGGAAATGATCGGCGAGATGGTCGGCGGTCTCAGGAGCAAGGCGAAAATCGAACGCTTCGACGAGACCGGCAAGCCGCAGCCGGCGCCGGAGGCCCAACCCGGCAAGAACTAGTGGCGGAGCGGAGCGCCGCATCCTCGCGGAGCGGCGTTCCGGCTTTGCCCGAGAGCTAGTCCTCAACTGACAGAGCAACGAGGAACGTCGACATGGCGAAGGCAAGCCTGCCGCAATCGCCGCTCGCCCCGAAACGGCTGGCGGACCTGCCGCCGATCGAGGGCGCGCGCATGGCCGTCACCAATTCCGGCACGCGCTACAAGGGCCGGCCGGATCTGCTTCTGATGTCCTTCGCGGCGGGCACCGTGGTCGCCGGCCTCACCACTTCCTCCAGCATGCCGGGCGCGCCCGTCGAATGGTGTCGCCGGCATCTGCCCAAGGGCAAGGCGGCGGGCCTCGTGGTCAATGCGGGCAATGCCAATGTCTTCACCGGCCGTGCCGGCGCGGAAGCGGTCACGGCGGTCGCCGCCGCCGCCGCGCGGCTGCTCGGCTGCAAAAGCGGCGAGGTCATGCTGGCCTCCACCGGCGTCATCGGCCAGATCCTGCCCCACGTGAAGATCGTCGAGGCGCTGACGCCGCTGCCGGGAAAGTTGCAGGCGGATGGCTGGGCGGATGCGGCCGAGGCGATTCGCACCACCGACACTTTCCCGAAGCGCGCCACCCAGTCCTGCGCCATTGCCGGACAGGCGGTGACGATTAACGGTATCGCCAAGGGTTCGGGCATGATCGCGCCGGACATGGCGACCATGCTCTGCTTCATCGCGACTGATGCCAAGCTGCCGCCCGAGATCCTGCAGGTGCTGCTGCGCGAGGCGAACGCCGAGAGCTTCAACTGCCTCACCGTCGACGGCGATACCTCGACCTCGGATACGGTGCTGCTGTTCGCCACGGGACAGGCCAGGCATCCGAAGATCGACGAGGTGCGCGATCCCCGGCTCAAGGACTTCCGGGATGCGCTCTTCCGCCTGATGGCGGATCTGGCGGAACAGGTGGCGCGCGATGGCGAGGGTGCGCGCAAGCTGGTGACGGTCCGCGTCAGCGGCGCGGCCACCGCCAAGTCGGCGCGCAAGATCGCGCTCACCATCGCCAATTCGCCGCTGGTCAAGACAGCCATCGCCGGCGAGGACGCCAACTGGGGCCGCATCGTCATGGCGGTCGGCAAGTCCGGTGAGAAGGCGGACCGCGACCGGCTGGCGATCCGCATCGGCGGCCAGCTCGTCACCGCCAAGGGAATGATCCATCCCGACTACGACGAGGCCCGCGCCACGGCACATCTCAAGGAGTCGGAGATCGATATCGAGGTCGATGTCGGCGTCGGGCGCGGGCGCGCCAAGGTCTGGACCTGCGACCTGACGCACGGCTACATCGACATCAACGCCGATTACAGAAGCTGAATGGCGAGGTCCGCCCTCACCCCGACCCTCTCCCGCAGGGAGAGGGAGACAGATCAGCCCTCTCCCCCTGGGAGAGGGCTCTCCTTCTTCTCCCTCTCCCATGAAGTGGGAGAGGGTCGGGGTGAGGGCGCATTTGCGTCATGAGCAAGCCGATCATGCTGGTGGCTGCCGTGGCGCTGGTGGATGGCGATGGACGGGTGCTGGTGGCGCAGCGCCCGGAGGGCAAGGCCATGGCCGGCCTATGGGAGTTTCCCGGCGGCAAGGTCGAGCCGGGCGAGACGCCGGAGGCGGCGCTGATCCGCGAGCTTCACGAGGAATTGGGCATCGACACTAAGGCGGCGTGTCTCGCGCCCTTCACCTTCGCCTCGCATGAATACGAGACCTTTCATCTGCTGATGCCGCTCTATCTCTGCCGCCGCTGGCAAGGCGACGTGCGCGCGCGAGAGCATCAGGCGATCCGCTGGGTTCGCGCCAACCGGCTGTCCGAACTGCCCATGCCCCCGGCCGACCGGCCGCTCGTCGCCATGCTGCGGGATTTCCTCTAGTTATCGTCTGGATTGCGCCTCATCCGGCGGCGCTTCATCGTCGTGTCATCGAGCGTCCCTATCGTGAGCATTGACGCGGCCATGCGGACCCGGTCGCGGACAGGCAATATCCGGAGGCGGCAGATGGGCGACCAGGTGCGGAACGACATGGCGGCGGAACTGGCGCACGGCGACGAGCCGATGTGCAATCATTCGGATAACCCGACATTCGCCGACGTCAGGGCGCGGGGCGGCGGTGCGCTGCTCGGCCGTCGCGCGGTCCTCGCGGGTGGAATCTCCGCCGCCGCCTCTGCCTTCTTCGCGCCACGTCCGGGCGGGCTGTGGGCGGCCGGGACGGGGCATTCGGGCCTTCTGGGGTTCAAGGCCGTTGCGGTCAGCGAGGCCGATACCGTCATCCTGCCGCTAGGCTACCGGGTGCAGGTGTTGGCGCCATTCGGCCAGCCGATCGATGGCAGTGCTGGCGGCGAGCCGGTTCCGGCCAGCGGCGCGGAGCAGGCGCGCATGGTCGGCGCGCACCATGACGGACTGCACTTCTTTCCCCTGGATGGCAGCTCCGCCGATGGCCTTCTGGTGATGAACCACGAGTATGTCGAGCCGCGATTCATGCATCGCTCCTGTGCGGGCAAGCCGTTCGGCGCCAGCGATGTGCCGATGAACGAGGGCGGCGCGATCCGGACGAGGTGCTGAAGGAGGTCAACGCGCATGGTGTATCGATCCTGCGCATATCGCGCGGCCCCGAAGGTGCCTGGCAAGTGCGGCAGGACCCAAGAAACCGCCGCATCACGGGTCTCACGCGCATGGAGCTGGGCGGTCCGGTGCGCGGGTCCGCCCTCGTGCGAACCAGATACAGCCCCGATGGAACGGCAACGCGGGGCACGCTCAACAATTGCGCCCATGGCGTGACGCCCTGGAACACCTATCTCACGGCCGAGGAGAACTGGGCCGGCTATTTCCGCAATGGCGATCAGCAGGACCAGAAACCGAACCTCCCCCGCGAGCATGCACGCTATGGCGTTGCCACGGGACGCTCGCGCTATGGCTGGGAACTGGCGGCGAACGGTGCCGACGAGTTCGTCCGGTTCGATGCCTCCGCGACCGGGGAAGATCCGTCACGCGACTATCGCAATGAGCCGAACGCTTTCGGATGGATCGTCGAGATCGATCCATTCAATCCGGAGAGCGTGCCGGTGAAGCGCACCGCGCTGGGCCGGTTCGCCCACGAAGGTGTCGTCTTCGCCACGGCCGTGCCCGGTCGTCCGGTCGTCTGCTATTCGGGCGACGATGCGCAGTTTGAGTATATCTATAAGTTCGTTTCTGCCGCCGCCTACGATCCTGCGGGCGCGAGCGGACGGCTGCTGGACGAGGGCACACTCTACGTCGCGAAGTTCAACGACGATGGCAGCGGGGAATGGATTGCGCTGGTTCATGGGCAGAACGGCCTGATCGCGGAGAACGGCTTCGCCTCGCAGGCGGAGGTGCTGGTCAATACCCGCGCGGCCGCCGACCATGTCGGCGCCACGAAAATGGACCGGCCCGAATGGGG
This sequence comes from Alphaproteobacteria bacterium, assembly GCA_026126215.1. Lineage (GTDB taxonomy): Bacteria > Pseudomonadota > Alphaproteobacteria > Ferrovibrionales > Ferrovibrionaceae > JAHCJQ01. Next base: position 5,883 of record JAHCJQ010000043.1, read on the forward strand.
CGCGGTCGATCCGGTGAGCGGTGAGGTGTATTTTACGCTGACGAACAACACCCGCCGCACCCAGGCTCAAGCCGGCGGCCCCAATCCGAGAGCGCGCAACGAGTTCGGCCAGATCGTGCGCTGGCGCGAGCGCGGCGGTCATGCCGGGCTGCGCTTCGACTGGGATCTCTTCATCATTGCCGGCGATCGCGCGACGAGCCGCGGCGCGGGCGGCGCCGCGCTCGGCGATGAGGGCATGTTTGCCTGTCCCGACGGCCTGTGGTTCGATGCGGATGGGCGCCTGTGGATCCAGACCGATATCGGCGAACGGGAGCAGAACAGGGGCGCGCTCAAGCCTTTCGGCAACAACCAGATGCTGGCCGCAGACCCCCGGACGGGCGAGGTGCGGCGCTTTCTGGTCGGCCCGGTCGGCCAGGAGATCACCGGAGTTGTGACCACGCCCGACCAGCGCACCATGTTCGTCAATGTGCAGCATCCGGGCGCGGTTACGACCAAGGAAGACTTTGCTGCCGGCCGGCTGGCCAGTCACTGGCCGGATGGCGGAACTTCCCTGCCGCGCTCGGCGACGCTTGTCATCACGCGGGAGGATGGGGGCAAGATCGGCACCTGATCCCGCTTGCGCTCAGGCGCCACCCGGCCCGGCCTTCTCGCCCGCAGATTTCTCTTCGGCGCCGAGCGCGTCGGCGAGCTTCGTGCTCGCGCTGCCCGGACGCAGGGGGCGGGGCTGGCTCTCGTGCGGATGCCAGCCGGTCATGAAGAGAAGCTGGAAGGTCGCCCGGATTCGCCCGTCGGCTTCCGTGAAGCGGGTGGCATAGCGTTCGGCCGCACGGGCGAGGGTAGCCCGGCGCGAGAGGCCCTTGCGGCGCGCGTGCGCGGCATGCGTTTCGCCCATGCCGCGCAGCTCGCGCATCAGCGCCAGTGCATCCGGGTAGGTAACGGTGATGGTTTCCTGGTCGGCGACCGGTAGGGCAAAGCCGGCGCGCTGCAGGAGGCCGGCCAGCGATTGGAGATCGGCAAAGGGCGAGACCCGCAGGCTGGCGCCGTTCTCGATCTCGGCCTCTGCCTCGATCAGTGCCTGGCGCAGTTCGGCGAGTGTCGCGCCGCCCGCCATGCAGCCGAGGAACAGTCCGTCGGGCTTGAGCACCTGGCGGATCTGCAGCAGTGCGCCAGGCAGGTCGTTGACCCAATGCAGGCTCATGCCGCTCAGCACCAGATCGAAACTGGCCGGCGCGAAGGGAAGCAGTTCCTCGTCGGCGACGACGCGCGCGCCCCGTGCTCGTCTCAGCATGGCGGCGGAGAGGTCGCTCTGCACCAGCCGGGCGACCTGCCGGCCAAGCATCGGGGCAAGCAGCCCGCCATGGCAGCCAAGATCGAGCGCGCAGGCAAATTCCCGCCGGCAGTCGGCCAGCCGTTCCGCCAGCCGCTCCGCCGCTTCCCGCATCAAGAAATCGTGATGTGCGAAATTGGGGGCGGCGCGGTCACGATGCAGGCGAACTGCGCGACGATCAAAGACCAGCATGGCATCGGACATGGACGCTATATGGCATGCGGGCGGACGGCTGGCCAGCCTGCTCGCCGCTGCCGGCCGCTCGGCGCTGGATGCGCTGCTGCCACCGCAATGCCTGAACTGCCGTGTCGAGGTGGAGGAGCCGCACGGCCTTTGCCCGGCCTGCTGGTCGAAGCTCGCCTTCATCACGGCGCCCTTCTGCGCCTGTTGCGGCCTGCCCTTCTCCCATCCTGCCGGTGCGGGGACTTTGTGCGCCACCTGCCTGCGCCGCCCGCCGGCTTTCTCGCGGGCCCGCGCGGCACTGCGTTACGACGACGCCAGCCGTTCCCTGATCCTCGCCTTCAAGCATGGCGACCGCACGGAGGCCGCGCCCGCCTTTGCCCGCTGGCTCGCCGGCGCCGGGGCGGAGCTGCTCGCCGAAGCCGACATCCTGGCGCCGGTGCCGCTGCATTACTTTCGCCTGGTGGGCCGGCGCTTCAACCAGTCCGCCCTGCTTGCCCTGGCTCTCGGGCGGCTTGCCGGCCGGTCGGTGGTGACCGACCTGCTGCGGCGGACGCGGCCGACGCCAAGCCAGGGCGGGCTCGATGCCCGCGCCCGCCGGCGCAATGTCGCGGGCGCCTTCGCGCCGTCGTCAGCCGGTCGGGAATTGGTGGCGGGCGCGCGCGTCCTGCTGCTCGACGACGTCCATACAACCGGCGCGACAGTGAATGCCTGCGCCCGCGGCCTGCTCGCCGCCGGCGCCCGCGCCGTCGATGTGCTGTCGCTCGCGCGGGTTGTTCGCCCGGGGGGCGATCCCATATAGAATGCAGGGATTCGCGCGGACCGCGAAGCTTTCGAGGCGCAAGCTCCATGGCCAAGGTGGAAATCTACACGACGATGATGTGTCCCTACTGCGCGCGGGCCAAGAACCTGCTGGGCGAGAAAGGCGTTGCGTATGACGAGATTGATGTCAGCTTCGACCCGGCGCTGCGCGAGCAGATGACCGCGCGTGCCGGGGGGCGGCGGACCGTCCCGCAGATATTCATCGGCGGGACCCATGTCGGCGGCTGCGACGATCTGTTCGCGCTGGAGCGTGCCGGGCGCCTCGACCCGCTGCTGGCCGTGTAGACCTCAGCGCCGGTCGGTCACCTCGACGATGCGCCAGTTCTGCAGTGAGGCCTTCGGCCCGGCGAGCTGACGGTCTTCCATGCGCAGCAGCCAGCGATAGTCGGGCGAATACCAGACCCGGCGCCGCAGCTCGAAGCCGCCCTGCGCCGGCGATAGCGCCCGCACCAGGCTTTCGATGACCAGTGTCCGCACCACCTCGCTGCCGATGGCGAAGGGCTCCTCGGCGATGACACGAAGGGTAATCTCCCATTCGTCGCTGCCGCGCCGGGCGCGGTAGAGCGTTCGCTTGCCGACCCGCAAGGGCCAGATGCGCACGAGGTCCGCGCCATCGATTTCGACGCCCTCCGGCGCAGCATGCAGCCCGCCATGCCAGCGCGCCGTCGCATTCCGGAAGTTCGCCGTGACGATGAAGTCCTCGCCCGTCTCGACGATGGTGAAGCCGCCGCGCTGCGCATGGAAGACCCGGCCGGCGGGCGGTGGGTTCCACTTGGCCTCGCCGCCCGGCCAGCGCTCCTCGGCAAGCCAGACCGGCCATTCGAGCGGTGGCGAGGGCTTGAGGCCGGGAATTTCCTCGCTGCCGGACGTATCGGCTGCCGCCGCCTCCGGAACCATGGCAGGCGGGCGGGGGGCGGGCGTCTCCACGGGCGGCGGCAGGCAGCCGCTCGCGGCAAGCAGCAGGCCAAGCGACAAAGCGAGGCAGGGGAGACGTCGGTACATTCGGGGTCGATCCTCTGTGGCGCGGGGCAGTCATCCGACGGCCCGTGCCGCCCCGCAACTCACATGCCCGCGACCGGAATCGCGACCCTATCGACCCGCCTCGCGCACAGAGGCATAATTGCCGGCATGAGCAAGTTCACCGTCGCCTGCGTGCAGATGACTTCGACGGACGATGTGCCGGGCAACATCACGCAGGCCAGCGCACTGATCCGCGCCGCGCGCGCGGCCGGGGCCGATCTGATCGCCACGCCCGAGAATACCGGCATCATGGCGGCCCGCGGCGAGCTTTCGGTGGCAGCGGCCCGGCTCGAGCCCGAACACGAGGCGCTTGCCGCCTATCGCGCCCTGGCGGCGGAACTTGATTGCTGGCTGCTGATCGGCTCGCTTGGCGTGCGCATCCCTGGCGAGACGCGCATCGCCAACCGTTCCTTCCTGATCCGACCGGATGGTGGGCTTGGCGTCTCCTATGACAAGATTCACATGTTCGACGTCACCTTGGCCTCGGGCGAGAGCTACCGCGAGTCGCGCAATTTCCGGCCGGGCGAGCGGGCGATCTGTGCCGATCTGCCCTGGGCACGGCTGGGTCTTACGGTCTGCTACGACCTGCGCTTTCCACAGCTTTACAGGGCGCTTGCCCATGCCGGCGCCGGCGTGCTCACGGTGCCATCGGCCTTCACGCGGCCGACCGGCGAGGCACACTGGCATGTGCTGCTGCGCGCGCGGGCCATCGAGACCGGCAGTTTCGTCGTTGCCCCGGCGCAGTGCGGGACGCATCCGGGCAACCGGCGGACCTATGGCCATTCCCTGATCGTGGGGCCATGGGGCGAGGTGCTGGCGGATGGTGGCGATGAACCTGGCTTCGTCATGGCCGAGATCGACATGGCGCTGGTCGAAAAGGCGCGGAGCCAGATCCAGGCGCTGAGCCATGACCGCCCCTTTGCCGCGCCGGAGCCGCTCGCTCCGGGACGCGCGGCGGAGTAGCGGGCCTCACTCCGCCGGTTCGCCCAGGCTGCGTGCTTCCGCCGCGAGCCAGTCTTCGAGTTCGACGGCGTGCCAGGCCAGCATCGTGTTCCAAAGCTCGTCCGACAACCGCTCGAAGCGCAGGCCGATCTTCTCCAGCACGCGCCGCGACGCCGCATTGGCCGGATTGGTGAAGCCGACAATGCGCCGCAGGCCCATGGTACGGAAGCCGAAATCGAGCGCGGCCGCCGCTGCCTGCGTCGCCAGGCCGCGGCCCCAGACTGTCTTGTTGAGGAGGTAGAGAACTTCAACTTCGCCGATCTCGTCTAGCTGGCGCAACCCGCACTGGCCGATCAGCCGACCGCCCTGGCGTTCTTCCAGCGCCCAGACGCCGAAGCCGAGCCGGTCCCAGTGCGCATTGAAATTGGTGATGTTGGCACGCGCCCTGGTTTCGGCTTCCGCCTTGGCCAGGCCCTTGCCAGGCAGCATGTAGCGCATAATGACATCGTCGGTGTAGAGCCGCGCCAGTCCCGGCGCGTCGGCCATGCGGAAACGGCGCAGCCGCAGCGCCGGGGTCTCGATCTCGCTCATGCAGCCTCTCGGCGGGCGGCGATGCGCTGGCGGATGCCGGGCTTCGGCACCGCGTCCTCGCCATGCTCGTAGGCGAGGACGGTCAGGCCGTGCGCCCGGGCGAGTTCGAGAAGTTCGCCGGTGCGCAGCAGGAAATGCGGATTGGCGGGCTTGCCGAACCGCTCGTTGCCGACGGCGAAGGTCTCATAGACCAGCAGGCCGCCAGGGGCGAGCGCCGCGCAGAGGATTGGCAGCAGTGGCCGCCAGAGATAGTTCGTCACCACGATCGCATCGAAGGTCCGCCCCGGCAGCGGCCAGGGACCGGCCTCCAGATCGGCCGCGACGATCTCCATGCCGGCCCGTCCCGCGAGGTCCGCCAGCCCGGCGGTCTCACGGTCGACGGCCACGACCCGGCAGCCGCGGGAGAGCAGATGGCGGGCATGCCGGCCGGCACCGGCGGCAAGATCGAGCACAAGCGCGCCGGCTTCGAGCCGGTCCGCCCAGCGCACCACCCAGGGCGAGGGCGTCCGACTGCCCCCCTCTTTTCCCCCCTCGCAGGACTGCAATCGCAACTCCTTCTTGCCGTTTTCCGGCGCCTCTTGCCGCCGCGCTTGAAGAATGCCATCTATTCGATGGCAATCGCACCGTTCATGGTACCGGACGCCGATGATTCTTTTCGACCTCAAATGCCACAAGGACCACGTGTTCGAAGCCTGGTTCAGGGACAGCCGCGCCTATGAGAGCCAGGCGAAGGCGGGCAAGATCGTCTGTCCCGTCTGCGCGAGCAGCAAGGTCGGCAAAGCGCTGATGGCGCCAAGCATCGCCAGCAGCCGCCAGAAGGCCAAGACAGGGGCGGCGGCACAGGCCCAGGCGCAGGCCGAAGTCCGGCAAATGCTGCTCGAGCTCCGCGAACAGGTGGAAAAGAACTGCGAATATGTCGGTCCGCAGTTCGCCGAAGAGGCGCGCAAGATCCATTACGGCGAAACCGACCCGCGCGGGATTTATGGCGAGGCGTCCGAGCAGGAGACCGCGGAATTGATCGAGGAAGGGATCGAGATCGGCCGCATCCCCTGGATTCCGCGCAGCGACGGCTGATCTGCCAGTCACCTTTGCAGGACCGTGGTCCGGTTGACCTTCTCATTCCCCTGTGGCGGCGCGAGACCTGGCCAGTTCGGCGAGTTTCGGCCCCGGGGGGTCGGGCGGCATCAGTGCCGTTTCGGCCGGCAGCCTCTGCGCCGGCTGCCGCGTGACTGTAGTGTCCGCACCGGAGGCGCTCATGTCCGAACGGCCGGAATCCTGCAATGTGAAAATGCGTCCGAGCAGGCCGAGCGTGACCGCGAGACCGGAGACATTCGCCTCCGGCGTGTTCACGCCGCTGGTGAAGATCTTGCGGATCAGCAGGTCGCGTTCGGGCGATGGCGGCAATTCGAAGCGAAGGCCAAGGTGATCGGCGAAGTGGCGCGCGACGCTCGCCCTTAGCGGTCCGACCGCCGGCAGGATAAGCTGGAGTGCGGCCCCGGAAGGAAGTCGGGGCGCGCCATCGGGAAGGCGGACGGCGGCCCCCGAGAGTGACAGGTTGCTAAGGCGCGCGGGCAGGCGCGCCCCGTCTCCGCAGAGCAGCCACACCGGCTCGGAGATCTCGAAGCGCTCCTCGCCCCTGCGAACCCGGGCTTGCAGGCAGAGCATGCAGACCAGCAGCAGGATCAGGATGTTGACCACCGACCAGAAGGCGACGAGCGGGATGAGCGCGGTCTGTTCCACGATGCGGATATCGACCCGCGCATTGACCACGAGGCCAAGTGCGGTTGCCGCCAGCAGCCCGAGGCAGATCCAGAAAATTCCGGTTTCGTAGCCGGCCTGCGTCGCGTCGCGGCCCTTCGGCGTGACGCGGAAGAGATGCCCGCGCGGACTGGCCAGGGTGGCCAGGACGGAGGGCAGGATCTTGAAGCTCTGAAAGGTGCCGAGCGCGGCCGCGGCCAGGGGGAAGTACTGGGTCGGCGCGAACACGCGCAGGCCGCCAAAGACGGCTAGCACGGCCGGGATCTGGTAGAAGAGGATCGCCTCGCGCGTGACATTGGCCATTGGCGCGAGTCCGGTCCAGAGGAAGACCAGCGGCACGATCAGCGAGAAGATGGCAATCAGGCTCTGGGTCAGCCAGTGGGTCGGCAGGAACAGCAGCCGGTGGATGAATTTAAGCCCCGGACCGAGCGGCCCGTCGCGCAACAGCATGATCTGTGTCGCGCCGCGCGCCCAGCGCTGGCGCTGTACGAAGAACGCCTGGATGCTCTCCGGCGCCAGGCCGAAGGCGAGGGGCTCGCCCAGATAGCGGGTGATATAGCCGCGCCGGAGAAGGACCAGCGTGAGGAGCATGTCCTCGGTGATCGAATCTGTCGGCAACTTCCCGCCGATCTCGGCCAGCGCGCTGCGCCGCGTGAGCGAGTTCGAGCCGCAGCAGAAGGCGGCGTCCCAGCCGTCGCGGCTCGGCATGATGGCATCGAAGAAGAAGCGCTGGTCGTCGGGCAGGACCTTGCGCACGGCGAGGTTGGTCTGCATCGGGTCGTGGTTGTAGAAGGCATGCGGGACCTGCACGATGCCGATCTTCGGATCCTCGAAGAAGCCGAGCGTGCGCATCAGGAAGTTGCGCTGCGGAACGAAATCGGCATCGAAGATGGCGATGAATTCGCCATCGGTCAGCGGCAGTGCGTGATTGATGTTGCCGGCCTTGGCATGGGTGTTGTCGGGGCGCGTGATGTAGCCGGCGCCCTTCTCGCGGCAGAAATCGCGCAGCCAGGGCCGCCTGCCATCGTCGAGGACCCAGACCCTGAAATTGGGATAATCGATCGAAAGGGCGCCGACGATGGTCTTTTCCAGCACGTCGAGCGGTTCGTTGTAGCTCGGGATCAGGACATCGACGGCAGGCAGTCGCTCCGGTGGCAGGGCGCGCAGCCGTGCTTCCAGCCGGTCGGCTTCGGCTTTCCGGTCGGCCCGCCGCAGGAAGGTGAGATAAAGCAGGGCTGCATCGAACAGCGCTATGGCTTCGACCGTGAAGCAGAGCCATATCCAGCCCAGTTCGAGAAGGCTGCCCTCGGCCGGCAGCACCGTCTGGAACAGGCGCCAATCGAGATAGCGGATCAGGAACAGGCCGACCAGCGCCGCCACGCCGCAGCGCATGGCGGTGCCGGTCGTCGGGATGTAGGGACGCAGCGCGAAGAGGCCGCCAAGAACGAACAGCAGCGGCGCGAGAATGAGGCCAAGGGGATAGACTTCAGCGTCCAAGCCCGGCGCTCCGGGCAGCTTGATTCGCCGTGCCGCGCGAGGTGCCGATCATGTCGCCAAGCCAGGCGAGCAACCCGGCGCCGCGCCGGAAGCGAACCTCGGCGAGCCGTCCGATCAGGCAGTAGCCTTCGCCGATCTCGCTCGGTGCGATTTCCGGCAGGCTGACCTCGACGCTGATATGGCGCGGGCTCGGATTGGGCACCTGCGCGGCGAGCAGCCTTTCGTCGCTGCGCGCCGCACTGCCGCGAACGCGCAGCACCTCGCCCCGCATCCACGCGCCGCCGCCCAGCAGGCGAACCGCGGCTTCGGTGCCGGCCTGGATCGACTCGAAATCCCGTTCCGGCAGCTCGACGACCACGAACCGCTCGGCACAGTTGGCGACGTCGAGAATCGTCTGGCCCTCGACCACCGAGGTTCCCGGGCTCGCCGCGATGCTCCAGACCACGTGGCCGGCCGGCAGCACGGCCTCGTAATGGCTCACCCGCTCCAGGCGCTGGCGTTCCTCGGTGATCTCCTGGGCAAGCTGCGCGGCGCGGGTTTCCTCGCGCAGATGCTCGCCTTCGAGTTCCTGCCGGCGGAGCTGCAGCCGGTCGCGCTGCTGTTCGGAATAGGGGGCGTCGTTGAAGCCGTCGCGCAGGAAGATGCCCTGCCGGGCGGCGACCTGCTCGCCGCGCAGGCGCGCGACCCGGGCATCGGCCGCCATGCAGCGGGCGAAGACCCCATCGTGGCGCGCGCGCGCCTCTTCGAGACGGCTGAGCGGGGCATGGCCATTGCGTGCCAGCGTCTCCATGCGGGCGCGATGGCTCCGGCGCTCTTCTTCTTCGGTCATGCAGGCGATGTGATCGGCCTCGGCCTCCTCCAGCTCGGCTTGCAGGCGGCGCAGCGTCGCCGTGCGATGCTGCCTGCCACGCTCGCCAAGGCCGCGGGCAGCCTCTTCGATCTCCCGAATCTGCTGGGCGAGCAGTCGCGCTCTCGCCTCGGCGACCGCCCTTTCCTGTTCAAGCCCCGCGAGGTGGCGGCGGTCCGGCGCCGTCGCCTCGATAAGTGCGATGTGCATCGGCATGGCGAGGAACTGGCCTTTCGGCGGCAGGCCGGTCGCTACCCGGCCCGGAATGGGCGCGGTCAGGCGCACCAGCTCCGTATTCACGAAGGCCGAGGTGGAGACACGGTGGGTGAGGTAGGGGAGGAAGGCCCAGGTGCCGAGCGCGATCAGGGCAAGGGCAAGAAGCAGTCGCAGGCTGCCCTTGCGGATGAACCGTTCCATGCTGCTCCCGGAATGTCTCAGGTCGATGCCGAGCGACTCGCGTCGAACACGCGAGGTATAGCCGGCGATTCTTGGACCTGTTGCCTAAATTCCGGTAAATGCCGGCCAATAGACCTTTTATTTCCGGTATGTAGCGTCAAGCTTTACTTGTAATCGCCATGTAGTTTACATCGAGATCGCGCGTCACCAACCAGCGGTCGCCGAACGGGTCATAGCTGACGCCCCGGAATTCGTCGAGCAGCAGGCCCGCTTGCCGGCAGCAGGCCGCCAGTTCGTGCGGGCGGACGAATTTCCGCCAGTCATGCGTCCCGCGCGGCAGCCAGCGCAGGACATATTCCGCCCCGACGATGGCCAGGGCATAGGACTTGAGGGTGCGGTTGAGGGTGGCGACGAACATGATCCCGCCGGGGCGCAGCATGCGCGCGCAGGCATCGACGAAGCCCGGAAGATCGGCCACATGCTCGACCACTTCCATGTTCAGAATGACGTCGAACGTCTCGCCCTGCTCCGCAAGCGTCTCGGCGCTGCCATAGCGGTAGTCGATCGGCAGTTCCATCTGGCCGGCATGGAGTCGCGCCACGGCGATGTTCCGCTCGGCCGCATCGACGCCGACCACCTCGGCGCCGAGGCGGCAGATCGGCTCGGCCAGCAGGCCGCCGCCGCAGCCGATATCGAGCAGGCGCAACCCCTCCAGCGGCCGGGCGCCCTTGGGGTCGCGGCCGAGGCGCTCGCACAACCGGTCGCGGATATAGCCGATGCGCGTCGGGTTGAGCCGGTGCAGGGGACGGAACTTGCCGTTCGGGTCCCACCATTCCTCGGCCATGGCGGCGAACCGGGCGATCTCGGCCGGGTCGACCGAAGGCGCGGCCGGATTCTCGGAAGGCCCTGATACAATTGGGGAATTTGTCATCGGTAAAAGACCCGTCACAACCGCCGGTCGATGCTTGCCATGGTCCGGTCGAGGGAAGTATGTATATGCCCTTTTCCGGCGGCAAGGATAGCCGCCAGTCCCCGATTCCCCGGCTCCTGGAGTTAGCTTCCCATGGCGCGGCTTGTCATGAAGTTCGGCGGCACGTCGGTCGCGGATATCGACCGCATCCGGAACGTGGCCCGCAAGGTCAAGCGCGAGGTCGACCAGGGCCACGAGGTGGCAGTGGTCGTCTCGGCCATGGCTGGGGAGACCAATCGCCTGGTGGATTTCTGCCGCACCATCTCGCCGCTGCACGATGCCCGCGAGTACGACGCCGTGGTGGCGTCCGGCGAGCAGGTGACGGTCGGGCTGCTTGCCATCGCGCTGCAGGAGATCGGCGTTCCCGCCCGCTCCTGGCTGGGCTGGCAGGTCCCGATCCATACCAACGACGTGCATGGCTCGGCACGTATCGAGCGGATCGAGACCAAGGAGATCGAGAAGCGCTTCCGCGATGGCATGGTGGCGGTCGTCGCCGGCTTCCAGGGCGTGGGGCCGGGCGGGCGCGTGACGACGCTGGGACGCGGCGGCTCGGATACCTCGGCGGTGGCGCTGGCCGCGGCGCTGAAGGCGGACCGTTGCGACATCTATACGGACGTGGATGGCGTCTATACCGCCGACCCCCGCATCGTGACGGGTGCGCGCAAGCTTGATAGGATCACATACGAGGAGATGCTCGAACTCGCCTCGCTCGGCGCGAAGGTGCTGCAGACCCGCTCGGTCGAGATGGCGATGAACCATGGCGTCCGCGTGCAGGTTCTATCTAGTTTTGCGGACATACCCGGCACTTTGGTCGTAGACGAGGATGAGATCGTGGAGCAGCAGGTCGTCAGTGGCGTTACCTATGCGAGGGACGAGGCCAAGATCACCCTGGAGAGCGTGGCCGACCGGCCCGGCGTGGCGGCGATGGTCTTTGGCTCGCTCGCAGATGCCAACATCAACGTGGATATGATCGTGCAGAACGTCTCGCACGACGACAAGGCGACCGACATTACCTTCACCATCGGCAAGGCCGACATGGAAAGGGCGCTCAAGGTTCTGGAGGGGCGGCAGGAAGCGATCGGCTATCGCCGTCTCGGCGCCGACGGGAACGTCGCCAAGGTTTCCGTGGTTGGCGTCGGCATGCGCAGCCATGCCGGCGTGGCGCGCACCATGTTCCGCGCGCTGGCGGAGAAGAACATCAACATCCAGGTGATTTCCACGTCCGAGATCAAGGTGAGCGTGCTGATCGCCGCCGACTACACGGAGCTTGCGGTCCGGGCGCTGCACAGCGCCTTCAATCTCGATGTCCAGTGATGGCAGCATGAGCGAACGCGGCATGCAGAGGTTGGACCAGCTCTGGCGGCGGGGCCGGGAATTCCTCGGCACGCGCTATGCGATCATGGGCGGGGCGATGACCTGGGTGTCGGAGCGCAACCTGGTCGCCGCCATTTCCAATGCCGGCGGCTTTGGCGTGCTCGCTTCGGGTTCGATGTCGCCCGAGCAGCTTGGCGCCGAGATCGAGGCGACCTTCGCCCGGACCGACCGGCCCTTCGGCGTCAATCTTATCACCCTGCATCCGCGCCTGCTCGAGCTGATCGATGTCTGCGTCTCGCTCGAGGTGAGCCATGTCGTGCTGGCCGGTGGACTGGCCCCGGGCAACGCCATCGAGCGAGTGAAGCTGGGCGGGCGCAAGTTGATGTGCTTCACGCCGGCGCTCTCGTTCGGACGCAAGCTGGTCCGCTCGGGCGTCGATGCCCTGGTGATCGAGGGTGCGGAGGCAGGGGGACATGTCGGGCCGGTCTCGACCAACGTCTTGGCGCAGGAGATCTTGCCGCATCTGCGCGACGTGCCGGTATTCGTGGCGGGCGGCATCGGCCGCGGCGAGATGATCGCCAGCCTGCTCGAAATGGGTGCGGCCGGCGTACAGCTCGGCACGCGCTTCGTCTGCGCGACCGAATCGATCGCCCACCCGAAGTTCAAACAGGCCTTCATCCGCGCCTCGGCGCGCGATGCGGTCACTTCGGTGCAGGTCGATCCGAACTTCCCGGTCATTCCGGTGCGCGCACTGGCCAACGAGGGCACGCGGCGTTTCGCGGAGACGCAGCATCATGTCATCGCCAGGTTCCGCCAGGGCGAGATGTCGCAGAAGGAGGCACAGCTCGCCATCGAGCATTACTGGGCCGGCGCGCTGCGCCGGGCGGTGATAGAGGGAGACGTGGAGTACGGTTCGGTGATGGCCGGTCAGAGTGTTGGCATGGTCACGCGCGAGCAGCCGACGCGGGAGATCATCGAGGAGCTGGTGCAGCAGGCTGCAGCGGCGCTCGAAGCGCGAAGCCTCGTGGAGGTGGCCGACTAGTGCCGGCGCGGGGCGGCGGCACGACCTCTCCAAGGATCCTGCTCCGGCGTCTGCGCGAAGTGATGGCCGGGGCGGGCAGCGCCCAGCAGCGTCTGGACACCGTCGTCCGCATCATCGCCGCCAACATGGTGGCGGAAGTCTGCTCGGTCTATCTGCTGCGCGCCGGCGAGGTGCTGGAACTGTTCGCCACCGAGGGCCTCAAGCCCGAGTCGGTGCATGTGACGCGCATGCAGGTCGGCGAGGGCCTGGTTGGAACCATCGCCGCCAGCGCACAGCCGCTCAACCTGCCTGACGCCCAGTCGCACCCCGCTTTCGCCTACCGGCCGGAAACGGGGGAGGAGATCTACCAGTCGCTGCTCGGCGTGCCGGTACTGCGCGGCGGCAAGGTGATCGGCGTGCTCGTCGTGCAGAACCGCACCCGCCGCCGCTACACCGAGGAGGAGGTCGAGTCCCTCGAGACGGTGGCCATGGTCCTGGCCGAACTGGTGATTGGATCGAACCTTGTCGATCCGCGCGAGATCGCCCGGGTGGACGGCAATGCCACCTTGCCATTGCGCATCGAGGGTCGGGCGCTGTCGGAAGGGCTGGCGCTCGGCAGCGTCGTGCTGCACGAGCCGCGTTTCGAGGTCAAGAAAGCGATCGCCGAGGATATCGGGGAAGAGAAGAGGCGTCTCGAGGCGGCCGTCCTGGCGCTGCGGGCGAGCATCGACCGCTTGCTTGCCGAACCCGATCCGGCGATTGCGGGCGAAAGCAGGGACGTGCTGGAAGCATACAAGATGTTCGCCCACGATACGGGCTGGTTCGCCAAGATGCATCTGGCGGTTGAAAGCGGCCTGACCGCAGAAGCGGCGGTGCAGAAAGTCCAGATCGAGACGCGCCATCGCATGCAGCAGATCACCGACCCATATCTGCGCGAGCGGCTGGTCGATCTCGAGGACCTCGCGAACCGCCTGTATCTGCAGCTCCTCGGCAAGAGCGCCCATGTGGACCGGGAATCGATGCCGCCCGATGCGATCCTTTTCGCCCGGGCGCTCGGGCCGGCCGACCTGCTGGACTATCACCGCGCCGGCCTGCAGGGGCTGGTGCTGGAGGAGGGTTCGCCCACCGCGCATGTGGCAATCGTCGCGCGCGCCCTGCAAATTCCGGTGATCGGCCGCTGCGAGGGCGCGATAGCCGCCGTGGAGCCTGGCGATTATGTGGTGGTGAATGGCGATGATGGTGTCGTCTACATCCGACCGGGCGAGGATGTATTGCGCGCCGTGCGGCAGAACGTGCAGCTTCGTGCGGAGCGGCAGGCCAAGTATGCGCAGCTCCGCCACCAGCCTGCGGTGACGCGCTGCGGCGAACGCATCGCGCTGCATATCAATGCCGGCCTGACCATCGACCTGCCCCAACTCGACGAGACCGGGGCGGATGGCATCGGGCTCTTCCGTACCGAACTGCAGTTCATGGTCCGGCCGACCTTGCCTCGCGTCGGCGTCCAGACGGATTACTATTCGCGCGTGCTCGATGTCGCCGGCGAGCGGCCGGTCATCTTCCGCACTCTCGATATCGGCGGCGACAAGGCCTTGCCCTATCTCGGCAGCAACGACGAGGAGAACCCCGCCATGGGCTGGCGGGCGATCCGCATCGGCCTCGATCGTCCGTCGCTGCTTCGCGCCCAGCTTCGCGCCCTGCTGCTCGCGGCGGGCGGGCGGCGGCTGATGGTGATGTTCCCCATGATCGCGGAGGTGGCGGAATTCCAGAAGGCGCGCGAGCTTCTGGAACTGGAGCGCCAGAGGTTGACCGGCCAGGGCAAGGCGGTGCCCCGCGAGGTCAGGATCGGCACCATGCTGGAGGTGCCCTCGCTTGCCTGGCAGTTTCCGGCGCTATTGCCCATTGTCGATTTCGTGTCGGTCGGCTCGAACGATCTGAGCCAGTACTTCTTCGCTGCCGATCGCGGCAACCCGCTGACCGCGGATCGATACGACCTGCTTTCGCCGGCCCTGCTTTCCTTCCTGCGCTGGGTTGCCCGGCAATGCGAGGATGCCGGCGTGCCGATTTCGGTTTGCGGCGAGATGGCGGGCCGGCCGCTCGAGGCTATGGCCTTGATCGGGCTGGGCTTTCGTAACCTGTCGATGGCGGCCTCGGCGATCGGGCCGGTCAAGGAGATGGTCCTCTCGCTCGATGTGCCAGCGCTCGTCGCCTATCTGAACCGCCTGCTTGTCGCGCCGGACCACTCGCTGCGCGGCCGACTTCTCAATTTCGCGAAAGACCATGGCGTCGTCATCTAACGGGTTGCGCCCTTCCCGAGGCTCTGTTTTAGTGCGCCCAGATCGGCAGCGCCCCGGGCCGAGGGCGGGGATGCCCTGGTAGGGCGCCTCGACCGCGCCACGGCATGATGGGCGCGTGGTAGCGTACTGGTTCTGGCATGGCAAACGATCATCAGCGCGGTTCCGACCTGCTCACCGCCTCCGAACGTCCGCGTCTCAACCTGCGGGCCCCGGGGCAGGAGGATGGTCTGGAACAGTATGGCGGCATCGGCATGATGCTGCGGCAGGAACGCGAGCGGCTGGGCTACGACCTGCCCTCGGTCGCGGCGCAGCTTCGCATCCGCTACCCCTACCTGGAAGCGATCGAGCGCGGCGCGTTCAACGAACTGCCCGGACGCATCTACGTGACCGGCTTCCTCAAGACTTACGCAGACTTTCTCGGCCTCGACCAGAAGGCGGTGCTCGATGCTTTCGCCGGTGAGGAACGCGCGGAGCCGGTGCAGCAGCGCCTTGTCTTTCCGACCCCGACGCCGGAAACCCATAGCCCGCGCGGCTGGCTGATCGTCATTTCCCTGCTCGTTGCCGGCCTGATCTATGGCGGCTGGTATTACTACCAGAACCGCGACCGCCAGGCGGTGGATCTGGTGCAGCCGGTACCCGAACGGATGGAACAGTCCGCGCCGCCCATCGCCGATCCGGCGGCCCGTGCCAGCCAGGAACCGGCCGTGGCGCTGCCGGCAGCGCGCCTGCCTTCGCCGCAGCCCGCCCCGAACAGCGCGGGCGAGGGTAATGCCGGCGCCGGTTCGCCGATGCCGCTGCCGCCCGCGCAGATGACACCCTTGCCGCCGGCATTGCAGGTGCAGCCGGCGCCGGCGAGTGTTCCACCCGCCGCCGGCGATCCGATCGTGACCCAGCCTCTGACCGCTCCGCCCGCCGCCGCCACTACGCCGGCCGAGGCGCCGCGTGCCGAGGTCAATCCCCCGCCGTCTGCGCCGCCCGCAAGCCAGTCGGACGGGCAGGTCTATGGCGTGCCGGCGGCACGCTCGCGCGTCACCCTGCGCGCCCATGGCGATAGCTGGATCGACGTGCGCAGCCAGGGCAACGAAGCGGTTTTCCCCAACAAGGTGCTGCGGGCCGGCGACGTCTATCATGCGCCGGACCGGTCCGACCTCGTGCTCTGGACCGGCAATCTCGGCGCGCTCGAATTCGTCGTCGATGGCGTGCCGCTGCCTCGCCAGGGCCAGCTTGGCGAGGCCAGGCGGGGCATCTCCCTCGATCCCGGCCGCCTGCAGGCTGGCAGCGCCTTCAACCGATAGAACCGAGGATCCGGCAGATGCCCGCTTTCCAGCCGGTGCGTGGCACGCACGACCTGCTGCCTGACGAACAGCGCAAGCATCTGCACGTCATCGACACCGCCCGCCAGGTGGCGCGCGGCTACGGCTATGCCGAGATGTCGACGCCGATCTTCGAGTTCACCGAGGTCTTCGCCCGGTCGATGGGCGAAACGTCCGACGTGGTGTCGAAGGAGATGTACAGCTTCGTTGACAAGGGCGGCGAGAACCTGACCTTGCGGCCTGAA
This sequence comes from Alphaproteobacteria bacterium, assembly GCA_026126215.1. Taxonomy (GTDB): domain Bacteria; phylum Pseudomonadota; class Alphaproteobacteria; order Ferrovibrionales; family Ferrovibrionaceae; genus JAHCJQ01. Next base: position 22,420 of record JAHCJQ010000043.1, read on the forward strand.
TATACCGCCGGCATCTGCCGGGCCTTCATCTCCAACGGGCTGGCCCAGCAGGCACCCTTCAAGGTCTTCGCGCATGGCCCGATGTTCCGTTTCGAGCGGCCGCAGAAGGGCCGCCAGCGCCAGTTCCACCAGATCGACGTCGAGGTGATCGGCGCACCCGAACCGGAGGCCGATATCGAAGTGGTTACGCTCGCCGCCGACATTCTCGAGCGGCTCGGGTTGCTCGACAAATGCGTGCTGGAGATCAACTCGCTTGGGGATCTCGACAGCCGGCTGGCCTACCGCCGCGCGCTGGTCGAGTATCTTGAGGGCCATCGCGCCCACCTCTCGGAAGACAGCCTAAAGCGGCTCGAGCGCAATCCGCTGCGCATCCTCGATTCCAAGGATGCCGGCGACCGCGAGGTGATCGCCGGCGCCCCGCCGATGGAAGCGTTCTACACCGCGGCCGCGCGCGATTTCTTCGCCGCCGTGCGCGCCGGGCTCGATGCGTCGGGCGTCGCCTATCAGCTCAGCCCGCGCCTGGTGCGCGGCCTCGATTACTACACGCACACGGCCTTCGAGTTCGTGACCACCCATCTCGGCGCGCAGGGAACGCTGATCGGCGGCGGGCGCTATGACGGGCTGATCGAGATGCTGGGCGGCCAACCCACGGCGGGCATCGGCTGGGCGGGCGGCATCGAGCGTCTTGCCATGCTGGCCGCGAACCTGCCGCCCCCGGTGCGGCCCGTGGCGCTGATCCCGATCGGCCCGGCGGCGGAGGCGCGCGCGCTCGATCTGGCGCGCGCACTGCGGCGCGAGGGATTGGTGATCGAACTGGGCTTCCGCGGCAATGTCGGACGGCGCATGAAGCGCGCCAACCGCCTCAATGCCATCGCTGCAGTCATCCTTGGCGACGACGAACTGGCGAAGGGCGTGGTGGCGCTGCGCGAACTCGACAGCGGCAGCCAGTCCGAACTGCCGATCGAACGCCTTGCGGAGAAGCTCCGCACCCTGGCCTGAGCCGGCGCATGATCTCCGAAGACGTCCTGCAGAAGATCCTGGTCCGCCACGACGCGCTGGCGGCCGCCATGGCCGATCCGGGGCGCGCGGGGGACGATTTCGCCAGTCTTTCGCGTGAATATTCCGAGCTGAGCCCGGTGGTCGAGGGCATCAATGCCTACCGCAAGGCGCGTCGCGAACTGCTCGAACTGGAAGAGATGCGCCGCTCCGAGGATGCGGAGATGCGGGCGCTCGCCGAAGACGAACTGGCTTCGCTGCGCGAGCGGCTGCCCGGGCTGGAGCGCCAGGTGCGGTTGCTGCTGCTGCCCAGGGACGAGGCCGACGAACGCAATGCCATCCTTGAGGTCCGCGCCGGCACAGGCGGCGAGGAGGCGGCACTGTTTGCGGCCGAGCTGTTCCGCATGTACCAGCGTTATGCCGACCTCAAGGGCTGGCGCTTCGAGCCGGTCAGCTATTCCGAAACGGACCTCGGTGGCTGCAAGGAGGGAATCGCGACCATTTCAGGTCGCGGCGTCTTCGCCCGCCTCAAGTTCGAGAGCGGAGTCCATCGCGTCCAGCGCGTGCCGGAGACGGAAGGATCGGGGCGCATCCACACCTCGGCCGCGACGGTGGCAGTGCTGCCGGAGGCCGAGGAGGTGGATATCAGGATCGAGGAAAAGGACTTGCGCATCGATGTATTCCGCTCCTCCGGTCCCGGCGGCCAGTCCGTCAACACCACCGACAGCGCGGTGCGCATTACCCATCTGCCGACGGGCATCGTGGTGCAGCAGCAGGACGAGAAATCGCAGCACAAGAACCGCGCAAAGGCCATGAAGATCCTGCGCGCCCGCCTTTACGAGCGGGAACGCGAGCAGAAGGACCAGGCGCGCGCCGCGGCGCGCAAGGGCCAGGTCGGCAGCGGCGACCGGTCGGAACGCATCCGCACCTATAATTTTCCGCAAGGCCGGGTCACCGATCACCGGATCAACCTGACGCTCTACAAGATCGACAAGGTCATTTCGGGCGAGGCGCTGGACGAACTCGTTGACGCGCTGATCGCGGCCGACCAGGCGGCGCGCCTTGCCGAAGTGGGCGCGGAAGGCTGAAAGGTGCCGGGCGTCGCCGAATTGCTGGCGGAGGGACAGGCCGTCCTCACCGCCGTCGGCAACACGCAGCCGCGTCGCGAAGCCCGGTTGCTGCTGGCCGGCGCGCTCGGGCTCGATCCGGGACGGCTGCTGACGATCGATGACGAGACGGTGCCCGTGGCGGCGGCGGCGGCCTTTCGTGCGATGCTCGGACGGCGCGCCCGGCACGAACCGGTGGCGCGCATCCTCGGCCACCGGGAGTTCTGGAGTCTCGATTTCCGCATCGGGCCGGCCGTGCTCGACCCTCGACCCGATACCGAGACCCTTGTCGATGCTGTTCTCGCGACCCTGGCGGACCGGCGAGAAGAGCCGCTCCGTGTTCTCGATCTCGGCACAGGATCGGGCTGCATCCTGTTGGCACTGCTGCATGAACTGCCGGCGGCGGAGGGCGTAGGGGTGGATGTCGCCGAGGCCGCGCTCGCGATCGCGCAGGAGAACGCGGCGACACTCGGCCTTTCGGCGCGATCGCGCTTTCGGAAAGGCGACTGGTTTGCCGGGAGCGAAGGATCTTTCGACGTCATTGTCTCCAATCCGCCCTATATACCGAGCGGGGAAATCGGTACGCTCATGCCGGATGTGGCGCTATACGATCCGCATGTTGCCCTCGATGGCGGCGCCGATGGTCTGCGTTGCTATCGCGTCATGGCTGGTGAGGCTGCGCGCTTCCTGCGCCCCGCCGGCTTCATCGCGCTCGAGGTGGGGGCGGGTCAAGCCTCTGACGTTAAGGCGATCTTTACCCGCGCCGGCTTCACTGGATGGACGGCCGGACGGGATCTGGCCGGTATCGAGCGCGCATTGATTTTTCGTCCCGGGGCAAAATAGCTGTTGGAAAATCCGTCCCGGGATACTAGCTTTCGGACTGGAACTTCGGTGTTGCGGCCCCCGCCGCCCCAATTCGGTTCCGTCCCGACCAGACAGGGCCCATGCGCGGGCCGCTTCACGGGAGCTTGAGGCACCCAGGTGGGTATCTCTGCCGCCGGACCAGATCGGACACGGTCGCCTGCGGGTGATGGGTCAACCAAACAGATGTTGAGATGAGACCTGTGAATCAAAAGCGTTCGCGCGGCCGTTCCAACGGCCGCAAGCCCCACGGCATGGGTGGTGGTGCGCAAAGGAACTTCGACAGCAATGGGCCTGACGTCAAGATTCGCGGCACTGCCGCGCACATCTTTGACCGATATTGCCAGCTTGCGCGGGATGCGCAGGCCGCCGGCGATCGCATCGCGGCCGAGAATTACCAGCAGCACGCCGAGCACTACTACCGGATCATGGTCGCCAGCGGCATGACCCAGCAGCAGCGCCAGCAGCAGGGTAACCCCCAGTCGGCGCAGCAGTATGGCAATGGCGGCAATGG
>JAHCJQ010000044.1 GCA_026126215.1 Alphaproteobacteria bacterium
CCCTACGTGACCTGGATCTCGGTCAAGAGCGAGAACTTTCGCTGGACGCGGGGGGAACCCAAGGTGCATGCCTCCTCGGCCAAGGCCACCCGCCTCTTCTGCCCCGACTGCGGCTCGCAGCTCGCCTTCCGCTTCAATGACAAGCCCCATCTCTATGACATCACCGCCGGCACGCTCGACGACCCGGCCAAGGTGACGCCAAAAGAGAACATCTATTGGGACACGCGCATTCCCGCCCACATTACCGCGAACGACCTTCCGGAACGCCGGATCGAAGGCTGACCGCGCGATCTTAGTGTCGATGCCCGCCGAAGGTGCCTCGCGCCATTGCCAGGTGGTGCGGCTGGTGATGGTCGCCCTGTACCATCAGGCCGATGAAGCCCAGCCCATGAAGCTTCGCGACTTCGGCCGGACTGTCGGCGCTGGCGCTGATCCGCGCGCCTGATTCGCTCGCCTCGGCCCTTACCCGCCAGCCGTTCATGCCGTCGATCTCGCGCGCATGGGCGACCACCATGCGCCTGATCGCGGCGCGCGTGCGCCCTTCCCCGCTCACATCGATGTCAATCCCGTCGGGACGCCGATGCTCCCTTGCGCGGGCATTGAGCGTGACTTCGTTCATGTCGATCAGGTGCTCGCGCAGCACGGCGAGATCGACCTTGCCCCAGTCCGTCGCCGGATCGGCCGAAAGGATGCGGACGATTTCCTGAATGGCGCCGAAGGCGTCCTGTCCGGGCAAACTCGGGCTGGCCTGAGCGGCCTGCCCGGCGCTACCTGCGGAGCCGTGCCGATGCTGATGTTGATGCTGCGCCAGCGCGGCAAGCGAAAGCGTTGCGGCGAGCAAGGCGGCGATAATGGCGAGTGGGCGCATCATGGGGACTCCCCTGTTCGGATTTGAACTGCCTCGGACTTCAGGCGCCGCGCACCGGTCCGTTCGGCGCCAGTCGGATTCCCGCGCGGAGATTGCGGTAGGGCAGAAGTTCCGGCCGGTCGACGAAGCAACCCTTCGCCTCTACCGGCAGGATTTCCTCGGCAATCGGCGTGAAATGCGCGCGGAAATGTACCGAGCTTTTCAGGCCAAGAATCTTCTGTTCCGCAGGCTCGATGCCGAGATGGCGGAAGATCTCCTGATCTGCCGCCTGCATGCGCCGGGTCGCCACGACGACGCGCACCTCGCCGATGCGCAGCAGCGCCGAAGGACCGAGATCGGCGCGCGTTCCGCCGTAAAATGGCCCCGTGCACAGAAAACGGCCATCGCTCAACCGCTCGACGAGGAAGCGCCCGCGTAGTGGCGGGTCGCCCTCTCGATATGCTTTGCCGCCAAGCGCCAGTTCGATCTCCGCCCCGACACCCGCCGCATGGGCAATCTGCGCGGCCTCGGGGTCGGTGAGCACGCCGAGCACCGCGCCGCGCGCACCGGCCTCGACCAGCGCGCGCAGCAGCCCGGTCGTGTCGGAGGTGCCGCCGGCGCCCGGATTGTCCTGCACGTCCGCCAGGACCACCGGCCGGCGCGCCGAGTTGGCGCGGCGCATGGCGTGAGCCACCGCATCGGCCGGCGCCATAAGGCCGACAGCGAATTCGGCTTCGCGGCTGAGAACCTCCTCCAGCATTCCTTCGGCTGCCCGGTCGGCTGCCTCCTGGCTGTCGGCATAGACGAAGATCGAGGGCCCGCATTCCTGGATGTCGGCTGGCGGAAATCCGGGCGTGTAGGAACCGACCGAGACAATGCCGCCATCGAGTGCGGCGAGTTTCTCGTAGATCCCCTTGGAGGGTTCCACCATGGTGCATTGCTGGGTCAGCGGCAGCAGGAACGGCACCCGCCGATAGGCCTTGAACTGCCGGCCGCGACGGCCGGAGAGGAGGTCGTCCAGGTGGCGCGCCGCGAGCGCGCCGGTCTCGGCCATATCGACATGCGGATAGGTGCGGTAGGCAACCAGGGCCGAAGCGTGCTCCACCATGCCTTCGGTCACGTTCGCATGCAGATCGAGGCTCGCCACCACCGGCAAGTCGGCGCCGACGAGCGCCCGCACGCGGCGCAGCAACTCGCCCTCGCCATCCTCCAGGTGTTCGGTCACCATCGCGCCATGCAGGTCGAGATAGACCGCATCGATACGCCCGCGCAACGCGGCGATGCCCTCGACGATCATGCCGGCGATACGTTCGTAGGCATCCTCGGTGACGTGGGCCGAGGGCACCGCGGCGGCCCAGAGGATCGGCTCCAGCTCATGCCCGAGACGCCGCGCTTCCTTGATGAAACCACCGGACGCGATGTTCATTGGCGGCAGCACCTCGAACATCTGTGTCCCGCGCGTCAGTCCCGGCCAGCTTTCGCCCTGCAGGAAGTTCTCGTAGCGCGCCTTGAGCGGTGCGAAGGTATTCGTCTCGTGCTGGAAACCCGCGATGGCGATACGTGACATGGATCCCCTGAATGGTGCGTTTCTGTTCCCGATGGAAGTGTCGGCCATGCCTTCAAGCTACCCTCACCCAACCACTTGATCCGCTTCGCGGCTCAAGCCCACGGAGCAGGAGAGGACTCCCTTTATCTCTCCCTCTCCCTCCGCGAAAGGGTCGGGGTGAGGTCGCGCCAAGCTTCCACGATTGACTATAGAACCCTCTAGATATCGGCGTAGCAGTGGGTTTCGCGGGCGCCGCCGGGATGGGTGACCGCGCCCTTCTCGGCGTCGCCGACGAGCTGTGCATATTTCCAGAGCGTGCCCGACTGGTAGTCGGTGCGGCGCGGCTTCCATTTCTTGCGCCGGCGCGCCAGTTCCGCCTTGGTGAGCGCGACCGACAGCACGCCTTTCTCCGCATCGATCGTGATCATGTCGCCGTTCTTCAACAGCCCGATCGGCCCGCCGACCGCCGCTTCCGGGCCGACATGGCCAACACAGAAGCCGCGCGTGCCACCGGAGAAGCGGCCATCCGTGATGAGGGCCACCTTCTCCCCCATCCCCTGCCCGTAAAGTGCCGCCGTGGTTGACAACATCTCCCGCATGCCCGGACCGCCACGGGGCCCCTCGTAACGGATGACGAGAACGTCCCCTTCCTTGTATTTCCCTTCCTGCACCGCGCGAAAGCAGTCCTCCTCGCAGTCGAACACGCGCGCCGGGCCGACATGGCGCAGCACCTTCATGCCCGCCACCTTCACGATGGCACCCTGCGGCGCCAGGTTGCCCTTCAGCCCGACCACGCCGCCGGTGGCCGAAAGCGGCCGCCCGACCGGCCGGACCACGTCCTGGTCCTTCGGAAACTTCACGCCCTTGAGGTTCTGCGCAAGGGTCTTGCCGGTCACGGTCAGGCAATCGCCATGCAGGAAGCCGCCGTCGAGAAGCGTCTTCATGACCACCGGCACGCCGCCGATATCGAAAAGATCCTTGGCGACATAGCGACCGCCGGGCTTGAGATCGGCGATATAGGGCGTGCGCCGGAAGATCTTCGCCACGTCATGCAGGTCGAAGCGGATTCCGGCCTCGTGCGCGATCGCCGGCAAATGCAGCGCGGCATTGGTCGATCCACCGGTTGCGGCGACAACGACCGCGGCATTCTCCAGCGCCTTGCGCGTCACGATGTCGCGCGGCCGGATGTTGCGGCGGATCAACTCAATCACCTGGCGGCCGGACGCGACCGCATAGGCATCGCGCGTCTCGTAGGGCGCCGGCGCGCCGGCGGAGCCCGGGATGGCAAGCCCCATCGCCTCCGACACGCAGGCCATGGTGTTCGCGGTATATTGTCCGCCACAGGAACCGGCGGACGGGCAGGCGACGCATTCCAGTTCGTGCAGATCCTCCGCCGACATCTCGCCCACCGCATGCTTGCCGACGCCCTCGAAAACATCGATCACAGTGACGTCGCGGCCGCGGAACTTGCCGGGCAGGATCGAGCCGCCATACATGAACACCGACGGCACGTTGAGCCGCACCATGGCCATCATCAGTCCGGGCAGCGACTTGTCGCAGCCCGCCAGGCCGACGATCGCGTCGTAGCAATGGCCGCGCACGGTGAGTTCAGTCGAGTCCGCGATAACCTCGCGGCTGACCAGGGACGACTTCATGCCCTGGTGACCCATGGCGATGCCGTCCGTCACGGTGATGGTCGTGAACTCGCGCGGCGTCCCGCCTGCTTCCTTTACCCCGACCTTGACCGCCTGTGCCTGACGGGACAGGGCGATGTTACAGGGCGCCGCCTCGTTCCAGGTGGTGACCACGCCGATGAATGGCCGGGCGATCTCCTCCTCCGTCATACCCATGGCGTAGTAGTAGGATCGGTGCGGAGCCCGGTCGGGCCCCACCGACACGTGGCGGCTGGGCAGGCGGCTCTTGTCGATCGTGCGTGCATCCATGGTCAATCCCCCGGCTCGGTGTGCGCCCGAGGATAGCCTTGACCGCCGCCACTGCCTAGGACCGGCGGCGATACTTGTTCGGCAGCAGCTCCTCGACCGGCACAATGCGCACCTCCTCGCCGTCCGGAGTGATGACGAGGCAGCCAGGCGCGAAGTCGGACAGCATCTCGCGGCAGATGCCGCAGGGCGAAACCACATGAATTTCCCGATTGGTCTCCGCCGGACGCGGATGCCGGACGGAAACGATGACCTCGATCCCGCTCTCGCCTTCCGATATCGCCTTGCCCAGCGCCACAGCCTCGGCGCAGACCGAGGCGCGGCCGACATAGGTGTCGAGATGCACGGCACTGTAGATACGGCCGGAGCGACCCCGGACCGCCGCGCCGATATGGTGTCTGTTCTCCTGATAGAAACGCCGGATCACGTCGCGTGCCGCCTCGATCAGCTCGCGATCCCGCTCCGCCAGTGCCGCCTCCGTCATGTCGCCTCCGCCCGCAGCATCTTCTTGAGAAAGAACCGGCGATGGCCGGGCGGCGGGAAATCCGCCAGTTCGGCGAAAACCTCGAATCCCAACTTCTCGTAGAAGCCGCGTGCCTGGAAATCGAAAGTGTCGAGATGGATGCCGACGCAACCTTGTCGACGCGCCTCCCGCTCGGCCGCCGCCATGAGCTGCCTGCCTAGTCCGTGCCCGCGTAGATCCTCAGGCAGCCAGAAATTCTTCACGAACATCCAGCCGAAGCTGATCCAGCCATCGATCCCGCCGAGCTTGCGGCCGGAAGGCTCGCGCACCATAAAGGTCATGGGCGTATAGGGCATCGGCGGCACCATTGCCCGATTGAAGGCGATCAGCCCCTCGACGATGAGGCGCTGATCTTCAGGGTCCGGCGGCGTCTCCAGCACGATCTCCAGGTCTTCGGGCAGGCTCATGGCGGCATCCTCGGGGTCCGGCGCGGCGGGTCGGCGCGCAAAGACACTTAACCCGGTTCGCATCGAGGCTACAATGCCGCAGCTTTGTGGAGGTGCGGGGAAAATGGAACAGGTGCTTGCCGGCGTCCGGGTGCTCGATTTCGGCCGATTCATCGCCGGGCCGTTCTGCGGCGCACTGCTGGCCGATCATGGCGCGGACGTGATCCGCATCGACAAGGTGGGAGGGAGCGAGGACCGCGCCATCCTGCCGCTCGCGGAGAGCGGCGAGGGCCCGCTCTACATGCAGGTCAACCGCGGCAAGCGCAACCTGACCCTCGACCCGACGGCGCCCGAGGGGCGCGAGATCGTGCGGCGGCTGGTGGCGCGCTCGGACGTGGTGATCGCCAACCTGCCCCAGGAAACGCTCATCGCCATGGGCCTCGACCATTTCAGCCTGTCGGCGATCCGGCCGGAGATCATCCTCACCACCACCTCCGCCTTCGGCCAGTCCGGCCCTTATGCCAGCCGGATAGGCTTCGATGGCGTCGGGCAGGCCATGTCGGGGGCAGCCTACATGTCCGGCGATCCAGACCAGCCACGCCGCGCCGGGGTCAATTTCGTCGATTTTTCCACGGCCCTGGCCGCCGCTTTCGGCACCGTGCTGGCGCTCATGGCGCGCCAGCGCACGGGACGCGGCCAGGAGGTGAGCGGCTCGCTGCTGGCCACGGCGCTCACCATGAGCAATTCGATCCTGATCGAACAGGCGCTGACCGGCATCGACCGGGTGCCGCAGGGCAACCTCGGCTATTCGACGGCACCGACCGACCTCTATCGCTGTCGCGACGGCAACTGGATCATGGTGCAGGTGGTCGGCCAGCCCCTCTTCCGGCGCTGGGCGAAACTGATGGGTGGCGATCATTGGTTCACGGATCCGCGCTTCCGCGACGATCTCGAACGGGGGCGCCACTCAGCGGAACTGAGCCGGCACATGGCTGGCTGGTGCGCGGAACGCAGCCAGGCCGAGGCGCTTGAGGAACTCGAGCGCGCGCGCGTCCCGGCCGGGCCGGTGCATTCGCCGCGCCAGGTCCTCGCCGACCCGCATGTCTCGGCCGCACGCTTCCTGAAGGCACTGGCGTTTCCCGGCCTTGCCGGCGCGGCGCCGGTCATGGACACGCCGATCGCGCTTTCGGCGACGCCCGGTCGCGTCCAGGCGCGCGCGCCGCTGCTTGGCGAGCACACGGACGAGATCCTGCGCGAGATCGGTTATGGCGAGGCGGAGATCGCCGCGCTGCGCGAGAAGCGTGTGGTCTGAAAGGCGGGCTCAGTTCCCGGCGAGCATCTTCTTCAGCAGCTCGTTGAGTGCGGCCGGATTGGCCTTGCCGCCCATGGCACGCATCACCTGACCGACGAAGAACCCGAACAGCTTGTCCTTGCCGGAGCGATACTCGTTCACCTTGTCCGCGTTGGCCGCCAGGACCTGGTCGATCGCGGCGGAGATGGCGCCGGTATCTGTCACCTGCTTGAGGCCCTTCTCCTCGACCACGGCCGCCGCTTCCTTGCCGGTTTCGACCATGATCTCGAAAATGTCCTTGGCGAGCCGATTGGAAACCGTGCCATTGGCGATCAGATCGAGCAGGCCGCCCAGCTTCGCGGCGGTGACCGGAAATTCGGCAATGCCCTTGCCCGACCGGTTGAGGGCGCCGAAGAAATCGCCCGTCACCCAGTTTGCCGCGAGCTTTGCATCGCGGCCCCTTGCCACCACCTCGTAGAAATCCGCGCTCTCCTTGTCGGCGACCAGGACCCCGGCATCGTAGGCAGACAGGCCGAGTTCGTTCACAAGCCGGGACTTCTTCTCGTCCGGCAGTTCGGGGAGCTCGCGGCGGATCTCCTCGATGAAATTCTCGGAGAGTTCGAGCGGCAGCAGGTCGGGATCGGGGAAGTAGCGGTAATCGTGCGCCTCTTCCTTCGAGCGCATCGAGCGGGTCACGCCACGCCCGGTATCGAACAGCCGTGTCTCCTGTTCCACTTTGCCGCCGCCCTCGATCAGATCGATCTGGCGGCGTGCCTCGTACTCGATGGCCTGTCGGACGAAGCGGACCGAATTGACGTTCTTGATCTCGCAGCGAGTCCCGAGCTTTTCGCCCGGACGACGGACCGAGACGTTGACGTCGGCCCGCATGGAGCCTTCCTCCATGTTGCCGTCGCAGGTGCCGAGGTAGCGCAGGATCGTGCGCAGCTTGCTGAGATAGGCCGCCGCCTCCTCGGCCGAACGCATGTCGGGCTCCGAGACGATCTCCATCAGCGCCACGCCGGCGCGGTTGAGGTCGACGAAGGTCGCGGAAGGATGCTGGTCGTGCAGGCTCTTGCCCGCATCCTGCTCGAGATGCAGACGCGTGATGCCGATCTCGCGGCTCGACCCGTCCGGAAGGTCGATGGTAAGCTTGCCGTGGCCGACGATCGGCTGCAGATACTGGGATATCTGGTAGCCGGCCGGCAGGTCCGCATAGAAATAGTTCTTGCGGTCGAATACCGAGCGCCGGTTGATCTGCGCTTTCAGACCTAAGCCGGTCTTGACCGCCTGACGGACGCATTCGCGGTTGATTACCGGCAGCATGCCCGGAAATGCGGCATCGACGAGTGAAACCTGGCTGTTCGGCTCGGCGCCAAAGTCGGTCGCCGCGCCGGAGAAGAGCTTGGAGCGCGAGGTCACCTGGGCATGGACCTCCATGCCGATCACCACCTCCCACTCCCCGGTCTCGCCTCGCATCAGGTTGCTCGTCATCTGCGTCAGCCCTTCCACCAGGTTTGCGGTCGGGCCGAGAATCCGGCCGCCTCCTCCAGCACGCCGCCGACGCGGAACAGCGTTTCCTCGTCGAAGGCGCGGCCGATGAGCTGCAGTCCGAGCGGCAGACCCTCCCTCGACAGGCCGGCCGGCACCGAAATGCCGGGCAGGCCCGCCAGGTTCACCGGCACGGTAAAGACGTCGTTGAGATACATCGAGATCGGGTCGTCGCTCTTCTCGCCGATGCCGAAGGCGGCGGAGGGAGCGGTCGGCGTCAGGATCGCGTCCACCCTCTCCCAGGCGCGCTCGAAATCGCGCAGGATCAGCGTGCGCACCTGCTGCGCCTTGACGTAATAGGCATCGTAGTAGCCGGCAGAAAGAACATAAGTGCCGATCAGGATGCGCCGGCGCACCTCCGCACCGAAACCTTCGCCCCGCGTCTTGGCATACATGTCCGGCAGGCTGTTGCCGGGCACCCGCAGGCCGAATCGCACGCCGTCATAGCGCGCGAGGTTGGAGGAAGCCTCGGCCGGAGCCACGATGTAATAGGCGGGCAACGCGTAGCCCGTGTGCGGCAGCGATACATCGACGATCTCGGCGCCGGCCGAGCGCAGCCAGTCGATGCCCTGGCGCCAGAGCGCCTCGATTTCCGCAGGCATGCCATCGACGCGGTATTCCTTCGGAATGCCGATGCGCAGGCCGCGCACATCCCCGGTCATCGCCGCCTCGTAGTCCGGCACCGGCCGGTCGACGCTGGTCGAATCCTTCTCGTCGACGCTCGCCATGGCGCCAAGCATGATTGCGGCATCGCGCACGGTGCGCGTCATCGGCCCCGCCTGGTCCAGCGAGGACGCAAAGGCGACGATGCCCCAGCGCGAGCAGCGGCCATAGGTCGGCTTGATGCCGACGATGCCGGTGAAGCTCGCCGGCTGGCGGATCGAGCCGCCGGTATCGGTACCGGTAGCGCCAAGGCAGAAGCCCGCCGCCACCGCCGCCGCCGAGCCGCCGGAGGAGCCGCCGGGAACCAGCGGCTTGCCGTCCGCGCGCCGCCAGGGGTTCTCCACCCGTCCGAAATGGCTGGTCTCGTTCGACGAGCCCATGGCGAACTCATCGAGATTGGCCTTGCCCAGCATCACGGCGCCGGCGCGCCAGAGATTGGCGCTCACAGTCGATTCATAGGGCGGTATGAAACCCTTGAGGATGCGCGAGCCGGCCGTGGTCTGCACGCCGTCGGTGCAGAAGAGATCCTTGATGGCGATCGGAATGCCTTCGAGCGGTCCGGCTTCGCCCCGCGTGAGCCGCCGGTCGCTCTCCGCCGCCATGGCGCGGGCACGCTCCGGGGTCTCGGTGATCATGGCGTTGAGCGGCCGGGCCGCTTCCATGACGGCGATTGCCGCCTCGGTCAATTCGGTGGCGCTGAACTCGCGGGCACGCAGCCCCGCGCGGGCGGAAGCGATGGTGAGTTTCTCGATCTCGACTTTCATCATTCCACCACTTTCGGCACCACGAAGAAGCCGTCCTGGGCTTCGGGCGCGTTCGAGAGGACCCGCGCCGCGTCGCCGCCGTCGCTCACCCGGTCCTCGCGCATGCGCAGCCGCATGGGCGTCACCGATGTCATCGGCGCCACGCCATCGGTGTTCACCTGCCCGAGTTGCTCGACGAAGGTCAGGATCGTGTCCAGCTCGCGCGCCATTGGCGCCAGTGCCTCCTCCGGAACCTCGATCCGGGCAAGGCGGGCGATCCGGGCGACCGTGGCTTTATCGAGCGACATGTGCCACCTTTGCTGAACGGTTGGCGTGGCATAAAAAACCCGCCGGGGCACAGCTTTTGGCAGGCCCCGGCGGGCTTGGAAACTAGCATTCGGAATGATTGCCGGCAAGCTTCAGGACCTGAAAGAACGGCTTCGGCCAGGCCAGCGCCTGCTTGGCCTCGATCTCGGCGAAAAGACCATTGGACTTGCCCTCACCGACACGGGCCTCGTGATCGCCAGCCCGCTGGAGACCATCCGCCGGACCAGGTTCACGGCGGATGCCAAACAACTCGCGGCCATCGTCGCAAGGCACGGGATCGGCGGGCTGGTCATCGGGCTGCCGGTCAACATGGATGGCAGCGAAGGGCCGCGTTGCCAGTCGGTCCGGCAGTTCGCCCGCAACCTCGCGCAAATGCTGCCGGATCTGCCGATGGCCTTCTGGGACGAGCGGCTATCGACCGCAGCGGTCAACCGCATGCTGATCGACGAGGCGGACGCGACGCGCCGGCGACGCGCGGAACTGGTCGACAAGCTGGCCGCCTCCTACATCCTGCAGGGCGCGCTCGATCACCTGCGGCTCAATCCGGGCCCGGCCGCGCGGTAGACTAGTCGTACCAAGAGTCCGCATACGAGCCCCCAAAAGGCCGCGCCGATGCCGAAGAAGGCAAGGCCAGACGCCGTGACCAGGAATGTCACCAGGGCCGGCAGGCGTTCGGCTTCCTCGGCGAACGCATTGCTCGCCGACTGGCCGAACGCAGCCATCAGCGCAAGTCCCGCAACTGCCTCGATCAGCGTGGGCGGCGCCACCGCGACAAGACTAGCCGCGATGCCGGCCAAGCCGGCGAGAACAATATAGCCGATGCCGCCCACCACCGCAGCCAGGTAGCGGCGCGCCGGATCGCTGCCGGCCTCCGGCCCGGCACAGAGCGCCGCCGTTATCGCCGCCAGATTGACGGTGATCGCACCGAAGGAAGCGGCAAGGATGGAGGCGAAGCCGGTCGCTGCCAGCACCGGCGTCACGGGCGGGCGGTAGCCGAAGGTCGAGAGCACGGCGAAACCGGTCACGTTCTGCGAGGCCATGGTGACGATGAAGAGCGGCAGGGCGATGCCGATCATCGCCTCCCAGCTCCAGGCCGGCGGCACGAAGACAAGTCCGGGCCAGAGCCCCGCCCCGGCAAGCTCGAGATCGGGCGAGCTGGCGGCAATGAGCGCCAGCGCGAGAAGCAGCGCCACGGGCACCGCCAGAAGCCGGGCAAAGCGACCAATCACCAGCCAGGCGAGTAGCACAGGAAGTGCCAGCAGCGGCATCTCGGCAAGCGCCAGGAAAGGGGCGAGACAAAGCTTGAGCAGGATCCCGGCCAGCATCGCGCTGGCAATCGGCGTCGGAATGGCGCCGATCAGCCGGCCGAGCGGTCGCCAGAATGCCGCCAGGATGACAAGAAACCCGACGGCCATGAAGGCGCCCACCGCCGCCGCAAAGCCACCCTGCACCATGCCGGTCGAGACCAGAAGTGCGGCACCCGGCGTCGTCCAGGCGATGCTGACGGGAAGCCGGTACCGGAGCGAAAGTCCGATTGCCAGTAGCCCTTTGGCAAGGCCGAGCGCTACGAGGGCCGAAGCGATCTCCGCACTGGAAGCGCCAACCGCGGACAGACCCTGGATGACGACGGCGACGGAACTGGCATAGCCGACCAGCGCGACGAGCAGGCCGGCGCCGATCGCCTGCGGCATGGCCGGTCAGATCGACCGAAGGCGCGCCTGCGCCGCCATCAGCTTCTCGCGCATCGCATGAAACTCTGACAGGCGCTCGCGGTTCTCCTCGACCACTTCCTCGGGCGCCTTGGCCACGAAGCCCGGATTGCCGAGCTTGGCCTCGATCTTCCTGATCTCGCCCTCGATCTTCACAAGTTCCTTGTCAAGCCGCGCCTTTTCCTTGCCGAGATCCACGACCCCCGCGAGCGGCAGGCCGAGCGTTGCTTCATCCAGCACGACCTGCACGGAACCTTTCGGCAGGCCGCCGGAAGTGATGATCCGTTCCAGGCGAGCAAGGCGGAGTATCTGATCCTCGTGGGCGGCGAGCCGCGCGAGCGTCTCACTGGCAGCACCGGCCACGTGCAGGTCGAGCTTGCTGGCCGGCGGAATGTTCATTTCCGCGCGCACGGCCCGTACTGCCGATATCAGCCGCACGACCCAGTCCATCTCCTTCATCGCCCCTTCGTCATGCGGCAGGCTTGCAATGTCGGGCCAGGCGGAGAGCATCAGCGGCGCGCCCGAGGGAACCGCGCGGCGCTGCCAGAGTTCCTCGGTGACGAACGGCATGAAGGGATGGAGCAGAGCCACGATCGTGTCCAGCACATGGGCGGTGACCGCGCGCGTCTCGGCTTTCGCCGCCTCGTCCTGGCCGGCCAGGAGCGGCTTGATGAATTCGAGATACCAGTCGCAGAAGGTTCCCCATGTGAAATGGTAGACGGCCCCGGCCGCATCGTTGAACCGATAGGCTTCCAGCGCCTCCGTGACCAGGCCGCTCGTCTCGCGCAGCGCGCCGAGTATCCAGCGGTTCACGGTCTGGCGCGCCTCCTTCGGATCGAAGCCAGCAACGGGGCGGCATTCGTTCATCTCGCAGAAGCGCGCCGCATTCCACAGCTTGGTCGCGAAATTGCGATAGCCCTCGATGCGCTGGTTGGAGAGCTTGACATCACGTCCCTGTGCCGCCATCGCCGCAAGCGTGAAGCGCAGTGCGTCGGCGCCATAACTTTCCACCGAGTCCAGCGGGTCCATGACGTTGCCCTTGGACTTGGACATTTTCTGTCCCTTCTCGTCCCGCACCAGGGCATGGATATAGACCGTGTGGAAAGGCACCTCGCCCATGAAATGGAGACCCATCATCATCATGCGGGCCACCCAGAAGAACAGGATGTCGAAGCCCGTGACCAGCACGTCGGTCGGGTAGTAGCGCGCCAGCTCCGGCGTGCGATCCGGCCAGCCAAGCGTCGAGAAGGGCCAGAGCGCCGACGAGAACCAGGTGTCCAGCACGTCCTCGTCGCGGCGCAGCGGCTCTTCGCGCCCATAGTGCCGGCGCGCCGCCTCGCGCGCTTCCTCCTCGGTCAGTTCGACAAAGATGTGGCCGTCCGAACCATACCAGGCGGGAATCTGATGACCCCACCAGAGCTGGCGCGAGATGTTCCAGGGCTGGATGTTGCGCATCCAATCGAAGTAGGTCTTCTCCCACTGTTTCGGCACGATGCGCGTGCGGCCTTCCTCGACCGCGCGGATGGCGGGACCGGCCAACGTCTTGGCATCCACGTACCATTGGTCGGAAAGGCGCGGTTCGATCGGCACCCCCGAGCGGTCGCCATGCGGAACCGCGTGGCGGTGCGGCTCCACCTTCTCCAGATAGCCCTTCTCCTCCATTTCAGCGACGATCCGGCGGCGCGCCTCGAACCGGTCGAGGCCGCGGTAGCGCTCCGGCGCATTGTCATTGATGGTCGCATCCGGCGTCATGATGTCGATCAGTTCAAGCCCATGCCGCCGGCCGACCTCGAAATCGTTGAAATCGTGCGCCGGTGTCATCTTGACCGCGCCGGTGCCGGTCTCGGGATCGGCATATTCGTCGGCCACGATCGGCAGCGCCCGGCCCGTCACCGGGTGGATCGCCCGCTTTCCCACCAGATGCCTGAAGCGCGCGTCTTCCGGATGCACGGCAACGCCGCTATCGCCCAGCATCGTCTCCGGGCGCGTCGTCGCCACCGTGATGAACGTGCCTTCCTCCCCTTCTACCGGATAGCGGAAATGCCAGAGCTGCCCATCCACTTCGCGCGGCTCGACCTCCAGATCGGAGATCGAGGTCTTGAGCTTCGGGTCCCAGTTCACCAGCCGCTTGTCCCTGTAGATCAGGCCCTGCCGGTGCAGATCGACGAACACCTTGCGCACCGCCCGCGACAGCCCCTCGTCCATGGTGAAGCGTTCGCGCGACCAGTCGCAGGAGGCGCCGAGGCGGCGAAGCTGCCGGGTGATGGTGCCGCCGGATTCTTCCTTCCACTTCCAGACACGCTCGACGAAAGCTTCGCGACCCAGTTCCTGCCGGCTCCGGCCCTCTGCGGCGAGCTGACGCTCGACCACCATCTGCGTGGCGATGCCGGCATGGTCGGTGCCGGGCTGCCAGAGCGTGTCGCGCCCGCGCATGCGCTCGAAGCGGATCAGGACGTCCTGCAGCGTGTTGTTCAGCGCATGACCCATATGCAGGCTGCCGGTCACGTTCGGCGGTGGAATGACGATCGTATAGGGCTGGGCATTGTCGCGGCGGCCGATACGGAAGGCGCCGGCCTTCTCCCATTCCGCATAAAGTCGGGCCTCGACCTCATCCGGCCGATAATGCTTGTCCAGCATCGCTCAATCTCTGTCAGATAACAGGAAACGAAACCGGCCGCCGGTATCGCCTGTCGGCGCCCGGACGGCCGGAAACCAGGAACGCCGGAGAGCTTCAGCGCGGCAGCGTGTCGTCCACCCGGCCGGCAAGTTTCGCCACCTCGCGCTCGACGATGCGATGGACGAGTGGCGGCAGGTTCGTGTCCAGCCACTGCCTCAGCATCGGCCGCAGCAATTCCTTGACGATGTCCTCGAGCGTGCGATGGCCGGCGCCAAGAGGCAGGCCCCGCGCCGCGGTTACCGCGCCGGCAAGATCGGCGAGCGCGCTGGTGGCGGCGGTCGCGCTCGGTTGCGAGATCAGGCCAGGATCTTCTTCGTTCATCGGCGTGGGCCTCGTGCTGGATTGTGCCTCAGGTGCCGGCTTTGGCGGCGCTGGCGGCGGAGGGGGTGGTGGTGGTGGTGGTGGCGGCGCGGCCTTCGGCGCCACCGGCGGCGGCGGTGGCGGCGGCGGGCTCGCGGGAACACCCGTTCCCGCCTTCAGATCCACCACAGATCCGTCGTCGCGAACCATCTGGGTCAGTTCGAATACCTCGCCGCCCTTCGGCTCGCCGGGCTGCGCGGTCTTCGCCGTCGGCGCTACGGGCGGCGGGACCGGCGCGGGCGGCGGGACCGGCGCCGGCCTGGCAACCTGCGCGGGCGGTGGTGGTTTGGCGGCCGGGGGCGCGGCGGGAGCTTCCGCCGGCTTGGCCCCACCATCGCCATCCTCTGAGATGATCCGCCGGATGGAAGCGAGAATCTCCTCCATCGTCGGTTCCTGCTGAGTCTTGCCTGTGTCGCTCATCTGAGACCCTGATCATGGCCACGCCGTCGAGGCGCGGCACCGCACAAACTAGGATACGGTGCCAGCAAAAGCCAGCACCGCCTCGGGCGTCGGCCCCCGCTCACTCGCCGCGCGGCGTCGTGCCGAAATGCTGCCAGCGCACGCGGTTGTAGTGTTCGGTCGGATCGAATACCTGCACCGGCAGGGCAAGCCTTGTCGCCGTCAGTTCGCCCATCGCCTGCAGCACGGTGAAGGCCGCGACATACCGGTCGCGCTCCGCTTCGACCACGCGCACCTGGGCGTCGAGCCGCTCCTGCTCCGCATCCAGCACATCCAGAACGGTCCTGGCGCCGACCTCCGCTTCCTGGCTCACGCCTTCGAAAGCGATCATCGTGGCGCGCGCCTGCTCGCGGCGCGCCTCGATGGCGGCCGTCGCCGTGGTCAGGGCCTCCCAGGCTCGGACGGTGATCTGACGGACCTGGCGGCGGATATCCTCGATATCGATCCGACGCTGGCTCGCCGTCTCCTTGCGCTGGCGGATCTGGCTGTACTCGGCACCTGACTGATAGAGCGGCACGCTGACCCGCGCCACGATCGACGTGGTTTCGGCGCGCGAATCCTGCGTCCCCACATCGCGGTTGCGGGCATGCTGGGCATCGAGCGAGACCGAAGGCAGCAGGTTGCCGACCGCAACCTCGACATCGTAGCGTGCGGCCTCTTCCGCGAACTGCGCCACCATCAGGTCCGGATTGCCGCCCAGTGCCTTGGAAAGGGCTTCGTCCTCCGTGCGCGGCATCGCCGGCAGCGGCGGCGGCTTTTCGAGCGTGCCAGGCATGTCGCCGACCACCCGCTGATAGTTTGCCCGGCTCGAGATCAGCGCACCGGTGGCCCTGATCCGCGCAGCAATGGCACCAGCCAGCCGGGCCTCGGCCTGCGCCACGTCGGTGCGGGTCACTTCGCCGACGCGGAAGCGGTCGTTCGTTGCCTCGAGCTGGCGACGCAGCACCTGCTCGTTATTCTGGCTCAGTTCAAGGACGGCCTGGTCGCGCACCACGTCCATGTAGGCGGTCACCGCCTGCAACAGCACCTGCTGCTCGGTGCTTTCCACCCGCGCGCGCGCCGCCTTGACCTGGGCCTCTGCCGCGGCCGTCTGGTTCACGGTGCGAAACCCGTTGAACACCGGCTGCGAGAGCGTCATCGAGAGGCTGCGCGGCTGGGCAGTCTGGTCATCGATGCGGGTCAGCGGCGTCTGCCGGTCGGAATATTCCTGACCGATCGAGCCATTGACGGTCACAGTGGGCCGCCAGCCGGACAGCGCTTGCGCGACATTCTCGTCGGTGGCGCGCAGCGCCGCGCGCTGGGACTGCAGGGTCGGATTGTTGAGATAGGTCTGGGTGAGTGCGTCCTGCAGGCTCTGCGCCCCGGCCGGCGTCACGATCGCCGATCCCGCCAGCATCGCCAATGCCAGCCTGGACAGCAAACGAGCCTTCTTGCGTTTCCCCGTCATCGCCTGACACCGCCCCCATGCTTGCCGGCAGCCGGACCGCGAGTAGTCCGGGCCGATGATCTCAATTGGTCAATAGGTCGCCATAGCAGGATCGACCTGTCGTGCCCAGGCATCGATCCCGCCCGCCAGGTTCATCGCCTTGCCGTAACCCTGCGCTCGCAGGAACATGGTCGCCTGCATCGAGCGCGCACCATGATGGCAGACCAGCAGGACCGGCGCACCAGGGTCGATTTCGGCGACCCGCGCCGGCAACAAGCCGAGAGGGATCAGCCTGGCACCGTCGATGCTGCAGATTTCGGCCTCCCACGTCTCGCGCACATCGACGACCTGTAATCCTTCGCCGCCGCGCAGCATCCGCTCTGCCTCGCGCGGAGCCACCTGCAGCGGGAAGGATGCCTCGGCCCCGCTCAAAACACGAATCCTGCCGGCGCGCGAAATCCAGGCAGTTCCGGCGTCGCCGCATCGAACAGGACACGGCGGCCGAGAACACCGGCACGACGCGTGAACAGCGTGGCGCGTCCCGTGCCGGCCACGCGGTCGCGCAGCACGGCGACCAGCCGCCCGCCTTCGGCGAGTTCGTTGCTGATCGCCTCCGGTACTGCCGCGACCGAGCCTTCGAGAATGATGACGTTGTAAGGCGCCTGGCTCGGATAGCCTTGCGAGAGCTCGCCCTCCACCAGCGCGACCGTATCGCAGGCGAGTTCGGACAGCAGGTTCTGGGCGCGCGCCGCCAGCGCCTTGTCGCTTTCGAGCGCCACCACGGTGCCCGCCAGCCGGCAGAGCACCGCCGCGGAGTATCCGCTGCCGCAGCCGATATCGAGCACCACGTCGCTTGGCTGGATCTCCGCCGCCTGCAGCAGGCGGGCGAAGACCATGGGCTCCATCAGAAAGCGGCCGGGCGCGATCGGAAGGTCTTCATCGAGATAGGCAACACCTGTCAGGTCGCGCGGCAGGAACGGCTCCCGCGGCACCGCCGACATCGCTTCGATCACGCGCCGGTCGGTGACCTTGTTCGGCTTGAGTTGACTGTCGATCATGTGGCGCCGGCGGGCAGCGCTCTCGGAGACCTGCATCGCGTGAGACTCGGCCTGATTCCAAAGGGTTGCCGTTTTATAGACCAAGGCTGGTTAATGAACAATGGCGCAGGCGCCGGTCCGGCCGTCGAGGAACAGTTGAACAGCCTCCGCGGATCGGATATCTAGCGGCTGCCCTTACCGATCCGGCCAGGTGGCGGAGTGGCGACGCAGCGGACTGCAAATCCGCGTACACGAGTTCGATTCTCGTCCTGGCCTCCAAACTTCCGCTCATATGATGATTTTCCTATGACGCCCATCCGGCCGCTCCGGTGGCGCGGACAAGGTCCGGGTGCGCCATTCCGTTCCCTCGCTGGCGGATCTCAGCCAGCAGGCATTGAAAAACCACATTCCTGTCATGCTTCCGACACGAGGCGCCGGAAGTATCTGTTGCGACAGCGTTCCCAGTGACGCTGGTCACAACAGCCTGTGATAATTGCCTTGCAATCCTACGGAGGCATTCCCTTACGCGGTTGTTTATGTAGAATCCAATCCTACTTAAATGAGTATGGATGTAACGAACATCCAGAGTTCCTTCCTACGAACTGAGCCACGGGGGCATATCATGAGAACGATGCTACGAATGGCGGTCGCGAGCGCGGCGATGCTTGTTGCCGCCGCCTGCGCGACCCAACCGTCTTCGCAAGGCGATGCAAGCCTGCAGAAGCCGACTTTCTATGAATGGCGTGCCGCCAACCCGGTCGCCAGCCCGGCGCCGCAGAACGCGCCGGTCTTCTCGCAAGTCCTTGCCCGCGAGTATCTGGCCTTCTCCCGTTTCGAAGGCGGACCGATGAACGACGCTCGGAGCACGCCGATCTTCACGCGCAAGGCCGACTCTGCGGCGAAGAACGAGAACCCTGCTCCTGAGACCCTGGCGGCATGGCCGCTCGCCCCGCAGTTCCAGCAGGAACTCGGTGCCGCGCGCACCCGCCTGACCACCGCGCTCGATGCCGGCGCACGCACGCGCTCGGCCGAGAATGCCGCCCTGGCACAGTTCAATTTCGACTGCTGGCTCGAGCAGCAGACCGAGAACTTCCAGCCGGCGCATATCGCGGAATGCAAGAACGCGTTCATGCAAGCCATGGGCCGCGTCGAGGCCGACATGCGTCCGGTCGCACAGCCGGCGCCGCCGCCGCCCGCGCCGCAGGTCTATGTCGTCCTGTTCCCCTTCGACAGCTCGGCCATCTCGCCGGTTGCCGCCCGCGTGCTCGATCAGGCGGCGGCCGACTATCGCCGGCTCGGCATGACTGCGGTCCGCGTCGAGGGTCACACCGACCGCGCCGGCCCTGACGCCTACAACCAGGCTCTGTCGGAGCGCCGCACCAAGGCGGTCATCGACGCGCTCGTCGCGCGCGGCGTGAATGCCAGTGGCGTCAGCGGCGCCTCCTTCGGCGAAGCCCGTCCGAAGGTTCCGACGCCCGACGGCGCCCGGAACGAGGAGAACCGTCGCGCCGAGATCACGCTGAGCCGCTGATCAAGGCAGGACGAACACCAGTCGTGCGTAACGGCGGCCGCTCCGGAAGGGGCGGCCGCTTTTCTTTTGCCCCAAGCCCGGCCAAGCTGACACCGGAAGCTTGGGGGTAGCCAATGACGGACAGAACGGGCGGTTCGAGGAGCGAGGCTGGACGTATCCGGGTGCACATCGAAAGCCGCCCTGCTGGCGAGATCGCCTTTCTCACCATCGACCGCCCCGCCAAGCTCAATGCCCTTTCGCCCGGCCTGATCGGCCAGATGGAAGCAAGCGTGCGGCGCCTGCACGGGCGGAAGGCGCTGCGCGCGCTGGTCGTCACCGGCGCGGGAGAGAGGGCCTTCGTCGGCGGCGCCGACATCGTGGCCATGTCCGGCTTCGAGCGGGATGGCGCGGTTGCCTTCATCACTGCGCTGCATCGGGCCATCGACGCGGTGCGGCGCCTCCCCGTCCCGGTGATTGCCCGCATCGACGGCTTCTGCCTCGGTGCCGGCCTGGAACTGGCGGCGGCCTGTGATCTGCGACTGGCAAGCGAGCAGGCCCGTTTCGGCATGCCGGAAGTGAAGGTCGGCATGCCGTCGGTGATCGAGGCGGCACTCCTGCCGCGCCTCGTCGGCGCCGGCCGTGCGGCGCGCCTCGTCCTGTTGGGCGAGGTGCTGGCCGCGCCCGAGGCGCTCGCCATCGGACTGGTCGATCGTGTCTGTCCCGCGAGCACGCTCGACCGCGCGCTCGAGGACTGGCTCGGACATATCCTGGCCGCTGGACCGGAGGCGCTGCGCCTGCAGAAGAAGCTGCTCGCGGACTGGCAGGAACTGCCGCTTTCCGACGCCATCGAAGCCGGCATCGCAAGCTTCGGCCAAGCCTATGCGAGCGGCGAACCGCAGCGCATGACCGCTGCTTTTCTTGCCCGCACGCGTCGGACATGAAACCGTAGGCCCCGCCAGGCCGGGAAACGACAGATGGACTTCGATTTCACACCAGAGCAGGAAGCGATCCGCGAAGCGCTGGCGCGCACTTGCGCCAGATACGATCTCGACTACTGGCGCCAGCGCGACAGCGACGGCCGCTTTCCAGAGGATTTCGTGGCCGACCTCGCGCGCGGCGGCTGGCTTGGCATCGCCATGCCGCGCGAATATGGCGGCGCGGGTCTCGGCGTGACGGAAGCCTGCATCATGATGCAGGCAATTGCCGAGTCCGGTGCCGGTATGAGCGGCGTCTCCGCGGTGCACATCAACATATTCGGACCCAACCCGATCGCCGTTTTCGGCAGCGAGGAGCAGAAGCGCCGCTTCCTGCCGCCGCTCATTGCCGGTCGCGACCGCGCCTGCTTCGGCGTCACGGAACCGGATGCGGGGCTGGATACCAGCAGTATCCGCACCCGCGCCGAGTGGAATGGCCGGCGCTACCTTGTGCATGGGCAGAAGGTCTGGACGAGCACGGCGCAAAGCGCCAACAAGATCACCCTGCTCGCCCGCACCACGCCGATCGAGCGTTGCGCCTCGCCCTACGAGGGGATCAGCCTGTTCTACACCGATCTCGACCGCGCTCATGCCGAGGTGCGCGAGATCGACAAGATGGGCCGCAAGTGCGTCGATTCGAACCAGGTCTTTTTCGACGCCATGCCGGTGCCGAAAGAGGATCTCATCGGCGAGGAAGGACAGGGCTTCCGCTACCTGCTGCACAGCCTCAATCCGGAACGGGCGCTGATCGGCGCCGAGGCGGTCGGCATCGGCCGCGCAGCGCTGGCCCGCGCCGCCAACTATGCGCGGGAGCGGGTCGTGTTCGGACGGCCGATCGGTCAGAACCAGGCGATCCAGCATCCGCTGGCCGAAAACTGGATGGAGCTCGAAGCAGCCAACCTGATGGTCTTCAAGGCGGCGGCGCTCTACGACCGGGGCAGACCTTGCGGCGCAGAAGCCAACGCCGCGAAGTATCTCGCCGCCGAAGCGGCTTTCAAGGCCTGTACCCAGGCGGTGATGACCCATGGCGGTTTCGGCTATGCGAAGGAGTATCACGTCGAGCGCTTCCTGCGCGAAGTGCTGATCGCGCGCATCGCGCCGGTCAGCCCGCAGCTCATCCTGAGCTTCATCGCCGAGAAGGTGCTGGGCTTGCCAAAATCGTACTGAACCGCCGGCGGGTGCCGGTCGCAGATCGGGGGAAACGGACATGAACGGCGCCCTGTCGGGCTATCGCATCATCGACCTCACATCGGTGGTGCTTGGCCCCTACGCGATGCAGATACTTGGCGACCACGGCGCCGACGTCATCAAGGTGGAGTCTCCCGAGGGCGACCTGGTGCGCCAGATCGGCAGCGGCCGCACCGCCGGGATGGGGCCGATCCATCTCCAGGTCAACCGCAACAAGCGTTCCATCGTGCTCGATATCAAGAAACCCGAAGGGCGAACGGCGCTGCTCCGCCTTGCCGAAACGGCGGATGTGTTCGTGCACAGCATGCGGCCGCAGGCGATTCAATCGCTCGGCCTCGGCGATGCGGAACTGCGCGCGGTCAACCCGCGCATCGTCCATGCCGGCGCCTATGGCTTTCGCGCCGATGGACCTTATGGCGCCAAACCCGCTTTCGACGACGTGATCCAGGGTATCTCCGGCCTGGCGGACATCATCGGCCGCCAGGCGGGCGGACCGCGCTATGCCCCCACCATCATGGCCGACAAGACGACCGGGCTTACCCTCGCCTATGCGCTGCTTGCCGCCCTGCTGCATCGCGAACGAACCGGCCATGGACAGCGGATTGAGGTTCCTATGTTCGAGACCATGGTGTCGTTCCTGATGATCGAGCATCTCTGGGGACGCACCCTCGATCCCCTGCACGGCGAGATCGGCTACAACCGCGTCCTGTCGCCCGAACGCAAGCCCTACCCCACGCGCGATGGCCATATCTGCCTGCTGCCCTACACCGATCGGCAGTGGCAGAGCTTCTTTGCCATCGCCGGTCGGCCCGAGATCATCTCGGATCCGCGCTTCTGCGATCTCAACACGCGCGCGCGCAACATCGCCGAACTCTATGCCGAGGCGGCGAAGCTCACGCCTGCCCGCGATACCGAGGAATGGATGGCCCTGCTCGAGCCCCTGGGCGTTCCGGTCACGCGCATCAACCGCCTCCAGGATCTGCTGCTCGACCCGCACCTCGTGGCGGGCGGCATGTTCTTCGAGACCGAGCATCCGAGCGAGGGGCGCATGCTGAATGTCGCGCCGCCCGTGACGCTCGCCGCGTCCCCGGCCGCGATCCGGCGGCCGGCGCCACGGCTAGGGCAACATACGGTCGAGATCCTGAACGAAGCAGGTTATGACGCGGACGACATCGCGGCGATGCTGGCGGCGCGCTGCGCCATCCAGGCAGCTTGAAGGAGGCGGCAATGCGTGCGGTGGTCTGCCGTCAGTGGTGCGAACCGGAGGGACTGACGATCGAGGATCTGCCGGCGCCCGAGCTTTCAACTGGACAGGTGCGCATCGGCGTGCGCCATGCCGGGGTGAGCTTCGCCACCCGCCTTGTCATCGCCGGCAAGTATCAGCGCAAGCCTCCGCTTCCCTTCGTGCCCGGAACCGAGGCGAGCGGCATCGTGCTGGAGACCGCACCGGACGTGACCCGGCTTGCCGCGGGCGATCCCGTGATGGCAATCCTCGACTGGGGCGGCCATGCCGAGGAAGCGGTCGTCCCGCAGGAAACAGTCTATCCGCTGACAGCGGAACTGGACCCCGCCCTCGCCGTGCATCTGCCGCTCTCCTACGGCACCGCCTACGCGGCTCTTCTCTGGCGTGCCAGCCTGCAGGCCGGCGAGACCCTTCTGGTGCATGGCGCGGCCGGCGCGGTCGGCTTGGCGGCGGTGGAGATCGGCCGCTTCCTCGGCGCGCGGGTCATTGCCACCGCATCGAGCGAGGAGAAGCGCGCCATGGCGCGTGCGCATGGCGCGCACGAGGCCATCGACATCGTCGATTCAGGCTGGCGCGATAGGGTCAGGCAGTTGACCGACGGCCATGGCGCCGACGTGATCTTCGATCCGATCGGCGGCGAGGTGTTCGACCAGTCGCTCCGCTGCATCGCGCAGGATGGCCGCCTGCTCACGATCGGCTACGCGTCGGGGCGCATCCCGGCCGCGCCGGCCAATATTCTTCTCGTCAAGCAGGTGGCCGTGATCGGCCTCAATTTCGGTATCTATGTCGGATGGGGGCTGACCGATGAGCGGCGCCGTCACCAGGCGCGGATGCAGGCGGCCATGGCGGAACTCTGCAACTGGTGGCGGGCCGGCATCATCGCGCCCACCGTCTCGCACCGATTTCTCCTGGCGGACCATCTCGAAGCCTATCGCGCAATTGCGGAACGCCGTTCCATCGGCAAGGCGGTGCTCGATCTGGTCTGAGGTTTCAGGCGCCGCGCGCGCGGCGGCGCGCCGCCTTGGCCTCGGCACGGGCCCGCCACTTGCGCAGCCACCAGACCGTGACGCGGCGCCGCCGGCGCCGGATCCATGGACTGTCGACGGAAAGGATGGCAAGGCCGAGCGGCAGCATCCAGAAGCCCAGCACGGGCATGAAGCCAAGGATGCCGCCCAGCACCAGCGCCCAGCCGAGACAAAGCCGCCCCAGCCTCGAACGCGGCAGGCGGACCTTGCCCATGAGGTTCGTCTTCATTGCCTGAGCCCGTAGCATGGGGACATGCAACCGGCAAGGGGCTGCTCCGCGACGAGCGGGGGAATCCGGCGCTACGCCACGAGCATGGGTCGTGCTACCAAGAGTCGCGCGTCCCGCCCGGAAACCTCGTCAGTGAACAAGTGACCCCGCAGAGCCCCTATTCCACCCTGCCCGCCACCGGTCTGGCCCTGCTGGTACTGCTGGCGCTGTTCTGGGGCGTCAACTGGCCGATCATGAAGATCGTCCTGACCGAGTGGCCGGTCTGGACCTTCCGCGCACTCTGCGCCGCCTCGGGTGCGATCGGCCTGTTCGCCATCGCCCGCCTCGTCGGAGAGCGGATCCGCGTGCCGGCCGGGCAATGGACGCGCCTCGGCGCGATTTCCTTCTTCAACATCACCGGTTGGAACGTCCTCGCCGTGTATGGCGTGGGCTATCTGCCGTCGGGGCGGGCGGCCATCCTCGCCTTCACCATGCCGCTCTGGGGCGTGATCCTGAGCCGTTTCATGCTGAATGAGAAGCTGACGGCGCGAAGGCTGCTTGGTCTCGGCCTTGGCCTGGCTGGCCTCGCCCTGCTGATCGGATCGGAATTCGCCGCGCTGCGCGCGGCACCGGTCGGCGCGCTATTGATGATCGGCGCGGCGATCCTTTGGGCCATCGGCACCGTCGCCATGAAACGCTACCCCGTGGCGCTCGGCACCACTTCCCTCACCGCCTGGCAGATGCTGCTCGGCGGCATTCCGATGGCCTTGGGCGCGCTGCTGTTCGACCGCGGCAGCTTCGGCGGCGAGTTCACGCTCGTTCCCTTCCTCGGCGTGCTCTACAACATGTTCGTCTGTTTCATCTTCTGCTACTGGGCCTGGTTCCGCATCGTCTCGCTGGTACCGGTCGGCATCTCGTCGCTCTCGACCTTGATGGTGCCATGCGTCGGCGTGCTGAGCGGTGCGCTGGTCCTGGGGGAACGGCCGGGCTGGCAGGAATATGCGGCTCTGGCGCTGGTCAGCGCCGCGCTCGCCACCGTGCTTCTGCCGCCCCGCGCGGCGCGCCGCCCGCAGCTCGCCGGCTGAACGCGGGGAGGCGCGCCTTGGATCCGATCGTCCTGCTGCTTGTGCTCGGCTCGGCCATACTGCATGCGAGCTGGAATGCCCTGATGAAAGTGGGTGGGGATCCGCTGATCCGCCTGTCCATCATCAATCTGACCTGCGGGTTGATCGCGCTGCCGGTTCTCTTCTTCGTGCCCCTGCCCGCTCCCGACTCATGGGGTCTACTCGCGCTCTCCGTGCTGCTGCATAACGTCTACTACCTGCTTCTGGTCCAGTCCTACAAGGTCGGTGATCTGTCATTCGCCTATCCGCTGGCGCGCGGCTCCGCGCCGCTGCTGGTCGCCATCCTCTCCTTCATCTTCGCCGGCGAGGGACTGAGCCCGCTTGGCATCGTCGCGGTCAGCCTCATCTGCGCCGCCATCCTCTCCCTCGCGCTTACCGGACGCTCGCGGGATGCCGGCTGGCGTCCGACCCTGCTCGCTCTCGGTACCGGTGTGTCGATCGCCGCCTATACGACTTCCGACGGCCTCGGCGCCCGCGCCTCGGGCCATGCCATCGGTTATGTGATGACGCTGTTCGTCCTGGAATGCCTGCCGCTCGTCGCCTTCGCCGCCTGGCGCCGGGGCGCGCTTTTTGCCGAGACATTCCGCCGCAACTGGAAACCCGCCTTCCTCGCCGGGTTCTTTGCCTTTCTCGGCTATGCCATCGTGGTCTGGGCGCTGGGCCGCGAGCAGATGACGTTCGTGTCGGCGCTGCGCGAGACCAGTGTCATCGTGGCGGCGCTGATCGGCACGCGGCTGCTCGGTGAGCCCTTTGGCATCAAGCGGGTGGCAGCGGCGGCGGCTGTTGCGGCCGGCGTGGTCCTGCTCAATGTCGCGCCCACGGCCTGAATTGCGCGGGCGAACCCCTTGACGCGGATAGCAATTTTTTGGCTTGGAATTGGCCTTGGGCGTTGCTATACAACCGCCTCCGGCGCAAGCTGGAAGTTCCCGATCCCCGGTAGCTCAGTCGGTAGAGCAGGCGGCTGTTAACCGCCGGGTCGCTGGTTCGAGTCCGGCCCGGGGAGCCATTTTTTCCGTCGCCAGGGCGCGAAGCCGCGCCCTGGCGCGCGGACCCTCAAAACACAC